>DASXAA010000137.1:0-63577 GCA_036407035.1 Thermoleophilaceae bacterium | reverse complement strand
GCCGCCGACACCGTCGTCGCGAACGGCAGCGACGGGAAGGACGTGGTGAACGTCACCAGGGTGCTCGGCCAGGTGGTCGTGAAGGGCCTGGCGGCGCAGCTGCGCCTCGACGGCAGCGAGCCGGCGAACGACGCGCTGCGGCTGCAGACGCTGGCCGGCGACGACCGCGTCACCGTGGCCCCGGACGTGGCCGGCCTGATCCAGCCGGTGGTGGACCTGGGCGCGGACGAATAGCTGATCTCCCCCTCGCCGCGCGGCGGCGCGCGTCGCGCCCTCTGCCTACGGCCCGGGCCACCCCCTGGTTGCCTGCCGTAGACGCCCGAGCTACCGGCCGCGCTTTACCCTCACGCGCTTGAAGGTGCTGTGGGCGGCGCCGCCGGTGGGGGTGTAGGTGAGCTTCATCCGCACCGCGATCGACCGCTTGCGCCGCAGCGCGCGCCTGCCGGCCCGGGTCGGCCGGATCCTGAGCCTGACCCTGCCGGCCCTCGCGGCGACGGCCCTGGCCGGTTTGACCAGTGCCCCGGCCGCCGCGCGCGGCCGCGGGCTCGCCTGGCGCGCGGTGACGGTGCCGGGCCCCGGGACGACGACCACGATCACGGTCGCGCCGCCCGCGTGGCCGGTGCGGACGCTGAAGTCGTTCGAGGGCGGGGGCTCGGTGAGGGGCGGCAGCGTCGCGGGCGGCGTGGGCGGCGGCGGCCCCTCGGCCTGCGGGAACCCCGCGCAGTCGGGCCCGATCAGCCCGCGCGCCTGCTCGAGCCGCAGCTGATAGCGGTAGCGGAACTGCGACGCCGGCTGCTCCACGTCCGCCACCCACTCTCCCCACGTGCTCGGGTCGAGCCCGAACCCCGCATCGCCGGCGGCCACCCGCCTGGCCCGTGCCGAGAGCGCCTGGTCGATGAACCAGGTGAGCTGCAGGTCCGGGTTGTCGGGGAAGCCGGCGTACGGGCCTGTGTTCCAGATGGCGAGCCGCATCGCGAAGTAGCCGACCGCGTCGGCGTCGCCATAGTTCAGGTTGTGCAGGTCGGACTCGACCAGCGCGCCCATGACGGGCAGCTCGCCCGGGATGCCGCGCGCGCGTGCGCCGGGCGCCATCCAGCGGGCGATCGCCTCGGACGGCGCGGCGTCGCCGGGGTACGCGACCGGCGTCCGGCAGTCGTCCGCGCTCGCGGCCTGCGCGGAGGCGCCCGCGCCGATCGCCGCCAGCGACAGCGCGAGGAGGGCTCTTCTGAGATCGATCATGTCGTCAGCTTCAGTGACCACCCTAACCGCGCGCTGACAGACCGGTAACAGGCCGGCAAGAGCGCGGGGACCGTAGGATCCGCCCGTGCTCGCAGCATTCGCCGGCCGCTTCGACAAGGACTCGCCGCTCTCCGGCCTCGAGGTGGGCGAGCGCCCGGAGCCCGACGTCCCGGACGGGTGGACGACCGTCACCGTGAGGGCGGCGGCTCTCAACCACCACGACCTCTGGTCGCTGCGAGGCGTCGGCCTGGGCGAGGACCAGCTGCCGATGATCCTCGGCTGCGACGCCGCCGGGCTCGACGAGGACGGCAACGAGGTGATCGTGCACTGCGTCATCGCCTCGCCCGGCTGGCGCGGCGACGAAACGCTCGACCCGCGGCGCTCGCTCCTGTCCGAGCGCCATCAGGGCACGTTCGCCGAGAAGGTCGCGATCCCCGGCTGGAACCTCGTCCCAAAGCCGCCGGAGCTCTCGTTCGAGGAGGCCGCCTGCCTCCCCACGGCCTGGCTGACCGCCTACCGCATGCTGTTCACGAACGCGAACGTCTCGCCCGGATCGACCGTGTTGGTGCAGGGCGCCGGCGGCGGGGTCGCCACCGCCGCGATCGCGCTCGGGCGCGCCGCCGGGCTGCGCGTGTGGGCGACCAGCCGGTCGGCCGAGAAGCGCGAGCGGGCGGAGGAGCTCGGCGCCGAGGCGACGTTCGAGTCCGGCGCGCGGCTGCCGGAGCGGGTGGACGCCGTGCTCGAGACGGTGGGCGAGGCCACGTGGGGCCACTCGCTCCGCTGCCTGCGCCCAGGCGGGACGCTCGTGGTCAGCGGCGCGACCTCCGGCGACCGCCCGCCCGCCGAGCTGAGCCGCGTCTTCTTCCTGCAGCTGAGGGTCATCGGCTCGACGATGGGCACGCGCGAGGAGCTCGTGAGGCTGTCCCAGCTGTGCGCCGACACCGGGCTGCGCCCGACGATCGAGGACGCGATGCCGCTGTCGGAGGCGCGCCGCGGCTTCGAGGCGATGGCCGGCGGCGAGCTGTTCGGCAAGATCGTGTTCGTGCCCTAGACCGCCTGCACCCTCACCCGCGGCCGCGCGTTGTTCACGTAGCCCTTCGGGTTCCAGAGCGAGGCGTCGTCGTTCGGCTGCGTGGCGGCCGAGGAGTCCCACGCGCGCACCAGGATCTCGTGCTCGCCGGGCGGCAGGTCAACGGTCGCCCGCCAGTGCCGCCAGGCCCAGGTGCCGAGGTCGTCGAGCAGCTCGGCCTGCCTCCACGTCGCGCCGGCGTCGAGGGAGACGTCCACGCGGGCCACGTGCCGCTCGCCGCCGGCGAACGCGTAGCCGCGCACCTCCACCGGCCCCGCCGCCACGGTGTCGCCGTCGGACGGCGAGAGGATGTCCGAGTTGAGCGCCACGATGCCGAGCGGCATCCCGGCGCCGGGGGCCGGAGTGCCGTCCTCGGGCAGCAGCCGGTACACGACGTCCTGGAAGTAGCCGCCCCAGGGCGCCGAGCGGAGCTCGATCCGCTCGAGCCACTTGACGCTGCGCGCGCCGATGTAGCCGGGCACGACCACGCGCAGCGGCGCGCCGTGCACCGGCGCCAGCGGCTCGCCGTTCATCGCCCAGGCGAGCAGCACCTCGCCGCGCCGGGCCTTGTCGAGCGGGATCGAGCCGCCGAAGAGCTGGGCGGGCTCCGCCTCGGGGCAGAGGTCGGCGCCCTCGAAGCCGACCTCGGTCGCCCCCGGTTGCGGGTTCGCCACGTCGAGCACGTCCGCCAGCGCCACGCCGGTCCAGGTCGCGGTGCCCGTCGCGCCGGGGCCCCAAGGGGCCTCGCCCGGGATGTCGCGGACCGCGATCAGGCCGGCGCGCCGGTTGCCCGCGCACTGGAGCGTCGCCGTGATCTCGCGCTCCCGGAATGCCTCGCGGAGCGTGGGCAGCGAGAGGTGCAGCTCCCGCTCGACGAGCCCGTGCACGCACAGCCGCCACGTGGCCGGGTCGATCTCCGGCACAGCGCCGTGATCGCGGACGTAGAAGGCGTCCGTTGCGGTCACGGCGCCCTCGGCGAGCGCCGCGGCGCCGGTCTCCGCGTTGAACGGCTCCTGCGAGTGGACGATCAGGTCAGCGCGCTTTCCGTGCAGGGCCATGGAGGGCAAGCCTAAGGCCGCCGCCGGTCCGTGTGACTCTTCTCACAACTCGCGCGACCCCGGTGCGAGAGCCTCTTCGCATGACCTCTCCGCTCACGCAAGCACTCGCCGACGCCCACATGCGCGACATGCGCCGCGCCGCGGCCGCCCCCAAGGCGCCGCGCCAGAGGCGAGTGCTCCTGCGCCTCCCCGGCGCTCCGCGGTTGCGCCGTTCGCGCCGCGCACTGCCCGCCTGACGGCCGGCAGATCAGCGAGGTCCCCGAGCCGCCCGCCCGCGACCGCCGGCAGCGGGCGGGCGGCCGAGGCGAGCCGCTACTCCATCGCCCCCTCTAGGGTTATGCTCGGACTATCAGCTGCTCTGGGGTGGGTCGGCGAGGACCATGAAGTGCGCCCGCTGCGGTCTGGAGAATCCCGCCGGGATGAGGTTCTGCGGCGGGTGCGGCGGCCCGCTCGAAGAGCGGCGTGCCGCGACGCCGCCGGGGGACGCCCACGACACCGCCCAGCGCAGGCACATGACGGTCATGTTCTGCGACCTCGTCGGGTCCACGCCGCTGGCCGAGCTGCTCGATCCCGAGGACTTCCGTGAGGTCCTGAGCGACTACCAGCACGTCTGCGTAGGGGCGATCGAGCGGTTCGACGGCTTCACGGCCAGGTACGTCGGCGACGGCATCGTGGCCTACTTCGGCTACCCCCGCGCGCACGAGGACGACGCCCATCGCGCGGTGCACGCGGCGCTCGGGATCATCGACGGGCTGGTGCCGCTGAACGCGGAGCTCCGCCACCGGCTCGACATCTCGCTCCAGGTCCGCATCGGCCTGCACAGCGGGGTGGTGGTGGCCGGGGAGATGGGCGCCGGCGACACGCGCTCCCAGCACGACATCGTCGGCGAGATGCCGCACATCGCCGCGCGGCTCGAGTCGATCGCACCGCCGGGCTCGGCGGTGATCAGCGACGCCACGCACGACCTCGTGGAGGGCTACTTCGAGACGGAGCCGCTGGGGGAGAAGGAGCTCAAGGGGCTGTCCCGCCCCATCGGCGTGCACCGCGTGGTGCGCTCGACCGGGGCGGTCGGCCGCCTCGAAGTCGCGGGGCCGCGGCCCCTCTCGCGGCTGGTCGGCCGCGACCTCGAGCTGGCGCGGCTGGCCGACGCCTGGCGGCAGGTGGGCCGCGGCGAGGGCGCCGTCGCCCACGTGACGGGCGAGGCCGGCATCGGCAAGAGCCGCCTCGTGCGCGCGCTGGCCGAGCGTGAGCGGGTCGAGGCCGAGCAGACCTGGCAGTGCTCGGCGCACCACCGGACCACGCCCCTGTACCCCGTCATCCGGCTGCTCGAGCGCATGCTGGGGATCGACAGGAGCGAGAGCGCGGAGCGCCAGCTGCAGGTGCTGGATGAGGCGGCCGTGCGCGCCGGCCTCGACCCGGGCGAGGTCGTGCCCGTGCTGGCCGACCTGCTGGCGATCCGCGGGGGCCTGAACGGCGACGCCCCGGACCTCGCGCCGCGGGACGCCCGCACCGCGAGCCTGCGCGTGCTCGAGTCGCTGCTCGTGGCGGACCCCGCGCGCCACCCCCTGCTGCTCGTGGTCGAGGACCTCCAGTGGGCCGACCCGACGACGCTCGAGCTGCTCGACCGCATCACGGCCGGCCTGCGGCGCGTCCCGGCGCTCTGCGTCCTCACGTTCCGGCCCGACTTCGAGCCGCCGTTCAGGCGGCGGCGCGCGCTCGTGGAGATCGAGCTCGGCCCGCTGACCTCGGAGGAGGTGCACGCGCTGGCCGCGGCGGCCAGCTCCACGCCGCTCGGCCCCGAGGTGCTCGAGCGCGTGGACTCGGCGGCCGACGGCGTCCCGCTCTTCGTCGAGGAGATGCTGAAGGTGCTCGAGCACGGGAACGGGGCGGCCGTGCCGCCCACGCTCGAGGGACTCCTCACCGAGCGCCTCGACCGGCTGCCGGAGCTGCGCGACGTGATCGACACCGCCGCGATCCTCGGCCGCGAGTTCGACCCGGTGCTGCTCGGCGCCCTGGAGCCGTCGGGCGGCGGGGACCTCGACGCGGCGCTCGCACGGCTCGCGGCCCAGGACGTCATCCGGCCGGTCGGCGACGCCGGCTCGCGGCGCGAGTTCACGCACGCGCTCCTGCAGGAGGCGGCCTACAAGCGGATCCTGCGCCGCCGCCGTCGCGCCCTTCACGGCCGCGTGGCCGACACCCTGCGCGAGAGCTTCGCCGACGTCGCCGAGCGCGTGCCGGAGGTGGTCGCGCACCACCTCTCCTGCGCCGGCGAGTCGGCCAAGGCGGTGCCGCTCTGGCACGCCGCGGGCACGCGCGCGCTCGAGCGAGCCGCCTACCTGGAGGCGGCGGAGCACTTCCGGCGCGGGCTGGAGGAGCTCGACGCGCAGGGCCCGACGGCCGCGGACGACCTCGACCAGGTCGACTTCCTGACGCACTACGCCGCCTCGCTGCAGGCCGGCCACGGCTACGCGGCGGCGGGAGTGGACGACGCGTACGCGCGGGCGAGGGCAGCGTGCGAGCGCACCGGCGACGACCGCCGCCTCGTGCTCGTGACCCGCGGCCAGTGGATGTTCCACCTGCTGCGGGGCGAGTACGGAACCGCGCTCGAGTTCGCGGACGAGATGCTGACCCTCGGCGAGCGGGGCGGGAACCCGGTCCGCCTCGCCGAGGCACACCTCTACCGCGGCCTCGTGCACATGTACCTGGGCAACCTCGAGCTCGCCAAGCAGCACCTCGAGGAGGCCTTCGCCCGCTACCGGCGGCCCGACCCGAGCGACCGCATCTGGGAGGCGCAGGGCGACGCCGGAGTCGCCTCGCTCGCCTACGGCTCGCTCGTGCGGTGGAACCTCGGCCACGCGGAGGCCGCGCGCCGCCGCAGCGACCTGAGCCTCGAGCGCGCCGAACGCACCGGCGGCCCGGTCACGCGCGCCCAGGCGTGGGGCATGCGCAGCTTCCTGCACCTCAGCCGCTACGAGATCCCCGAGCTGGCCCACTGGGTCGAGAAGACGCGCGCCCACAGCGTGGACCACGACATCGGCTACTGGCGCGCCCTCTCGTCGCTGCTGTCGGGATGGCTGCGCGGTCGCGCCGGCGAGCTCGAGCTCGGCACCAAGCGGGTGCAGGAGAGCCTGGCCGCGTACCTCGCCTCCGGCTCGAGGCTGGCCCTGCCGCACCTCCAGATCCTGCTGGCCGATCTGCGCCTGGCCGCCGGCGACCGCCGCCGCGCGCTCGACGTGCTGCGCGTGGGGGAGGAGTACATCGAGGAGTCCGGCGAGCGGTTCTCGGAGTCGGAGCTGTTCCGCTTCAAGGCCCGTGTCCTGATGGCCGGGCCGAGGCCGGATCCGCACGCCGCCACGGCCGCGTACGAGCGGTCGATCCGCATCGCCCGCGAGCAGAACGCCAAGCTGCTCGAGCTGCGCGCGGCGACCCGGCTCGCGGAGCACCGGCACAGGATCGGCGACACCGCCGCGGCGGTCGACCAGGTGGTGGCGCTGTGCGACTGGTTCCCGCGCGACTCCGAGCTGGCGGACGTGGTGCGAGCCCGCAACCTGCTCGCCTCGCAGTCGATGGCCCGATGAGCGAGGCCCCGCGCGTGACCGTCGCCGGCGGCGGCCTGGCCGGCCTGACCGCCGCGCTGCGGCTGGCCGAGCGCGGCTACCGCGTGAAGCTCTACGAGCAGAAGCCGATCCTCGGCGGCGACCTCGGATCGCGCCCGGCGGGGCATGGGCTGGACCTCGACGTCTACCCGCACATGTACCTGAGCTGGTACTGCAACTTCTGGCGCCTGCTCCGCGAGGTCACGGGCGACGAGCGGGACGAGCGGTTCCGCCCCTTCACGGCGGTCAAGCAGCTGGCGCTCGGGGACTTCCCGCGGTTCACGGCCGTGGGCAACGCGCACTCGGCACGTGGCATGTGGCGCGACGTCTTCTCGGGCGCCGGCCCGGCGGCGGACATGTTCCTGTTCGCCTACGCGACCGTGGACATGCTCGCCGAGCGCCTCAACCCGACGATGTCGCTCGACGACGTGAGCGTCAACGGGTTCCTGCACGCGCGGCCGTACATGACGAGGCGGACCGCGGCGGCCTGCGATGCCTTCATCACGAGGGTCTGGGGCGTCCGCAGCTATCTCACCTCGGCGGACGACTACCGGACGTTCCTCGAGTACTCGCTGGCCGAGCCCACGCCGACCTTCTGGCTGGCGCGCGGCCCCGCGTCGCGGCAGGTGATCGGCCCGCTCACGGAGGCGGCGGAGGCGGCGGGCGTCGAGATCCTGCGCGACACGAAGGTCACGACAGTGAGCTGCGCCGACGGGCGCGTCAGCGAGATCGGCCTGGCCGACGGCCGGACCGAGGAGGTCGACGAGCTCATCCTCGCCGTGCCGGAGGAGTCGCTGCTCGAGCTGGTGCGCTCGGGCGGCGGGGGAGCGCGCGTCGTCGAGGCGATACCGAAGCTCGCCGAGGTGTCGCGCCTCCGCTCGCAGCGGATCCCGATCCTTCACCTGTGGTTCAACCGCAAGCTCCGGCACATCCCGCCGGAGCCCGTCGGCCTGTTCGAGTCCGAGCTCGCCCTCGCCTTCACCGACATCTCGCAGACCTGGGAGGACGTGCCGGGGGTGGGGGAGACGACGGTCCTCGCGGTCTCGGCATCGGACCGCTACGGGCTGCCGGGCACGGGCGACGAGGACGACGGCTACGCCATGCTGCGCGAGCTCGCCGACTATCTCGACTTCGACCCCGGCCGGGAGTGGCGCGATTCGCCGGACGTCGACTGGGAGCGGACCCGCTTCGAGTCGAACACCGACGCGACCCTGTTCATCAACGAGACCGGCAGCGACATCTGGCGCCCGCCGGTCGCGTGCGCCGAGCTGGCGAACCTCACCTTCGCCGGCGACTTCTGCGCGAACCGGATCGGGATGACCGTGATCGAGTCGGCGGTCACGACCGGGCTCGAGGCGGCGCGGGTGATCGTCGAGCGCCGCGGGCGCGGCGCGCCGGTGGAGATCGCGGTGCCGGACACCGGCTTCGCACCGCTCTACGTGTGGCTCCGCTACGCCTGGGCGCCGTACGCGGTCGCCGCCAAGGCGTGGTCGTCCGGCAGCGACCTCGCCGGCTCGGTGCGGCGCATCCTGACGCCGACGCGCCCGCCTCAGCGCCGGGAGAGCTGACGCACCTGGTCCACGAGCGCGAGCAGCGGCTCGGGATCGGCGGCGAACTGGCCCGCCTCCGCGCGGGCCGACTCGGCGATGCCGTCGAGCACCTCCTCGGCGTCCTCGAGCTGCGCGCGGAAGGCGTGCGCCAGCGCCTCCAGCCGAGCGGGATCGGCGTCGTCGAGCAGGAACATGTCGCGCACCTCCGGGTCGCGGATGGCGAGCGCCGCCGGCAGGGTCAGGATGCCGTCGCGGATGTCCTCGTCGCCCCCGCCGCCGAGCGCCTCGAGGCCGCGCTGGTCGCCCACGTCGTCGCAGCCGTGGTAGAGCACGCCGAGCAGGTGCCCGTAGCGGCGGAGGCGCTGCGAGCGCGCGCCGAGCACCGCGCACACCTCGAACATCGAGCCCGTGTCCTCGCCGGCGATCCGGCGCCAGTCCTCCACACCCAGCGGGCTGCGCCGCAGCCGCCACTGGAGGCACTCGGCCGCGCCGAGCCGGCGCAGGAGCTCGGACAGATGGCGCACGGCGAACGGATCGCCGGCAACGGTGTCGAAAGCATCGGCGACCAGGTAGCCCGATGCCATCAGCGCCGTCAGCCTGCCGAACCTGTGCTCGACGGTCGCGATGCCCCGCCGCTCGTCGGACTCGTCGAGCACGTCGTCCACGACCAGCGACATGTTGTGCATCAGCTCGACCGCGAAGGCGAGCTCGACGACCTCGGAGGGCGGCGTGTCGTGCGTCGCCCGGTGGCAGGCGAACAGCGTGAGCGGGCGGAAGTGCTTGGGCTTGCCGCCGAGCGCCCACGCGAGCGGCTCGCGCAACTCTTCGTCCACCGCGTCCAGCCAGGCGTCGAGGCGGTCGCGCAGCAGCTGTATCTCGGCGGTCGCGCCGAGGTGGGCGATCACGTCGTCGCCGGCGACGACGGTCACGGCTTCACCCGGTAGGGCCGCCCGGGCCGCGCGGCGGGCTCGTCGTCGGTGCGGGTGAACGCGTCGAGGTCGTCCACGCCCCGGCGCAGCTCGCGCCAGTACACCTCCGCCGAGTCGCGGGCGAGGCCGATGACGTCGTCGCGGAAGGCCGCCTGGGCGCTGGCCCTGTCCACTCCGCCGAGCGACGCCCTGACCGCGAGCGGCACCAGGTGCGGCACGCGCTCCAGCATCAGCTCGAGGCAGCCCACGCCGACCCGGAAGGCCGTGGCCGAGGTCACCAGCGAGCCCGCGGCGAGCATCCGGGGGACCAGGAGGCGGCTCACTCCCCGGAGGCTACCCCCGGTCCGGCTCCGGCGCTCTCCTCCAACTGTGGAACGCTTGGTCATGTCGGCATGAACCTGAGAGCCCGCCTGGCCGAGAACCCGGACAGCGTCCCGCTCAACTCCGCGGGCCACGCGGTCGAGCACTGCGCCGTCGATCCGGCGGCGCTCGATGCGCTCGGGAGCGCGGTGGGGCGCCAGCTGCTCGTTCGCCGGTCGAGCGAGCGGCTCGCGCTCTACACCGTGGTCGCGGTCGACGACGTCCCGCCGCGCACCGTTCAGGTGGGCACGGAGGGGCTTGCGCGGCTCGGCGATGACCTGGACTACACCGCGTCGGTCGAGACCGATTTCACCGGCGGCGACCCGGAGGCGCGGGCGCGGCTGAGCGAGCAGCTGCTCGGGGACGAGGGAACGGGCCTGGCGATCCTCGCACCGCACGGCGGGCGGATCGAGCGCGGGACCGACCTCGAGGCCGAGTCGGTCTACGACTCGCTGGCGCAGCACGTGAGCCCCGTTCGCGGCTGGATCGCGCGCGGTTTCAACTCGGGTCCGACCGGGGCTCACGCGTGCTGGCACATCACCTCGTCGGAGCTCTCCGAGAATTCGTTCCCGAAGCTCCGGTCGCTGTTCGCGGGAGCGGGGTCGCGCGGCCCGTTCGCTCACGCCGTCGCATTCCACGGCAACAACGACTCCGAGGCCGTCGTCGTCGGCGGCGGACTCCCGCGGGACCAGGCGCACACGGCGCTGAAGGCCGAGCTGAGCGCCAGGATCCGCGCCGAGCTCGCGGAGGTCATGAGCGATCCGCCGGCGGTCGAGGTGCAGCTGTCCGGGCCGCTCGCCGGCGCGCAGCGGGCCAACGTCGTCAACCGGATCACCGCGCTCGGCAACGGGATACAGATCGAGCAACCGCTCGCGGTGCGCGACGACGCCGACCAGCGCGAGGCGGTGGCGCGCGCCGTCGCCGGCTTCTATCTCGAAGACCTGCGGTAGGCCGGCGCTCAGTGGCAGCTCGTCTCGCCCGAGTCGAGCACGGCGCCGTCCGGAGCGGCCACGAGCTGCCAGCGGTAGGCGCCGTCCTCCAGCGCGAGGCGGAGCACGCCGCTGCGATCGTTCCGGCGTACCTCGCTGTTGGGCGCGACGGTCGTGTAGCGGAAGCGGCTGCGGCCGCCGGTGCCGACCGCGAACTGCCTGATACCGCGTGCGGGATCGGCGCCGCCGGCAGGCGTCTGCGGCGCGAAGCGCTCGTAGAAGTGCTCGTGGCCGTTGAGGATCACGTCCGCGTTCGCGGCGTAAAGCTCGTTCCAGACGGGCAGCATGGTGCCGCCCGCCGGGTACTCGCCGGAGGTGAAGCGAGGGCTGTGCCAGAACGCGAGCGTGCAGGCGGCGGGGTGGGCGGCGAGGTCGCCCCGCAGCCACTGCGCCTGCAGGTCGCCTGCCCCGCACCCGCTGGCGTGGGTGCACTCGGAGTTGAGCGCGATCAGGTGCCAGCTTCCGACGTCGAAGCTGTACCAGCCCTGGCCGCGCGTGCCGGCGGGGCCCGTCGGCTGCCCGGGGCCGTTGAAGTAGTCGAAGTAGCCGGCGGCTCCAGGGTCCTTGTACTCGTGGTTCCCGGGGGCCGGCCGGATGAGCGGCTTGAGGCGGCCCCAGCTCGCGTCGAACGACTGCTGGAACTTCCAGAGCTGGCCGTCGGTGTACTGGAGGTCGCCGAGCGCGAGGATCGCGTCGAGGTCCATCCGCAGCAGCAGGTCCGAGGTCATGCGCTGGCGGCAGAAGGCGCCCGTCCCGAGGCCGCCGCGGAAGTTGCGGTCGCGCGGGTCGCAGGCGATGTCGCCCGCCGCCGCCACGACCGGGTCGGTGCCGGCGGCCTGCCAGTCGGGCGATTGCGGGTCGCTCCGCGAGGAGCCGAGGGCGCGCAAGCGGTGCGAGCCGAGACGGGCGACCGGCCGCTGCCCGACCCGCAGCAGGTAGAGGCGGGTGCGGCCGTCGCTCCGGTACGTGAAGGCGATCCAGCGCCCGTCGGGCGACCACGCCGGCTCGTCCTCCGCTCCCGGGAGCGCCGTGAGCCGCCTCGTGTGCGAGCCGTCGGAGCTCAGCAGGTAGAGGTCGCGCCGCGACGACCGGCCGCGCGAGAACACCAGCGTGCGCCCGGTCGGCGACCAGGCGGGCCAGCGGTCGTCGTCCGAACCGCCCGTCAGGCGGCGGGCGCGGCCCCCGGTCGCTGCGATGTCGTAGACGTGGCCGGCCTTGCCGTACCGCCGCACGAAGGCGATCCGCCCGGTGACGGACCAGGACGGATTGCGATCGTCCGCGCGCGCGAACGTCAGGCGGCGCAGCCCGGTGCCGTCCGCACGGACCCGGTACAGGTCGCGGCGGCCGGCCGCGCCGCGGGCGAACACCACCGCGTCGCCCTCCGGCGACCAGCGCGGGCGGAAGTCCTGCGGCCCGCTCGTGAGCTGGGTCATCGCCGAGCCGTCGAGGTAGGACGACCAGATCTGGGCGCCGAGGCGCCCCCTGCGCGTGAAAGCGATCCGCCGCCCGCCCGGCGACACGGCGGGCTGGCGGGCCCAACCGCGCGTGGGAAGCACCCGCGGCCGCGACGGCTCCAGCCCGCGCAGGTAGATCACCGGCTTGCCGAGCCGTTTGCCCGAGAAGGCGATCGCGCCGTTCACGGGCTCGCCGGCGGCTGCGCCGGCGGGCACGGCCATCGAGAGCACCAGCGCGGCCCCTGCCAACTTTCTCAACTCCACGCAGGTCCGCAACAGGTGAGCGGGCCCGGAGTAGCGGGCGATTGTCAGAGCGCTGACGGCTCAGGCCTGCGCCGCGTTGGAGATCGCCCCGAGCAGCAGCAGCCCGAGCACGATGCACGCCACGAGGCCCATCGCAGCGGCATTCTCGCCGACGTCAGCCCTCCACCGTGGTCACCTTCCCGTCGTGGAACCTGACGTCGATGGGAGGAATGCGGGGTCCGGCGGGCGGCTGCTCGGCGTCGGCGTCCATGTGGACGACGGCGACGAAGTAGCGCAGAGGCCTCGCCCCGGGGCTGTCGGGGGTCCAGGGGTCTGTCAGCTCCGCCTCGACCGGTGCGCCGCTCGTGCGGACGCCTACGGAGACGGCGTTCGCGCCGACGTAGCCGTCGAGGATCAGCCGCGAGGGGCCGCCGAGGATGCCGCAGCACGAGCCGCCCTTCTTCTCGACGATGCGCGCCAGGATGTCGGGCGGCATGCAGCCGCCGGCGACGCCGACCGGGTCCCTGTCGCGGGGTTCCGGCTGGGCGTCGGCCATCGCCGAGCAGACCTCGCCGTCGCGCGTCAGGTACGCCACCGCCACGCCCTCGCCGTTGCCCCACGGCACCCGCAGGGCCTGGCTGGCGCCGCCAGGGCCGGGGCGCAGGTCTCGTTCGACCGCGGCGGGAAGCTCGACCGCGTCGCCGCTCGGGCTGGTCGCCGAGTTCGGCATGGTCTGGAGCATGCGGTCGACAGCCCCGACACCGGTACTGAAGTCGGTCAGCGCCGCGGCCCCGGCAGCTGCGGCCAGTAGAGCGATCGCGGCGGCGGCCGCACTCAGCAGGCGCCGGTGGCGCCGGTGCCGGCGCGTTCGTTCTGCCGCGGCGGCGACGAGTTGGGCCCGGATCACGCCGAGGGGATCTGTGTCAATGACTGCTCTCTGGTGGGTCATGCTCCTCGGGTGCCATGCCTCGTGAGTTTGGCCAGCCCTCGGCTGACCCTCTGCCTGACGGCCGCCTGTGAGAGGCCCGTCCCGTCGAACAGCCACGCCGCGGCCGGCGGACCGCCCGGCCGGTAGCGGGAGCTGCCGGCCAGCGCGGCCGCGAACACTTCCGCGGTCAGGTCGAGGGCGAGCTCGGTATCGCCCGTCGCCCGCCCCAGGAACCGCAGCACGTGCGTCGCGTGGCGCTCGTAGAAGACGCCGAACGCCTCGGGATCGCGCCGGGTGGCGAGCAGAAGCTCATCGTCTGTGCGGCGGTCGGGTCGCCTCACTACCTCTCATCTTCCTGCGCGCGCGCTTCTGTGACAGCCCTGTGGTCAGCTTAACGGTACTGAGCGGTTCCGAAAGTCTGCTATGGTCCCCTTACGGAACCGACCAGTTCTGAAAGTCAAATGGCCGACGAGACAACCACCACCCCGCGCCCGTTGGGCAGGCCGCGCGAGGAGCGTGCCGATCGCGCGATCCTCCGGGCGGCGATCGAGCTGATGGCCGCCCAGGGTGTGCGCGATCTGCGCATGGACGATGTCGCCGCTCGGGCGCGGGTGGGCAAGGCCACCATCTACCGCCGATACCGCTCGAAGGACGAGCTCGTCACGGCGGCGGTCTCGGCCCTGGTCAGCGAGATCACGGTCCCCGACACCGGCTCGACCCGTGCCGACCTGGCCGCGCTCATGCAGGGCGCGGTCGAGGTCTACAGCGGCTCGGTGGAGGCGGGTGTCATGCCCAGCCTGGTCGATGCCATGAACCGCGATGCCGAGCTCGCTCGCAGCGTTCGCGAGAAGTTCCTGACCGGGCGGCGTGCGGCGCTACGGGCAGTGCTGGAGCGCGGTGTCGAGCGCGGCGACCTGCGTGCCGACCTCGACCTCGAGCTCGCCCTTGACGTGCTCGGCGGGCCGCTCTTCTACCGCCTGCTGATCACCGGCGGCCCCATCGACAGACGGCTCGCCGACGGCGTCGTCGAACTGCTCCTGCGCGGCTTCGCGCCGGAGTCCCGCAACCCCACGAAAGAGGATGCACCATGAGGATCCACGCGATCCAGACAGGAACCGTCGCCGTCACCACACACTGGCGTGAGGGCGTCGGCCGCGGCAGGCGCCGGCTGCTGAACACGCTGCTCGACCGGGAATGGACCGAGCCGCTGCCGATCTACGCCTTCGCGATCGACCACCCGGAGGGCGTGATCGTGGTCGACACCGGCGAGACCGCCCGCGTTGCCGAGCCGGGCTACCTCCCGCGCTGGTCGCCCTTCTTCCGCTTCGCCGTGCGCGAGCAGGTCGAGCCCGAGCAGGAGATCGGGCCGCAGCTCGAGCGGCTGGGAATCGACCCCGGCGACGTCCGCTGGGTCGTGATGACGCATCTCCACACCGACCACGCGGGCGGGCTCCACCACTTCCCGAACAACGAGATCCTCGTCTCCCGTGCCGAGCTGAGCAACGCCGCGGGACTGCGAGGCCGCCTGCGGGGCTACGTCAACAAGCCCTGGCCGGAGTGGTTCGCCCCGACGCTGGTCGACCTCTCGCCGGTCGAGTTCGGTCCGTTCCCGGCGAGCCTGGCGCTGACCGGGGCCGGCGACGTCACGGTCGTACCCGTCCCTGGCCACACGCCCGGTCAGCTGGCCGTGATCGTCGAGGACGGCGACCACAGCGTCCTCCTCGCCGGCGACAGCTCCTACACCCAGGACGCGATGCTGCGCGGCGCGGTGGACGGCGTCGGCTCCGACGAGAGCGCCGAGAGGCTCACGCACGAGCGCATCCGCACCTACGCGGCGGCGACGCCGACCGTATACCTGCCCAGCCACGATCCCGATACGGCCGCTCGGCTCGCCGAGCGGCGGACCGTCGGCCTTCGCCCGGCTAGCTCCCGTCAGCCGTCGGAATCTGGATCGGTTGGGGAGCCGGCTGCGTGATCCGCAACGGGTTGCCGAAGGGGTCGCGGATGCCGCAGTCGATGCCGTAGAAGTGCTCGGTCGGCTCCTGCGTGAACTCGACGCCCTTGTCGAGCAGCTCCTCGTAGGTCTTGCGGCAGTCGTCGACGTTGAAGATCACGCCGTTGCCGCCGCCCTTCGTGACCAGATCGCGGATCGCGGCGGCGGTCTCCTCGTCATGGCCCATGTCGGGCGTGGCCAGCACGAGCGCGGACCCGGCGTCGCCGGGGACCTGCACGGTCAGCCAGCGGAACGGGCCGAGGTCGGCGTCGATCCCGACCTCGAGGCCGAGCTTGCCGACGTAGAAGTCGATCGCCTCGTCGTGGTCGAGTACGTAGATGAATGAGTGGGAGAGGGAGGTGAGCATGCGCGACACGCTACGGACGGCCGGCGCAATGCGCTTCTCCAGAACTGCTCTCCTCGGGCTGCCCGGTCGGTCGCGTCCAGGACATGACCACGCACGTGGGCACGTAGCCGGCGGTGCCCGCGCCCGTCCGCCACGCCTCGCGGTACGCCGTCGGCGACATGCCGATCACCCGGGTGAACGTCCGGCTGAAGGAGCCGAGGCTCGTGAAGCCCACGTCCAGGCAGATCTCGGTCACCAGCCGCTCGGTCTCGCGCAGGAGCGCCATCGCCCGCTCCAGCCGGCGCCGCTGCAGGTAGCGGTGCGGCGTCTCGCCGAACGTCCTCTTGAACGTGCGGATGAAGTGCGCCTCTGAGGTCAGCGCCACCCGGGCCAGCGCCGCGACGTCGAGCGGCTGGTCATAGGAGCGGTCCATCCTGTCGCGGGCGCGCAACATGCGCCGGCCGGCGGCGTCGACCCGGACCGCGCTCATTGCGACAGCGTCGCCGTCGCGCCGCGCTCGCGCACCCACTGGCCGATCAGGCCGCGGAAATGGCCGATGAACCGCTCGTGCTCGTGGGCGGGGTATCCCGCGCGGACCGTGTCCACGAGCAAGCGGTCGAACTCGGCCGACGTGATCCACTCGAGGACCAGCTCGTCGACCTGCGGCAGCCGGCTGTCGCAGAAGTCCCGGTAGCGGTCGACCTCGAAGTAGTCGTCGGCGAGCGCCCGGTAGGCGCTCAGCTTCTCGGCGTACGACAGGTCGTCACGGTCGCCGATGTCGAAGTACCGGCGGGTGTCGAGGTCGAGCCGCGGGGTGCGGCCCGTGACGACGCAGAAGACGCACCACTTGACGAGCGCGCTCACCGCCCAGGGGAAGTAGTAGTGCAGGCTGGTGAGCGCCACGTCGGGGGATGCGTTGGCGTAGTCGATCGGATACGCGTCGGCCCCGCGGACCAGCGTCTCGCAGGAGTTGAACTCCCACCGGAAGAAGGCGTTGATCAGGCGGCTGATCGTCAGCACCTCGTCGCCGATCTCCGGCGAGAGGAAGTCGTGCGAGACGGCGTAGCGCTCGTGCATGGGCAGCTCCGGGCGGAAGTGCATGACCATGGTCTCGGCGCCGATCGAGAGCGACCGCGCGAACACCTCGTAGCCGTCTATCGACGCCTGCAAGTGCATCAGCCGCTTGCCAGAGGCGTCGTAGGCGCGATGCAGCTCGGCGCTGTCGCGGATCTGGCTGACGCCCACCCACTGCCCGCCGTCGTACGGCTTCATGAACAGCGGATACCCGACGGAGGCCGCGATCTCGTCGAGGTCGAACGGCAGGTTGTACTTGGCCGCCGTGTACGCGAAGCGGGCGTTGTCGGGCGGGTTCTTGTGCGGGACGAGCACGGTCCGCGGCACCTTGAGCCCCAGCCGCAGCATCGCGCAGTAGGCCGCGTGCTTCTCCATCGCCTGGAAGGTGAAGGGACTGTTCAGGAGGTACACGTCGTCCATCAGCGCGACCTTCTTCAACCACTCGCGCGGGAGGAAGTACCAGTAGGCGAGCCTGTCGACCACCAGGTCGTACCGGGGCTTGTAGCGCAGGTCGAACGGCTCCATCGTGATCCGCTCCGTCGCGACGCGGTGGCGCCGCCCGGAGGCGTCGGCGATCGGGCCGAGCCTCGAGACGAGCGTCTCGAAGGCGGTCGGCCAGTCCTCCTCGGTGCCGAGCAGGAGGCCGATGAGGTGCGTGGCCTCGCCCATCAGCAGAACCGTGGCAGATGATGGGCCAGCTGCGCGCGCCAGGAGGGCCAGTCGTGCGGCACGTCGTGGCCCCAGAGGTCCAGCTCGTGGCGGATCCCCTTCTCGGCCAGCAGGCCGGCGAGGCGCCTCGAGCTCTCGAGCGAGCCCGTGGTGTCCTCCCACTGTCCCTGGCCGCAGACGATCAGGAGGCTGAGCCGCCCGCGGAGCCACGTCAGGTGGTCTCCGTCCATGTTCGCCACGTAGTCCATCGGGTTGTTGAAGTAGGCCGCGTCGCCGCGCTCGCCCCACGCGTCCCAGGCGGCGGGGTCGTAGTTGCCGGACAGGCCGAGCGCGAGCGGGAAGAGGTCGGCGCGCTTGAGCGCGAAGTTCACCGCCTGGTAGGCGCCGAGGCTGACGCCCACCGTGGCGATCTCCTGGGTGTCGCCGGAGTCGCCGTGGATCCACGGGACGACCTCGTCGACGATCCACGACTCGTAGCGGCCGTGCTCCCGAGCGCGGGCCTCGAGCGGAATCGACTCGTTGGACCAGGAGGCGGAGTCGAAGGAGTCGACGCAGTAGAGCTTTACGCGCCCGCCCTCGAGCAGACCGGCGACGGCGCCGATCATGCCGTTGTGCTCGAAGTCCCAGGGCCCTCCGCGCTCGGCGGGGAACGCGAGCACTGGCCGGCCCCAGTGGCCGTAGGCGACGAGGCCGCCGCTCGCCCCGATGGCGTGCGACCACAGCTCGGTGTGCCGGCCGGTCACCATGCCCGCGCGAGCAGGGCGGTCAGGTGCGGCTCGAAGGCGTCGCGCCAGGCCGTGTAGTTGTGCATGTCGGGCACCTCGCTGAACTCGGTGGGATACCCCTGCCCCGCGAGCGCGCGCGCCATCAGCCGGTTGTTGTGCACGTTCTCCTCGGCCGTCCCGCACGTCAGCGCTACGGGCACGGGCTCGGCCCATGTCGCCTGCCTGCGCGTCGCGCCGACGAAGCGCACGATGCGGCGGTATCGGGGAAAGCGCGACTCGTGAGCGTCGAAGCGCGGGGTGAAGAAGCTGCCCGACTGCAGGAACAGCGCGCCGAGGTTGAGCGGGTGGAGTCGCTGCGCGTGCAGCATCGCCAGCGCGCCAAGGCTCGCGCCCATCCCTACCGGCGCGCCGCGCACCGCGACCGCGTCGCGGATGGCCGGCAGGACGTCGCGGACCAGCGCGCCCGCGTAGCGCGCGGACGCGGAGTACCACTCGTCGCGATCGCCGGGGGCGAGCAGCGCAACCCGGTGGCGCGGCAGCTCGCCCTCGCGCATCGCGACGGCGGAGAAGTGCGTGAGGGCCGCGAGCTCGTCGTACTCGGGCCCGTCGTGCGCGGCGAGCAGGGGCAGCGGCTCCGCCGGGTCCGCGTCCGCGGGACTCCAGATCCGGAGCCGGACCCGCGTGCCCAGCCCGCGCCCGCGGACGGCGAGCTCCTCCATGGACCCGGTGAAGCCCTCCTTGCGGAGCCAGCGCGGGGCGGCGTATCCGGGCAGCAGGAGCACCGACTTCTCGCCGAAGGCGCCCGGCGCCCGGTTCGCGTTGCCGGGGTCGCAGACGCGCTCGCTGCCGCCGTCGCGGCGCACGACCTCGAGCTGGTACTCGAGCCTGGCGATGGGCGGCGGCAGCAGCTCCAGCCTCCATTCGCCGTCGTCGCGGACGTACTCGCGCCCCTCATCGGACAGGTGCAGGTCCGAGCAGAGGCGCACGGCGGCGTACCGCTCGTCGGGATCGGCGAGGCGAAGAAGCACCGGTTAATCATGGCGAGCGCCCCCGGCTCAGCGCGCGGGCCAGCCGTGAGCGGGCTCGTTCGCGTGCATCAGCTCGCGGTAGTCCACGGTCATCTCGCGCAGGGCGTCGGCGCGGTCGAGGCCGCGGTCGCCGTACAGGCGGTGGAAGACCGCGCTCTGCCAGGTGGCGCCGTTTGCGAGCGTCACGCAGCGGCGCTCGACGATGCCGAGCAGGCGATCGCGGTCGGCGGCGTCCACGCCCAGGCGCTCGAGGCCCTGGTGCGCGAGCGGCAGCAGCCGGCGCAGCACCAGCTCCGCCACGGGCAGCTCGCCGAGCCCTGGCCAGTAGAGGCGCGCCTCGATGCCGTCGCGCGCACCGGCGCGGAAGTTCTCCTCGGCGGCCGAGAACGACATCTGCGACCAGATCGGGCGCTCATCCTCCACGAGCGCCGCGACGAGGCCGTAGTAGAAGGCGGCGTTGGCGAGGATGTCGACCACGGTCGGACCGGCCGGCAGCACCCGGTTCTCGACCCGCACGTGGGGGCGGCCGCGCACCACGTCGTAGATCGGGCGGTTCCAGCGGTAGACGGTCCCGTTGTGCAGCCGCAGCTCGGCGAGCTCCGGGACGTCGCCGCGCTCGAGCGCGGCGACCGGGTCCTCGTCGGCGCACTCCGGCAGCAGGGCGGGGAAGTAGCGGACGTTCTCCTCGAACAGGTCGAAGATCGAGGTGACCCAGCGCTCGCCGAACCAGACCCGTGGGCGCACCCCCTGCGCCTTCAGCTCCTCTGGCCGTGTGTCGGTGGCCTGCTCGAACAGCGCGATGCGGGTCTCGCGCCACAGCTCCTTGCCGAAGAAGAACGGCGAGTTCGCGGCGATCGCCACCTGCACGCCGGCGATCGCCTGGGCCGCGTTCCAATACGCGGCGAAGTCCTCCGGCCGGACCTGCTGGTGGAGCTGGACGCTCGTGCAGGCGGCCTCCGGCGCGATCGTGTCGGCGAGCGTCGAGAGCCGCTCGACCCCGCTGATCGCGATCTCCAGGTCCTCCCCGCGAGCGGCGAAGATCTGCTCGTTCAGCAGCTTGTAGCGCGGGCTCTCACTGAAGCTGTCCGCGTTCAGATGCCCGTCCGTGACGGTGGGCAGGATCCCGATCAGCATCATGTGCGCCCCCACCGGACGCGCCCGGTCCTCGGCCTGGTTGAGGCTGCGCCGCACCGACTCCTCGAGCTCGCCGAAGACCGCGCCCTGGAGCATGGCCGGCGGGATGTTGATCTCGATGTTGAACTGGCCGAGCTCCGTCTGGAAGGCGGCGTCGGCGATCGCCTCCAGCGCGGAGGCGTTCCGCATCGCGGGGTCGCCGGCCTCGTCGGTCAGGTTGAGCTCGATCTCGAGCCCGAACGAGCGCTGCGCCGGATCGAAGCGCGACTCGCGCAGCATGCGCGCGAACACCTCCAAGCAGGCACGCACCTTCGACCGGTAGCGCTGCCGGTCCTCTCGGCTGAAGACCCGCGCGGCGACTTCCTGTCCCACGGTCTGTCGAGGGTACCCGGAAACGGCGGCGGCGAAAATTTCAGTTGGGCGTCACTGGCCGCGGCTCGCGGGGTCGACGCCGGCGAAGGTGAGGAAGTCCGTCATGCGGAACGTGCCGCTCTTCGATGGGAGCGTGGGTCGCCAGCGGCGCTTGGCGTTGAGGTAGGAGCCGGGGTCGGACTGCAGCAATCCGAGGAGCACCTCGGCGGCGATCCTGCCGCCGACCGGGCCGAGATGCAGGCCGTCGCCGACGACCTCGGCCTCCTTGAGCACGTAGTACCAGAGCGGGGTGCTGCGCTCGAAGCCGACGCCGAGCGGCTTGAGTTCGCTCAGGTCCGCGCCAGAGAGCGGCTCGGCTCGCATGGCGCGCGCGACGCGCTGACCCGAGGGAAGCTGCCACGTCAGGTGGCGGAGCAGGTTGCGCTGCGCCAGCGAGGTCGGGGGATCGTGGCTGGCGATGGCGCCGAGCGGCAGATCGAACAACGGCGTCGAGAGCTTGGTGTCGACTTTCTTGTTCGGCTTCACCTGCCCGTCCCCGAAGTCGAAGAACGTCTGCCAGCCGATGAACCGCCGCGGCGCGCGGCTGCCGCCGCGCAGATCGTCCGGCTCGGCCGCCCCGTCCTGGGCGGGGTCGAACACGAGACCGAAGAACGGCCGGCCGTTGTCGCCGGCGAGGTTCGCGCGATAGGACGGTCGCACCATGCTGTGCCCCATCCGGTAGACGCCGGTCTGGAACTCGACCGGCATGAACGCCCGGCCCGCGGCGGGCCTGTACAGCCGGCGTCGGGCGCGGAGGACGCGCTCGACCATCCTCTGACCCACGATCTGGGGCAGGAACTCGTGCACCACCAGCCACTGGTAGTGCCACGTCGTCAGCCGCCGTGCCTGCGCAAAGGCGTCCCCCGACCGCCCATTGGCGCGCACGAGGTCCACGGCGCGGTTGTGGAACAGCACGAAGGCGCAGTGCAGACCGGCGATCATCAGGTTCTCGTCGTTGCGCGGATCGGCGACGATCGCCGCGCCGTCCGCGCGCCGCGGCAGGTCCTCGAACAGCCCACCGCTCTCGACCTTGAGCTTGGCGTGGTCGCTCGCGTCGTAGAGCTCCTGCTGGGCCACCGGCCCCGCCCCGTAGACGGAGTCGAGGTCGAGCGCCGGCGTGCGGAAGTTCTTCGTGGCCTCAGGAACGGTCGCCCGCCCGAGCGTCGAGCCGGCGTCGAAGGTGATGTCGTGGTCGACGAACTGTCCGAAGAAGGTCGTCCCCGCCGTGTGCGAAGGGTTGTTCGGATTGTTCGCGCTCAACGCGGGGTCGGAGATCAGCGCCTCCGCGCCCGCGGACAGCTGATCGCCGGCGTCGAGCAGTCCGCCCGGCATGCCCAGCTCCCGCAGCGCCGCCTCGACCCTCGGGGTCTGCCGGGCGAACGGCGGCAGGTCGAAGATGCGCCCGAAATGCTCCGGCCGCAGGAAGCCTCGGCCGTGAGCGGGATGCCGCGGCGGCGCCGCGAGCGCGCCGCGAGGGCTGAGGGCCGCCGTACCCGCGGCCGCGCCGGCCGTGCCGAGAAACCGCTTCCGACTGATCCGTCCATCTGCGTTCACAGTTCGAAGCTAGGAAGCGGTGCGGACCCGCGCATCGGTCGAGTTGCCTAGATTGGGCGCGACGCGTACCGGTGTTGCGCGCTCAGCGACGTTCCCATGCGCCCGGCGCGCGTGAGTTGTCACAGGCGCGTATTGAGCCGTTACGCGCCGGAGCGGGACGGTTGGCGGGCATGCCTTCCACACGTCCCTCGCAGCCGTTTCGCGCCGCCCGTGCTGCGGGGCGGAAGCCGGCGGCGCAATAGTCGGCGCGAGCGCCACTCAGATGGAACGTCACGCGCCGAATGCTCCGGGGTGAGGCTGCGCCAAGGGGCGTAGGCGACGTGAGCCTGGCATGGTCCGTCGCCCACGCCTGGTCGCCCGGCAGGACGCGTGTGGCGTGGAGCCAGACCTGGAAGGTCCCCCGGCGTACGCGCGTCCATCCGGCCCGCCGACGGCGGCGCCCCGTCGTCGCACGGATCGACGGAGCGGCCGACCGGCGGGGGGATGGTCGCACCCCCGACTGTGGAGGAGGGAGTGCTCCATCCCCCCCGGGCTGGACTACTTGATCGAATCGAAGGGGATCGAGCCGATGCTGTCGGCGTCCAGCACGACCGTATCGATGTGCACGAGAGGCTGCGCCTCCTCACCGTTGAGGATGCCGACGATCGTGCGGATCCCGAGCCGCCCCCATGCGTAGGGCTTCAGCGCGACCGTCATGTCGAGATCGCCCTTCTTGACGAGGTTGTATCCCGTCTCGTCGCCGTTGAAGCCGGTGACGATGACCTTGCCCAGCTTGTTGTTCTCGCGCAGCATCTGAATCGCGCCGGCACCCATGGTGTCGGTGTTGGTGAAGATCGCGCGAAGGTTGGGGTGGGCCGTGATCGCGTCCTGGGCCGCGGCCAGCGCCGCGTCGCGCGAGATGTCGACGTTCGTCTCGAAGACGATCGACATTCCCGGGCATTCCTGCTCGATGTAGTCCCTGTACCCGACCTTCATCTCCTCGACGAAGGAGACGCCGGAGGGACCCTCGATCATTGCGATCTCGCCCTTGCCGCCGGCCTTGTCGCAGGTCCACTCGGCGATCTGCCTGCCGAACTCGTCCCACGGCGCACCGACGAAGCTTGTCTGCACGTTCTCGTCCGAGTGGTCGGCGATGGCGACCGCCGGGACATCCGCCGCCTTGGCGGCTTGGAACGCCGGCACCGACGCCTTCACATCCGCCGGCGAGATCAGCAGGCCGTCGGCGTTCTTCGTGAGCAGGTTCTGCACGTTGTCGAGTTGCTTGCCCGGGTCGTAGAGCGAGTAGGTATAGGTCGTCTTGACCCCGAGCTTCTTCGCCTCGGCCTCCATGCCCTGCTTCATCTGGACGAACAGCGGATCCTCCGGATCGGACAGGTCGATGCCGATCGTGTAGTCGTTCTGCTTCGCCGCTGACCCGCCGTCGTCGGAACCACCACCTCCCGAGTCATCCGAGTCGCCGCACGCTCCGAGCGCAAGACCAAGACACAAGATGCAGGCAGTCAGTGCCGCAAGGCGCTTCATCTCATCCCCCTCAGTTCAGACCTGATGCCTAGGGCAGGTAGGCGGTGGCTTCGATCTCGATCAGCATGTCGGGACGATCCAGACCTACGTTGGTGAGCAACGTGCCGGCGCGCGGTCGCTTGTTGATGTCGGGGCAGTGCTCGGCCCAGAACGCGTTGCATGCCCGCCACACGTCCGGCCAGTTGGCGCGATCGGTCACGTAGTAGTTGATGACGGCGATGTTTTCGAGCCTGCCGCCCGCCTTCACGACGCGCTCGGCGATCTTCTCCAAGCACGCGGTCGTCTGTGCATACGCGCCCTCATACACCGGGCTCTCGGGCGGCTCCCCGTCCGGGTACTCCTGCTTCTTGGACATGTCGCGTCCTTCGGCGCCCGACAGGAACAGGATCTTGCCCGCCTTCACGTACTCGGCCCACGGCATCTGATCGCCGCCGTAGTAGGCGTTTTCGATCTCGAGGTCTGACATGTGCACCTAACCTTTCACTGTTGACGGGCCCCACCTTGTGTCAGGACCTCTGTGGGGTCCGGCGCAGACGCCGGACGACGGTCGAGCCGCGGCCCCCGGCCCGCAGCAGCTCGGAGGACGCGGCCAGGATGAACACGACCCCGATCGTGATCTGCTGGTATGCCTCCTCCACGTTCAGCAGGTTCAGGCCGTTCTGGATCATCGCGATGATCGAGACGCCCACCACCGTGCGCCACATCGCGCCGCGTCCGCCGTAGAGCGAGCTGCCCCCGAGTACGACCGCCGCGACCGAGAAGAGCTCGAGGGATTGGCCCGTGGTCGGGAGGCCGGCGCCGAGCCGCGCCATCGACGCGACCGCCGCCACCCCCGCGAATACGCCCGACAGGACGAACGCGACGACCAGTGTGCGGTCGACCCTGATCCCCGCAAGGCGCGCGGCCTCCTCGTTGCTGCCCCGGGCGTAGATGCGCAGCCCGAACGTCGTGAAGTGCAGGATGAAGGCCGCCACCGCGAAGCAGGCGAACATCAGCCAGATGAGCCACGGGAGTCCCAGCAGGTCACCGGTGCCGAAGGACGTGATGCCGGACGGCAGCCCGACGACCGGCCGTGCGTCGGTGATCGCAAGAGCGAGCCCGCGCCCGATCACGAGGGTTCCGAGCGTCACGATGAACGGATTGATGCGCAGCTGGGTCGTGATCAGGCCGTTGGCCACGCCGAAGACCGCTCCCGAGGCCACGCCGGCGAGCACGCCGAGGACGATGCTGCCGGTGTTCGAGGCGACCAGCGCCGCCACGCATCCGTTCAGTGCGACCTGCGCGCCGACCGAGAGGTCGAAGGCGCCCGAGACCATCACCAGCGTCACGCCGAACGAGACGATCGCGAGGATCGCCATCTGAGTCCCCACGTTGACCAGGTTCTGGCTCGTGAGGAAGTTGCTCGAAGCGATCGACAGCGCGACGAACAGCACGAGCGCGGCGCAGGGCGCGAACGCCGCCTCGGGGTTGATCGACCACGGCACCGCTCGGCCCGGCTCGGCCGGCGGACGTGCCTCTGGGCTCACCGCGGCGTCGCCCCCAAGACCGGCTGGGTTTGGCTTAGAGGTCATCGCGCGGGTCATCGATCCAAGACGCTGGATCAGTTCATGCCAGGGGTTGGATCAGATCTGGTATTTGTATTACCATTGGCGCTACGGTGTCAAGGAGTGCGGCTGCGCTCCACACCTGTAGCGGTGTTTTCCGGGATTCACGCTCCGGTGATCTGTACCACCGAATGAGCCTTGAGCAATCCGCCGTGGTCGAGGTCGAGGGCATCGATGTCCGCTTCGGGACCGTCGACGCTCTCCGCGGCGTCTCGCTACGGCTCCACGCGGGGCGGATACAGGCCCTGCTCGGCCAGAACGGCGCCGGCAAGTCGACGCTCATCAGGGTGTTCAGCGGCGCGATCGCGCCCGACGCGGGCACGGTACGCATCGGCGGGACCGCGGTCGAGCTCCGATCCCCTGCCCAGGCCCAGGCGGCGGGCATCGCGGTTGTCCATCAGGAAGGGCAGCTGTTCCCGGATCTGTCGGTGGCCGACAACGTGCTTGCCGCACGGTCGCCCTCGCGACGCGTGGGGCCGCTGCGGGTCCGGTCGCGCAGGCTCGCCCGGCGCCGCGCCGGAGCGCTGCTGACCCGCCTGGGCGTGACCATCGACCCGGACAGCCCGGTGGTCCGGCTGCCGATCACCGAGCGCAAGATCGTGGAGGTCGCGCGGGCGATCGCGTCGGATCCGCGCGTGCTGATCCTCGACGAGCCCACGGCGGTGCTCGATCCCTTCGGGACCGAGCGGCTCCTGTCTGTCGTCCGGCGGTTGAGCGACGACGGAGTCGCCGTGCTCTACGTGACCCACAAGCTCGACGAGGTCCTCGGTCTGGCCGACAGCGTCGCCTTCCTGCGCGAGGGTCGGATGATCGAGCGTCGGGACTCGTCGGAGCTCGATCTCGGGAAGCTCGTCGAGATGCTGTCGCACGGCCACGCCGGGAGCACGGCCCCGACCGACGCCCGGTCGGGCGGATCGAGCCTCACCGCCGACGAGGTCGCGACCGACGGTCTCACCCCGACATCCGTCGACGTGCGCAGCGGACAGATCTTCGCGTTCACCGGCATGGTGGGGTCTGGCGCCGGGCTGCTGGCCCGCGTCCTGGCGGGCGCTCGCACGAGATCGGCCGGCACGATCCTGGTGAACGGCCGGCCGCTCCGGCGGGGTGGCCGGCCCGAGGCGGTCGCGGCCGGTGTGGCGCTCGTGCCCGAGGATCGCCGCAGCGACGGCATCCTCCCTCACCGGTCGATCGCGGAGAACATCGCGATCGGGGCTCCCGCGCGCGTCGCGCGCTGGGGCGTCCTGAGCCGCAGGCGGCTGAGGATCCAAGCGCGGCACTACATCGACCTGCTGGACATCCGGCCCCCGCTGCCCGACCTGCCTGTGGCCAGCCTGTCCGGAGGAAACCAGCAGAAGGTTCTGCTGGCGCGCTGGCTGGCGGCCGGCTCGACGGTGCTCGTCATGGAGGAGCCGACTCATGGGCTCGACGTGTCCGCGAAGGCCGACATGGAAGCGCGTCTCCAGCGATTCGCCGCGGACGGCGGGTCGGTCGTGATCGTCTCGCTCGACATCGCGGAGTACCTGGGCCTGCCGACCGATGTCGGCGTGTTCCGGAACGGCCGGCTCGTCAAGCACCTGCCGGGCACGGCGTCGCAGGCCGAGGTCCAGCGGCACGCCGTGGGATTGAGCTAGGAGGCGGGGAGGCGCCCGGCGAGCCGCAGGACCCCCTCCGGGGTGAGCGGCAGCTCGACTAGAGCGGGATCGTACGGCGAGACCGCGTCGAGGACCGCGTTGATGATCGCCGCCGGGGACGCCATCAGCCCGGACTCGCCCATCCCCTTGATCCCTCCCACGGTGCGGGGCGACGGTGTTTCCATGTGGTGCACCTCGATGGCGGGCACGTCGCTCGCAAGCGGCAGGAGATAGTCCATGAACGATGCCGTGAGCAGCTGGCCGTCTCCGTCATAGACCAGGCCCTCGAGGAGGGCTGCGCCGACGCCCTGGGCAACCGCGCCGCGGACCTGGCCCTCCACGATCATCGGGTTCAAGACCGTCCCACAGTCCTCCACCGCCACGAAGCGGAGGATTCGCACACCTCCGGTGTCCAGATCGACCTCCGCGACGGCGACGAAGCACCCGTTGGAGAAGGTCGGGCGAGGATCGTAGAAGGACATCGCCGACAGCACGAACTCCTCGCCCGGACCGCGGACGGCCGGATCGAAATAGGCGGCGCCGGCGACGTCTGCGAGCGAGATCGAGACGTCGGGCGAGCCGATCACGCTGATGATCGAGTCCTCGATACGGAGATCCTCTGGTGCCGCCTCGAGCAGGTCGCCGCCGAGCTTGAGGATCCTGCTCCGGACCTGGGTCGCCGCCAGCGCCACCGCCCCGCCTCCGATCACAGCGCCGCGGCTCGCGTAGGTGCCGAGCCCGAACGGCGCGCGCTCGGTGTCCCCGGCGACCACCTCGACGTCGCCGACCGATACGCCGAGCGCATCGGCTGCCAGCTGCGCGAACGTGGTCTGGTGACCCTGGCCCTGCGAGCAGACGCCGACGCTGACCCGCACCGTGCCGGTCGGGCCGACCGTGACCGTGGCGTTGTCGTGGGATGAGTAGGGATAGCCGGACTGCTCGGCTATCTCGGTCCCGTATGCGGTGGGCTCGACGTACGGGCTGACACCGATGCCGACGCGCCGATCCGCCGTGGGGTCCGCCTCGCGCTGCGCACGCCGAACGGCGTCGTACCCGGCCGCCTCGACGGCCTTCGCAACCGCGCGCTCATTGCTGCCGCTGTCGTACTCCAACCCTGTGGCGGAGCGGTACGGAAGCATGTCCGCGCGGATCATGTTCGCGAGTCGGAGCTCGGTTGGATCCGCCCCGAGCTCACGTGCGATCTCGTCGATCAGCACCTCGCGGGTCGTGTGTCCGGCCGTCCAGCCGACGCCGCGATACGGGCCGATGGGGGTCTTGTTGGTCATCACAGCGAGAAGCTCGTACTCGTATGCCTGCACGTCATAGATGCCGGGCATCAGCCCCGCCGCCAGCTGTGGCTCGATCAACGCCGTCGCCGAGTTGAACGAGTAGGCGCCCGAGTCGCTGACGTAACGAGCCCGAAACGCCAGGAAGCGACCGTCGGCATTGGCCGCGATGCTCAGGTCGATGCGCTGCTCTTTCGCGTGGTTGGTCGTGAGCATGTGCTCACGACGGTCCTCGATCCAGCGTACGGGCCGGCCGAGCAACCGCGAGGCGAATGCGACCGCAACCTCCTCGGGGTAGGTGGACATCTTGGGGCCGAAGCCGCCGCCGACGTCGGGAGCGATGACTTGGAGCCGCTGATGCGGATGGTCGAGCACGATCGACAGCATCAGCCGCAGCAAGTCCGGCGTCTGGGTCGACGACCAGAACGTCAGCAACCCCGTCGAGCGCCGGTAGTCGGCGAGGCAGCCCCGCGTCTCCATCGGCGAGGCGGCGAGACGGTTGTGGTGGATCTGGCGCTGGAACACGTGGTCGGCGCTCTGGAAGATGGCATTGACGTCCCCGTGCGAGTAGTGGTCACGGATCAGGACGTTGCCGGGCAGATGGTCGTGGATGAGCGGCGCATCCGAGGCGAGTGCAGCGTCGAGGTCATCCAGCACGCCGAGGGGGTCGTACTCCACGAGCACGTGCTCCGCCGCGTCCTCGGCGAGATAGGCCGACTCGGCGATCACGAGCGCCACCGCCTCACCTGCCCATCGGACGCGGTCGGTTGCGATTGCCGGCTGGGGCGTCTTGGGCAGGGTCGGGTGGACGGCCGCGTCCTCGAGCGGAAGCGCGGTGAGCGTCTCGCCGGTCAGGACGGCGACGACACCCGGCTGCGCCGCCGCGGGTGTCGGGTCGACGGACACGACGCGAGCGTGTGCGTGGGGCGACCGCACGAAGGCCGCGTGGAGCATCCGGGGAAGGGCCAGGTCCGCGACGTACCGGGCCTCTCCCAGCAGCAGCTTGGGGTCCTCGACGCGCGTGACGCGCGCGCCGACGGCCTTACCCCGCGCGATCCCGCCAATGCCCGGGAGCCCGTCAGCCGTCGGCATCGGCGCTCCGACGGTCGTCGACCAGCTGCCTCACCGCGTCGACGATGCCCTGGTAGCCGGTACAGCGGCAGACGTTGCCGCTGAGGGCGTCGCGCAGCTCGTCGTCGTCGGCGGGATCGGCGTCGCGCAGGTACTCGGTGACCGACATGAGCAGGCCCGGCGTGCAGAAGCCGCACTGCAGCGCGTGGTGTCGCCGGAAAGCCTCCTGCACCTCGCTGAGCTCGCCGGTGGCGCTCAGCCCCTCCACCGTGTCCACCGACAGCCCCTCGACCTGGACGGCGAAGAGGAGGCAGGACCGGACCGCCGCGCCGTCGACGAGCACGGTGCAGGCCCCGCAGACGCCGTGCTCGCAGCCGAGCTTCGTGCCCACAAGGCCGAAGTCCTCGCGCAGGACGTCCGCGAGCGTCTTCCGGGTCTCCACGACCGCCCGTGCCGGGACGCCGTTGAGGACGAGCGACAGCTCCCTGGTGTTCATGCCGGACTCCCCCCGATCGCCTCCGCGACCGCCCGTCGCGTGAGCCGACCGGCGAGATAGCGGCGGTAATCGCCCGAGCCGTGGATGTGGCCGGTCGGTTCGATCTCGTCCACCACGGCCGTCGCCGCGGCCTCAGGACTTCCCGTGGCGACGATCTCGCGCTCCGCGGCCGCAGCGCGAACCGGGGTCGTGCCCACGCCGAAGAGGCTCACGGCGGCCTCGTCGATGTCGGCGCCCGCGCCCGTCGTGACCACCGCCACGCCGGCCAGCGCGTAGTCGCCATGCCGGCGCGCGAACTCCCGAAACCCCCAGCGCGCTCCGTTCGCGGGAGCAGGGACGTGGACCTCCGTCAGGAGCTCGTCGGGTTCGATCGACGTCTCGAAGTGACCGCGGAAGAGATCCGCGGCCAGGATCGCGCGGGGGCCGCGCGCCGCGCTGACGACCGTCACCGAGCCACCGGTGGCGAGCAGGACCGCCGGCAGCTCGGCGGCGGCGTCCGCGTGGGCGATGCTCCCTCCCACGGTGCCGCGATTGCGGATCTGGAAGTGCCCCACGTGACGCAGGGCCGCGGACAGCAGCGGTACCCGACGCATCACCACCTCGGAGCGCTCGACGGTCCGCTGGCGGGTCATCGCGCCGATGCTGATCCCGTCCGGGGTCTCCTCGACGTAGTCGAGCCCGGTGACGGGGTTGAGGTCCACGAGCGTCGCGGGCAACGCCAGACGCAGGTTCATCATCGGCACGAGGCTCTGCCCCCCTGCAAGTACCTTCGCCTCGCCCGCGCCCCCGTCGAGCGCCGCAAGCGCCTCGTCGACGGAGGTGACCGGGATGTGCTCGAACGACGCCGGCTTCATGCGCCGTCCGTCGACAACCCGAACAGTGCGGTGGCGTTCCCGGCAAGCACGGCGTCCACGTCGGCGACCGACGCGCGCGCGAAGTCCAGCTCGCGTGCCGGAGGCATGAACGGGTAGTCGCTCCCGAAGATCAGGTGGGACTGCCCGTAGAAGCGCTCCGCGAACGCGATCGTGTCCGCGGATTGCGCGACCGTGTCGGTGTAGAACCGTCCGAGCTGGACACTGGGCGGCACCTCGAGCGGCGCTCCGAGGGAGTAGGGCTGGCTGTGCGAGGCGTCGATCCGACCGGCGAGGTACGGCAGCGTCGCCCCGCAGTGAGGGTGAACGACCTTGAGGTCGGGGTTGGCCGCCATGACCCCACTCAGCACGAGCCGAAGCGCCGCGATGCTCGTGTCGAACATGAACCCAACGAGGTACTCGAGCCCGTAGTCGCGCAAGGCCGGCTCGGCGACGCTCCGCGCGGGGTGGATGGATAGCACCAGCCCGAGCGCGGCGATCCGCTCGTACACCGGCAGGCAGTGCTCAGCGTCAACAGGTGAGCCGGCGATGTTCGAGTGGATGAGCACCCCCGGCAGTCCGAGCTCGGCCGCCCGCTCGACGGCCTCGAGCGCCGCCGGTCCGTCCTGCCACGGAACCGTCGCCAACCCGAAGAAGCGTCCGGGGTGCTCGCGCTGCAGTGCCGCCCTCTCCTCGTTGAGGGCGTGAGCCACCTCCAGCGCCATCGGCGCCGCCATCGCGTCGACGTCGCCGAACGACGCAGAGCTGGACAGGATCGTCGTGATCCCGTGCGTTGCGAGCGTCTCCATCTGGTCGTCGACGTCCGTGAACGTCTTCGAAAGCGGGAAGAACTGTCCGGGGGCGAGCTCGAAGAGGTAGTCGTCCCCCTTCTTCTGGCAGCGTGGGTAAGAATCCGCTGCGACGTATGCGTCGAGCAACGTCGGCGAGAACCAGTGCGTCTGGGTATCGACGATTGCCACGTTCACCTCCGATCGGCGGGCAGGGTCCGGCTGTGCGTGCGTTCGGCGACGGCGGAAGTTCGAGGGCGATTAGTATTACAAATTTTGTATAGTCTTTGCGAAGGGCTGTCGCTTAAGATCCGCCCGTGCGCGGAGGCACAGTGGGGTGGATCGGACTGGGCGCGATCGGATTGCCCATGTCCATACGCGCCGCCACTGCGGGATGGGAGATCTGCGGGTTCGACAGCAGCCCGGACCGGCGCGACGCGGCCGGACTCGCGGGCGTCCGCATCGTCTCCGAGCCGGCGGCGGTGGGAAGGCAGGCCGACGAACTGGTCGTCTGCGTCGTGCGTTCGGCCGACCAGGTCCGCGAGGTGCTGCTCGGCGAGGGCGGCGCGCTCGCCGGGACGACCGGCCGTATCGGTGTCGTGATGAGCTCTGTCGGCGCCGAGGCCATGGGGGCGCTCGCCGACGACAGCGCGGCGCACGGCGTGCCCCTCGTGGATGCGCCGATCCTCGGAAGCCCTGCGAAGGCCGCTGCGGGCGAGCTGACGATCGTGACGTCCGGCGACGCCCGCGCCAGGGAGCGAAGCCGGCCGCTGCTGGACGATCTAGCCTCCGTCGTCGTGGAGCTCGGCGACCGGCCGGGCTCTGCTCAGGCGCTCAAGGTCGTGTCGCAGCTGCTCCAGGTGGTCGGCATGGTCGCGACCTTCGAGGGCGTCGCGCTGGCCGTCGGCAACGGGCTGCGTGAGGAGGACGTGCTCGAGGTGATCGATGCGACCGAGCCTTCATGGACGACGGCGAACTGGGAGTACGCGAAGGACCTGTGGACCCGTGGCGACCCCGCGACGTCTCTCGGCCTGTTCGCCAAGGACCTTGCAGCCGCGGCGGCCGACGGCCGCCGGGTCGGGCAGGACCTCCCGTTGACCGCGGAGGCTCTGCGTCAGATTTGCGCTCGACTCGAGGGCAATCGCAATTTGTAGTATGAATGAGTAATGCCTCGGTACCCACAGGGTGAGGCCCGTGCGTGGGCGCTCGAGAACCTCAGGGGGTGCTGCGGTTGTGTGGCCCCGACCTTCACTGCCGATCTCGAGGATCTGAACGAGGGCGCGATCCGGTTCGACGTCCAGCGGGAGAAGGACATCGGCATGAAGGCGATCCTGGTCGTCGCCGAGGGCGGCACGACCGAGGCGGAGCTGTGCCGCATGATCGACGTCTGCGTCGACGAGGCCGGCGACGACCTCGTGACGTTCGTGCAGGCGTCGCATGCATCTTGGGACGGCATGCTGCGGCTGATCGCCCACGCTGAGCGGGCGGGCATCGACTTCGTGCTGCCGTCCTACCCACTGACCTACTACCCGCTCTCCTACGACGAGATCTTCGAAGACACGAAGCGCCTGATCGATTCGTCCGGCCTCGGCACGTTCCTGTTCTGCATCGACCAGTGGAACTTCGCCCGACTGCACCCGGCCGGCTTTCCGGTGGACCTGCTGGCACGGCTGGTCGCGGAATGCCCGAACTTCGCCGGGATCAAGAACGAGGTCGGCGTTCCCTACGCCGGCGGACTGGTCGACCTGTTCGAGAAGTTCGGCGACACGATCGTCGTCACCGATCCCTTCGAGCACAACGCCCCGATGTGGATCAAGCACTACGGCATGCGCTTCATGGGGACCTCGAACTACGAGGCGTGGGGCGACGCCGTGCCGCGGATGCTCGAGCTGCTCTCGTCGCAGGAGACCTGGGACGAGGGCATGGACCTCTACTGGCGGATAGCGCCCGTGCGGCGGGCGAACTCCGCGATCGTAAGCGCCACCGTGGGGCTGACGTCACTGGTGCCGCGCATGGTGTGGAAGTACCAGGGCTGGCTGAACGGCTTCAACGGAGGTCCGCTGCGCGGACCGATGCAGCGCATCAACCAGGCGCAGATGACCCAGCTGCGGGGAGCGGCCGCCGCGGCCGGACTCCCCATCACAGACGAGCCGGATGAGATGTTCTTCGTGGGCCGCAACCCCGCCTGATGAGGCTCCTCCGGTCCGATGACGTCGATGCTCTGTGCTCCATAGAGCTGGGGCTCGAGGCAGCCCGCAGGACCGCCGAGCTCGTCGCCGCCGGCGCCGTGACCACGGGTCGGGTCCAGGTCGGCGACACCGAGACCTGGACCAGGGTGCTCGTGGGCATCATCCCCGAGCTCGACCTGATCGGACACAAGGAGTTCCACCGGGTCGGGAAGCGCGTCCGCTACCACATCACGCTCGCGACCCATTCGACCGGCGACGCCCTCGGCATCGTTGACGGACGCCGGATCACGAGCCTGCGCACGGCCTCGACGGCGGCGCTCGCTCATCGCCACGGGGTGGGCGAAAAGCCCGTTGCGATCGCCGTCATCGGCTCCGGCGAGGAAGCGCGCGAGGGCCTGCGAGCCGTTGCCGGCGCATCCAACGTCGAGTCGGCCCGCATCTTCTCGCCCACGGCCGCGAACCGCGAAGCGCTCGCCGGCGAGGCCGGCGAGACGATGGGCGTGCCCGCGCAGCCGGTTGCCAGCGTGGCGGAGGCGCTCGAGGGCGCCACCTCCGCCTACGTGGCCACCGCCGCCCGCGCGCCCGTCGTGACCGGGGCCGACGTGGCGGCGCTGGACTTCGTCGCCGCGGTCGGAGCCACGCGACCGGACCATCACGAGCTCTCCGGGGACGTGCTCACCACCGCCGCGAGGGTGATCGTCGACTGTCGCGACGCCACCGAGGAGCCCGGGGACGCCATCGACGCGGTCGAGCGCTTCGGATGGGATCGCTCTGCGGCGACGCTGCTCGGCACCTGGCTCGGGGAGGACGGCGGCTCCGACGCCGGCGCACCGCGCCTGTTCAAGTCGATCGGGAGCGTCGAGCAAGATCTCGTGCTCGCGTTCGAGCTGCTGCGCGCGGCCGAGGAGCGGGGGCTCGGCGATGTCGTCGAGCCCGTCGGCAGCCTGCGGTTGATGCGATGAGGGCCGTGGTCGATCTGAACGTCTGCCAGGGATATGCGAACTGCGTGATCGAGGCGAGCCAGATCTTCGACATCGACGAGGACACCGACAAGGCCGTCGTGCTCGTGGATGCGGTTCCGGATGAGGCGCTCGACGACGTGCGACGCGCCGTCGCGGCCTGCCCCGTCTCTGCGATCGCGCTCGAGGAGTAGGCGGCGCCATGCGCGTCGTCGTCGCGGGAGCGTCCGTCGCCGGGGTAGCGGCGTGCGCGGCGCTCCGCGGCGCCGGCTACGACGGGGGGGTCGTTCTCCTCGGGGACGAATCGCATGTTCCCTACGACCGCCCGCCGCTCAGCAAGCAGCTGCTGTGCGGGACCCTGAACGTCGACGACATCGTGCTGCCGGCGGCGCCGCGCCTGGGCGAGCTCGACGTGGACTGGCGCGCGGGGATCGGAGCGCGGGGTCTCGACTTGGCATCGCGCACTCTCTCGCTCGACGACGGCACCCGCCTCGGCTTCGACGGGCTGATCATCGCGACCGGCTCGCGGGCTCGGCGCCTACCCGACCAGCCCGTGGCCGAGGGGCTGTTCGTCCTGCGGACGCTCGACGACGCGCTCGCGCTGCGCGCGGCGGTCTCGCGGGCGGCGCACGTCGTGGTGGTCGGAGCCGGGTTCATCGGCCTCGAGGTTGCATCCTCGGCGCGCTCACTCGGCGTCAGGGCGACGGTGCTCGAGACGGCGGGCGCACCGATGACGCGCGCGCTGGGGCCCGAGCTCGGCGGGTGGTTCTCCGAGCTGCACGCGGACCACGACGTCGACATCCGCTGCGGCGTGACGGTCAGGCGCGTCCGCGTCGAGGATGGGCGCGTCACCGGCGTGGAGATATCACACGCGGGCGGGGACGCCCGGCCGCTGGACGCCGACGTCGTCGTGGTGGGGGTGGGCGCGGCGCCTTGCACGGCATGGCTGAGGGACAGCGGCCTCGGCATCGACGACGGGGTCGTTTGCGACGCGACCCTGAAGGCCGCTTCCGGCGTCTACGCGGCAGGCGACGTCGCGCGGTGGCACCATCCCGGCTACGGATCGATCAGGGTCGAGCACTGGACGACGGCCGGGTACCACGGCCGGACCGCCGCCTCGAACCTCGCGGCCGAGCTCGACGGGCGGCGCGGCGAGCGGCTGGAGGCGGACGAGATCCCCTACTTCTGGTCGGATCAGCACGAGACCAAGATCCAGATGGCGGGATGGGTTCCCGGCTACGACCAGGTCGAGGTGCTGCCCGCCCCGAAGGGGCGAGCGGTGCTCTTCGGCCGGAGGGGGCGGCTCGTGGGGGTGATGGCATGGAACCAGCCCGCCCTGGTGGCGAGGCAGCGACGGGCGATGGCCTCGCCCACCAGCTTCGAGGCCGCGGTCGCCGCTGCGGGTGATGGACGTTGACGACCCTACTTCGTAATACTAATCTCCAATTCTTGTCATGGAGCAGCGATGAGTGAGGAAGCGGTCCGCCTCCCTTTCGCGGACGAGCAGACGCACAACCGTCTGCGCCTGTTCCTTGACCGGGAGGCCGAGCTGCTCGACGGGCGCGAATATCGAGACTGGCTCGATCTCGTGGACGAGGAGTTCACCTATCGCATGCCGGTGCCCATCACGCCCGACAACCCGGCCGCTCCGCATTACGACGCCGGCGGGCTGATCATCGACGAGACACGGGAGACGCTGGCGGAGCACTGGTTCCGTCGGCTGGAGCCCGACATGTGGGAGATGGCGTGGGCAGAGGTGCCGCCGGTGCGCTTTCGCCACTTCATCACGAACGTGCGAGTGAGGGTGCGCGACGATGGCGCCTTCGAGGTGCGATCCAACGCCCTGGTCACCGCTACGCGTCAATCCGACCAATCCAACATCCTCGCCGTCGAACGATTCGACGTCGTGGAGGACAGGGACGCCGGACCCTGCCTCCTCAGTCGCTTCGTGGTCCCCGAGACGACCGTCCTGGCGTTCGCGCAGCTGCGAGTTGTCCTGTGACCGATGAGGTCTTCCCCGAGGCCGCCGACGGCGAGCTGACAATCACGAACGAGTTCACGTCCGTCCGGGTGCGCAAGCTTCACACGCGCAACGGCGAGGTGCTCGAGATCCAATCCCTGCGGGTGGAGCACAGCGTTCGTCTCGACGCGCTCGTTCTCGAGTCCCTTACCTGGCTGCCGGACAAGGATCTCGCGAAAGGCCTCGAGACACCGTTCGGCCCCGACCACGACGTCCCCGAGTGAAGGTCGCCGTCGCTCAGCTCGACGCCCGCGCCGCGGACCTCGAGGGTAACGTCGCCCGGACGGCCGAGGCGATCGCGACCGCCGCCGGCCAGGGCGCGGAGCTGGTGGTGCTGCCGGAATGCGTCACGACCGGCTGGGACCTCGACGGCGACGCCGTGGGGGCGGTCGCCGAGCCAGAGGACGGCTCCGGTCCGGCGTTGACAGCGTGGCGGTCGGCCGCAAGGGAACACGGCGTCGCCGTGATCGGGGGCTACGCCGAGCGGGCGCCGGGCGGCCTCTTCAACGCGGTCGCCGTGATCGGGCGCGACGGCGAGCTGCGGGGCCGCTACCGCAAGCTGCACCTCTTCGGGCGCGAGCGAGAGATCTTCCAGCCCGGGGATCTCGGACTGCCGATCTTCGAGCTCGACGGTCTTCGCGTCGGCGTCCTGGTCTGCTACGACCTGCGCTTCCCGGAGACCATGCGACTGCTCGCGCTCGACGGCGCGCAACTGGTGGCGGTGCCGACGGCGTGGGTAACCGGCTTCGACGCAAGGCCGGTACCCGAGGACGACGCCCGCATAGGGCAGGTCGACGGCGCCTTCGTCCAGGCGAACCTCAACCAGGTCTACGTCGCCTGCGCCGACCTGAGCGGTGAGACAGGGGATCTTCACTTCCTCGGCAGGTCGGTGATCGTCTCGCCGTACGGAGAACCGCTCGCGGGCCCGCTTCCCGCAACCGGCACCGGACTCCTGGTCGCGGAGCTCTCACCGCAGGACGCCGCCGACGCCGCCGATCGCGGTAACGGGATCCAGCCGCGCTGGGACCGGCGCACGGACGTGTACACGCTCGAACGGACGCCGGCGCGCCCGGATGGCGACACCACCCTCGAGGAGATCGAGCGCAGGCGTGGGTACGTGCTCGACCTCCACCGAACGCTCGCCTCCAGGGACCCGGCTTTCCTGGCGCGCTACGAGGCGTTCCTCGGCGCGACGTTTCTCGACGAGCGCACGCTCACGCGGCGGGAGAAGGAGCTGATCTACGTCGGGACGCTCACGGCGCTGTCCACTCCCGAGAAGCATCTCGTGGAGCACATGCGCGCGGCCGTCGCCAACGGCGCGACGCCCCAGGAGGTGCTCGAGACGGTCGAGTTGGTGCTGGCACCGGCCGGCGTCTCCCGCTTCATCGAGGCGATGGCCGCGTTCGAGTCGGCGTTTCCGCTTCAGGAAGACCACAACGGGAAGGAGGGGGCATGATCGCGAGCAGGCTGGCGCACGTGGCGCTGTCGGTACCGGATGTCGACGCGGCGACAGAGTTCTACGGCGACGTCTTCGGCCTCACGGTCGCCGACGACAGGGACGGCTGGCGCTTTCTCGCCAGCGGTCGGTCGCGGACCTTCGAGCTCGCCCTGACCGCTGGAGAGCCAGGGATGGACCATTTCGCGTTCTCGGCGCGCGGCGAGGACGCACTCTCGCTCGCGCGGGAGCGGCTGGCAGATGCGGGAGTCATGTTTGAGGACGTCCGGCCGGCCCCGGGCATCGCCGAGGGGATCTCGTTCGCCCTGCCGACAGGCCATGCGATGGAGCTGGTCGTGGAGAGCGACCCGGCGCCGTTCGTCATCTCCGCCCTCGCCCCAACCGCGAATCATCGCGGTGTCGGCCCTGTGCCGATCGAGCACGTCACTCTCCATGCGTACGACATCCGCGCCAATGCGGAGATGCTCGTCGACGTGCTGGACTTCAGGATCTCGGAGTCGATCCGGCCGGCGAACGCGCCGCGCTGGCGGAACACGTTCCTCCGCGCCGGTCAGCTGCATCACGATCTCGGGATGATCCCGACCGATGAGGATCGTCCCGGACTGCACCATCTCTGCTTCGCGGTCCCGTCCGTCTCGGAGCTGATCGCGATGTCCGACATGATCGCGAGCCGAGGCATGCAGCTCGACTCCTCGCCGGGCCGCCACGTCTCGGGTAACAATGTCTTCCTGTACTTCAAGGACCCGTTTGGGCACCGCCTGGAGGTGAACACGGACATGGTCCGGGTCGATGCGGCAGCGGCGCCGCTGGTGCGGGACGCGCCGGCGCCGTTCGACGCGTGGCGACCGGGTCGACCACCCGCCCTGGAAAACGGAACCCCCGCGCGCGATGTACGCGTCGCCGCCGAGCGCTAAGGAACACGTGATGGAACAGCTCGTCCGCGAAGACAACGGCCACTTCCACGTCAGCCGCAGAGCGTGGTTCGACGAGGACGTCCTCCGCTTGGAGCTCGAGCGGATCTACTCGCGCGCCTGGCTGTTCGTAGGCCACGAGTCGGAGATCCCGGAGCCCGGCGACTACGTCACGCGCCGTCTCGGCATGGAGCCGGTGGTCGTCACGCGCACGAAGGACGGCGAGGTCTCGATCGTCGGCAACACCTGCCGGCACCGCGGCATCCGCCTGTGCCGGGCCGACCGCGGCAACAGCTCGTACTTCCGCTGCCCTTACCACGGCTGGACGTATGACAGCTCCGGCGCGCTGACCGGTGTTACGAACGTGCGCGAGGTCTTCGGCCCCGAGTTCGACAAGGCGCGTTTTCCCTTGTACCGGCCGGCGCACATCGACACCGTCCACGGGTTGATCTTCGCCACATGGGATCCGGAGGCCCTGCCCCTGCGCGAGTACCTGGGCGACGCGCTCTGGTACCTGACCTCGGTCTTCGGCGCGTTCGACGATGGCGTCGAGGTGCTTGGCTCCCCCGTCCGGACGCTCGCCACGACGAACTGGAAGCTCGAGTCCGAGAACCTCAGCGGCGACGGCTACCACACCCCGATCACTCATCAGTCGGCGTTCGTGCTCGGCATGTTCGCCGGGCCCGACGACTGGGAGCGGATGGGTACGGTCGTCGCGAAGAAGTTCCGCGGCCGTGTGGTGGACGCCGGGAACGGACACACGTTCAGGGTGCACCACCTGCCGCTGTCCCCCGACCCGCCGGGCTTCTGGGGCTACCCCGAGGAGCTGTGGCCCCAGATCACCCGCAACCTCGACCCGGGGCAGGTGGACGTGCAGGCGCGGCTATCGATCATCCACGGGAACATCTTCCCGAACCTGACGATCATGGAGAACTTCAAGACCTCCACCGAGTCCAAGGGCAGCGCGACACGCTACATGCGCCTGACCGTGGGCTACCCGATCGCCCCGAACCGCACCGAGATGCTGTGGTGGAACCTCGTTCCGAGGGGATCCGACCCGGCGTGGCGGGAGCAGTCCCACCGCGCCTACCTCCGTACGAACGGTCCCACGGGGATGCTCCAGGTCGACGACAACGAGAACTTTGCGGGCTTTGCGGACGCGCACTCCGGCCGCGTCCTCGTCGACGAGGAGGTCGTCCTCGAGGCCGGGGCGCACAACGCGCTCGATACCGACGCCGCATGGCGGGGCACGGTCTACGACGCCGACAAGACCGAGCAGACGATGCGCGCGTTCTGGCGCAGGTGGCAGGGCTACCTGGACTCGCCGGTCCTGCAGTCCGCCGCTCACACTACGAATTAGGCCGGTTCCGTTGGCGCGCTCGTCCTCAACTCCCACATCAGAGGCCCTCGACGACGGCATCCCGGTACCGCGGGTCGGCGGTGGTGCGTCGCTCACCCAGCAGGTACTCGAGGCGATGGTCCGAGCGATCCGGCTCGGATCGTTCGCATCGGGCCGGCTCCCGCCGGAGGACGACCTCGCGCGCCAGCTGGGCGTGAGTCGCACGACCGTTCGCCGCGCGCTCCAGTCGATGGAGCAGATCGGGCTGATCGAGCGCCGGCCGGGCCGTGGGACGAAGTTGCGCGTGCACGCCAAGCCGGACCTGCTCGCGCTCCACGGCCTCGTGCCGTTTCCCACCCTGCTGCGGGAGCTCGGCCACGACGTCGTGTCGCGCGTCTCGTGGCGACGGGTCGACATCGCGCCGCCCGACCTCGCCATGCAGCTGGGACGCGAGATCAAGGGTGGGAGCTACGAGCTCGACGTGGTCCTGCTCGCCGAGGGTGAACCCGCCGTCTGCATGCTCGAGCGCTTCCCGATCGACGTGCTCGGCGCGACCCCCTCCGACCAGGACCTGCAGGCGGGCTCGATCCTCTTCATCAGCGAGCGCTGCTTCGCGCAGAAGATCGATCACGCACTCGCGACGATCGAGCCGCGCGTCTCCTCGCCGGAGCGGGAGGACGACCCGGGCAACGGGCTCGAGCTTCCGGCCGGGCGCCCCTTCCTCGCGCTCCACGAGACGTTCTTCTCAGCGGAGGAGGTGCCACTCGCCACGAGCCACGTGTCGGTCAACCCGAAGTACGTCTCCTTCTCCGTATTCCGGCGCTTCCTATAGCGGCCGCGGCTAGCCGACTGCGCGGCGCGCGGCGAGCAGCAGCGCGCGCCGGACGAGCACCTCGGTCAGGTGCTTCCGGTACGCGGCGCTCGCGTGGACATCGGAGGTCGGCGTCAACGCCGCCGCGGCGCCGACACCAGCCGCGTGCGCGGCGCCCTCGCCGAAGTCCTGCCCCACGAGCACGGCCACGGCGGCGTCGGCGGCGAACGGGCGATCCGCGACGCCGATCACGGCGATCGTGGCGTCGGTGCAGCGTCCCTGCTCGAGCGTGAGCGTCACGCCCGCCCCGACGATCGCGAAGTCGCCGTGCCTGCGCACGTGCTCGACGAACGCGGTCCCCGTGTTCGGTCCTAGCGGCGGCAGTCGCACCTCCGTCAGCACCTCGTCCGGCTCCAGCGCCGTCGTGTAGTGCCCGCGGAAGAGGTCCCCGGCGGCGAGCTTGCGTACGCCGGCCGGGCCGCGCGCGGTCACGGTTCCTCGCAGCGCGACCAGGACCGCCGGCATCTCCGCGGCAGCATCGGCATGCGCGAGGCTCCCGCCGACCGTCCCGCGATTGCGGATCGCCCGGTGGGCAATCAGCGGCGCGGCTTCGTGGGCGAGCGGCAGCCGGTCGCGGACCAGAGGGTCGGTCTCGAGAGCGCGGGTCCGCGTCATCGCGCCGATAGCCACGCCGCCGTCGTCGAGCGCCCGGATCCCGCTCAGCTCATCGACTCCGTTGAGGTCGACGAGCAGCCGTGGCTGGGCGAAGCGCAGCGCGAGCAGCGGCACGAGGCTCTGCCCGCCCGCGAGCAGCTTTGCCTCCTCCCCGTGCTCGGTGAGCACGTCGACAGCCTCCCCGACGGTCTCCGGGCGCGCGTACTCGAACGGCGCAGCCTTCATCCGCCGATGTTTCCCCCCGCCGTACGGACCGCTGTCACGATGTTCTCGTAGCCGGTGCAGCGGCAGAGGTTGCCGGAGATCGCCTCGCGGATCTCGTCGTCGCCGAGACCACCTGGGTCGGCTTCCCTCAGGAGCTCGAGCGCCGTTAGGAGAAAACCGGGCGTGCAGAACCCGCACTGGAGGGCGTGCTCGGCCGTGAACGCACGTTGAAGCGCCCGGCCGTGAACGTCGTCGGCCAGCCCTTCGACCGTCGTGACTTGGGTGCCGGCGGCCTGGACCGCCAGCATCAGGCACGATCGCACGGCGTCGCCGCCGACCATGACCGTGCAGGCTCCACAGACGCCATGCTCGCACCCCAGATGGGTGCCGGTCAGCGCCAGCTCCTCCCTCAGGAAGTCCGCCAGGGTCGTGCGCGGCTCGGCGAAACCGGCCCGCTGCTCGCCGTTGACGACAACGTCGATCCGCACCGGCTCGGCCACTGGCGCATCGTAACAGCAACGGTGCTTTGTATTACGATCTGCCGATGGCAATCTCGCTCTCCGCCACGACGGAGGCGCCCGTCGCGGGGGGCAGGTACGTCGGACGCTCGATCGAACGTCCCGAGGACGGGCCGCTCGTCGTGGGCGAGGCCACCTTCGTCGGGGACGTCTTCCGCGAGGGCCAACTGCACCTGCGCCTCGTGCGGAGCACCATAGCCCACGGCAGGATCGTGGAGATCGATCTCGCGGCGGCAGCCGCGCACCCGGGAGTGGTCGCCGTCATCTCCGCCACCGATCTGCCGGACGTGCGCGTTCCCCTTCGGATGGAGCTCGGCGACCTCGACTCGCAGCGGCGAGCGCTGCAGCCGCCACTTGCGACCGACCGCGTGCGTTACGTGGGCGAGCCTGTGGCCGCCGTCGTCGCGCGCGACCTCCCGACCGCAGAGGACGCCGCGCAGCTGGTGTCCATCGACGTCGAGGAGCTCGACCCCGTGCTGAGCACGGAGCGCGGCACCGCCGGCGACGCACCGGTGCTCCACGAAGCGCTGGGCGGGAACGTCGCCGACCGCTTCCGCTGGCGTCTGGGCGACGTGGACGCGCTCTTCGCCTCGGCTGACGTCGTCGTGCGCGACGTGCTGAGCACGCAGCGGCACAGCGGCATCCCGATGGAGACACGCGGCCTGGTGGCGGAGTACGACGGTGCGACCGGGCGCCTGACGATCTGGGGAGCCGCGAAGGTGAAGCACTTCAACCGCGCGGCCCTGGCCGCGATGCTCGGCATGCCCGAGGAGGCGATCAACCTCGTGGAGTGCGAGGTGGGGGGCGGCTTCGGGGTCCGCGGCGAGCTCTATCCCGAGGACTACCTCGTCGCGCACCTCGCGCGCGAGCTGCGCAAGCCGATCCGCTGGATCGAGGACCGCGCCGAGCATCTGGTGGCGACCAACCACTCGCGCGAGCAGGACCACGTGCTCGAGGTCGCCGCGACCGCGGATGGCCGGCTCCTCGCCTTTCGCGACCGGGCGCGCAGCGACATGGGCGCCTACATGCGCACTCACGGCGCGATCGTCCCGATCTCGACCTCGACCCAGATGCCCGGCCCCTACGCGTGGGGGGCGTTCGAGATCCAGCACGAGGTGGTGCTGACGAACAAGACCCCGACCGGGACGTATCGCGGACCGGGTGGGACAGAGGCGTCGTTCGCACGAGAGCGCCTGCTCGACCAGGTCGCTCACCAGCTCGGGATCAGCGCTCTCGAGCTGCGGCGCCGGAACCTCATCCGCCGCGACCAGTTCCCGTTCGTGATCACGTACGACGAGGGTCACGGCGGCTTCACGCACGACACCGGGGACTACGTCGCGCTGTGGGACGAGATGCTCGAGCGCGCCGACGTCGACGCGCTCGCCGACGACGTCGAGCGGCGCCGGCTCGGCGGCGAGCTCGTGGGCATCGGGACCGCCGCGTTCGCCGAGGTCGCCGTGATCGGACCCTGGGAGCAGGCGCGCGTCACGCCCATGGAGGACGGCCGGATCCGAGTGGCGCTCGGCGTGTCCTCCGTCGGGCAGGGTGTCCGGACGGCGCTCGGGCAGCTCGCGGCCGACCTGCTCGGCGTGTCGTTCGAGGACGTGGTCATCGACTACGAGAGCACGGACACGACCCCGTTCGGCTTCGGAGCGTTCGCGAGCCGCGTGACGACCGTCGGCGGCAACGCGGTCGCCGCTGCGATCGCGAACCTGCACGAGCGGGCGCGCGACATGACGGCGATCCGTCTCGGCGTCGACCCGTCGTCCGTCGACGTCGACGGGCACGTGGTGCGCGGGCCGGACGGCGACGAGGTGACGCTGCTGGAGCTCGGCTGCGTCGGAGAGGGCAAGTTCGTGAAGGAGGACATGAGCGTCGGATTCGGCGCGACCCTGGCCGTGGTCTCGGTCGACCCAGAGACGGGCGTTCCGACCGTCGAGCGATTGGTCGTCGCGACGGACGTCGGCACGCCGATCAACCCGATGCTCGTCCGCGGACAGCTCGTGGGAGCCGCGGCACAGGGGGTCGGCGGCGCTCTCCTCGAGCGGTTCGCATACGACGACAACGGCCAGCCCCTGTCCACCACCTTCGCCGACTACCTGATACCCACGGCGACCGACGTCCCGGCGATCGAGGTCGTCACCGCCGAGGTGCGCGTGCCGAACAACCCCCTCGGCCTCGGCCCGGCGGGGGAGAACGGGATCTACGGGGTCGCACCCGCGATCGCCAACGCGGCCGCCGCGGCCATAGGCGAGGGATCGGGCGTCTGCACGGCGCTGCCACTCACGCCGGAGAAGCTCTGGAGAGCTATCGGACGAATCGGCTCGGAGACCTCGGTCACGAACTCGCAAGCCCAAAGCGCGGCCTGGTAGACGCCGCGCTTGACACCGTTCCTACTTTGTATTACTAATGCTCTTCCCTGAGCCAAAGGAGTCCTAGAGCTCGTGTCCCGCGCAAGCGATCAGCTCACGGCCGTGGGCGCTGCAACGTCCAACGCCGCGGCCCCCGCGACGCTCACCATCGGTGGGTCACCGGTGAGGGTCTACGACCTCACGCACCGCTTCACAATCCACACGCCCGGCTGGGTCGGCTATCCATCGCCGAAGCTCTCCTACTTCCAACGGCATGCGACGCACGGGATCGTCTCGCAGCTTCTCGAGCTTCCCCTCCACTCGGGTACGCACTTCGACGCCGAGATGCACATCATCTCGGGCGGCAGTGACATCGCGTCGCTGCCCATGAGCCGGCTTCTGGGCGAAGGCGTGATAGTCGACATCTCCGAGGAGATGGATGACTGGGCGGTGATCAAACCGCACCACATCACGGACAAGATCGACGTCCAGAAGGGCGACATCCTCCTCTACCACACCGGGTACTCGCGCTACTTCAACGGCGGGCCGGAGGAGGACGAGGAACGCTACTTCCTCCGCCACCCCGGTGGCGACCGCGAGTTCGCGGAGTGGATCGTCGAGATGGAGCTCGCCTGGACCGGCTTCGACTGCGGGTCGGGTGACAACCCGCTCAACACATCCATCAGGACCAAGTGGCGTCCCGAGATCGCCGAGCAGTTCAAGGACCGGACGGGCCGGGACGCAGGCCAGCTGTTCCCCGTTGACGACCTGTTCGTGATGCACCGCGTTCCGTTCCGTGCGGGCATCTGTCACATGGAGAACCTCGGGGGCCAGTTGGCGGAGGTCGGAACCCGCCGGTGTGTCATCGGCGCGTTCCCCATCCCGATCGAGGGCGGCGAGGCCTCGCCGGCGCGGGTCGTTGCGTTCGTGGAGGATGATTGATCGGACACCCGGCTGACGCCCAGAGGGAGCCCGCGGCCGCCGAGATCGCCTACCTGAGCGCGGAGGAGGCGCTGGAGCAGTTTCGGTCGGGCGCGCTCTCGCCGGTCGAGCTCGTGGAGGCCGTGCTCGATCGCGCGCAAGCGGTGACGGAGACGGTCAACCCGTTCACGGCGCTGTACCCCGAGGACGCGCTTGCCGCCGCCCGCGACGCCGAGGCCCGCTACACGGCCGGCACCGGGCGCCCGCTCGAGGGCCTGCCGGTGGCGATCAAGGAGCTGACGCCGGTTGCGGGCCGCCAGCACACGCTGGGCGCGCTTGCGCTCGAGGACAACGTGGCAACCGAGTCGGCGATCCTCGTCGAGCGCGTGCTCGAAGCGGGCGGCATCATCCATGCCCGCACAACGACCCCGGAGTGCGGGTGTGCGTCGTTCACCGAGTCGCGCCTCTACGGGCTGACCCGGAACCCTTGGAACCTGTCGTTCTCCCCGTCCGGCTCATCCGGTGGCGCGGCCGCGTCGCTGGCGGTCGGTGCGACGACTCTTGCCTCCGGCACGGACTCGGCCGGCTCGCTTCGCCTGCCGGCCGCGGCGTGCGGGGTCGTCGGGTTCAAGCCCTCGGTCGGCCGCGTCCCCACACGCATCCCCCTCGGACTCGAGCTCTGCGGGCACGATGGGCCGATGGCGCGCACGGTCGGGGATGCCGCCCTCTTCCTCGATGTCATCGCCGGCCCGCATCCCGATGCGCCGCAAGCGCTCCCGACCGCGCCCCCGGTCGGATCTGAACCCGGGCGGGTGGAGGGCGCGCGCCTGGCGCTCGCGACGAGGATCGAGGGCCTCGACGTCGATCGCGACGTCGAGGCCAACCTCCGGGCGGCCGCGGCCGCGCTGGGCGACGCCGGCGCGGAGCTCGAGGAGGTAGAGCTCGACTGGACCTACGACGGGATCATCGAGGCGACCAGATATCACTTCGCCGCCCACTACGGCCCGATGGTCCAGCGGGTCGTCGACCTCGCGCCGGAGCGCGCCACCGGCTACGCCACGGCGTTCGCGAGGGAGGAGGCGAAGTACGCCGCCGAGGCTGGGTTCGTCTTGCGCGCTCGTGAGTTGACCGCGGCGCTGTGGGCGCCGTTGTCGCGCGTGCTCCAGCAACACGAGGCGCTGCTGCTCCCCACCCTCGCGATGCCGGGGACCCCCGCCGGCGAGCAGTATGCGGACAGCGGGCCGATCGTCAACGGTCGTGAGCAGCCGGACCGGTGGATCGTCGGCACGACCGTCCCGATCAATCTCTGCTGCTGGTGCCCGGCGATGAGCGTTCCGTCCGGATTCGCCGAGAACGGAGTGCCTACCGGTGTCCAGATCGTCGGACGGCCATACGCCGACGCCGGCGTCTTTCGTGTTGCCCGCGCGCTCGAGCGAGTGCGTCCGTGGCTGGAGGGGCCGGACCGCCGGCCGCAACTGACCCCCCACTGGGAGGAGCCCTAACCATGAGCTGGAGCTCAGTTCGCCTGGCAACACCGGCGACCATCGTTGCGATCACGGCCGCCCTCGCGCTGTCCGCGTGCGGGGGCGACGACGACAGCGGCGGGGGCGGTGATGGCTCGAGCGCCTCGTCCGGGAACGGAGGCAAGAACCTCGGTCTTGCGATGGACGTGCTCCGCAACGACAAGTCGTTCGGGCAGGCCACGTACATTGGCGCGACGAAGGCAGCGAAGGACATGGGCCTCAAGCTGACGGTGGTGGACAATCTCGGCCAGAACGCGCAGAAGGCGCAGACGGCACTCCAGAACCTCGTGCGCGACAACGACTTCATCATCAACGGCGCGAACGCGCTGACGAGCAGCACCCAGCGCCTCGCCCAGCAGAACCCGGACAAGAAGTTCTCCGTGTACGCGGTCGCCGTCGAGGGCGGCCCCAATCTCCAGTACGCCTACCAGGACTGGTACCCGCTGGCCTACCTGGCCGGGGTCGTCGCGGGCATGACGACGAAGAGCAACGTGGTCGGGTTCGTCGGCGGCGGCGAGATCCCGCCGACGATCGCCGGCGAGCAGGCCTACAAGACGGCGGTGAAGGCGACCAACCCGAAGGCGAAGGTGCTCTCGACCATCACCGGCGACTTCAGCGATCCCGCAAAGGGCAAGAACGCGACGGCCGCGCAGATCGCGCAGGGCGCCGACGTCGTCTACTCGTTCCTCGACGCCGCACACGCGGGTGCCGTCGCGGCCGCCAAGGAGAAGGGAGGCGTCAAGCTCATCAGCGTCGTGCTCCCGAAGTGCGAGGGCGCCGAGGGCATCGAGCTCGGCGACACCATCTCCGACCAGTCGCAGCTCGTCTACAACCTTGTGCAGCGCATGGTCGACGACAAGCTGGAGAACACCGTCTACGGCATTCAGGATCCGAAGGTCGCGACGCTGGCACTCTGCCCGGGGGAGGACTCGCCCGAGCTGACGAAGGCCATCGAGGACACCCGTCAGAAGTTCGTCGACGGGACGCTCGAGACGCCTCCGGACCTCCTGAAGGCACAGAGCTCCGAAGGCTAGGACGTGACGGACATCGCGCCGAGCGACACGCGGCCTCCTGCGCTTCGGCTCGACGCGGTGACCAAGCGGTTCGGAGACGTGGTCGCCAACGACCACGTCTCCTTGACCGTTGCCCGCGGCGAGGTCCATGCTCTCCTCGGGGAGAACGGCGCCGGCAAGTCGACCTTGATGAACGTCGTCTACGGGCTGCTCCAGCCGGACGGGGGCAAGATCGAGATCGACGGGCGCCCGGCTGAGGTCGGCAGCCCGCGCGAGGCGCTCGACCTGCGGATCGGCATGGTGCACCAGCACTTCAAGCTGGTCGTCGACATGACGGTGGCCGAGAACGTGGCGCTGTCGCTCGGGGGGATGTCGCTCACACGGCTGGATCTCGGTGAGGTGCGCGCCCGGACGACCGAGATGTCGGAGCGCTTCGGACTGCTCGTCGACCCGGACGCGGTGATCGAGGACCTCTCGGTCGGCGAGCAGCAGCGCGTCGAGATACTGAAGCTGCTCCTGGGGGGAGCCGACCTGCTCATCCTCGACGAGCCCACCGCCGTGCTCGCGCCGCCGGAGTGGGCGGACCTCGCCCAGGTCCTGCGCGGCCTCGTGGCCGAGGGGCGCTCGATCGTATTCATCTCGCACAAGCTCGACGAGGTGTTCGACATTGCCACGCGCTGCACGGTCCTGCGTGACGGGCGCGTCGTCGGCACCCGGCTCGTCGGGGAGACCGACAAGGCCGAGCTCGCGAAGCTGATGGTGGGCCGGGAGGTCGTGCTGCGGGTCACCCGCGAGCGCGTCGCCCCGGGCCCGCCCGTCCTCGAGGTCGAGCATCTGAGCGTCAAGGGGGGTGCCCACCATGTCGTCTCCGACGTCTCGTTCACCCTGCGCGGTGGCGAGGTGCTCGGGGTCGCCGGCGTCGACGGCAACGGCCAGAGCGAGCTGGTGGCCGCCCTCACCGGCATGGCCGAGCGGGAGGCCGGCGAGATCCGGCTGCTGGGCGAGCCGGCGGGTGAGGGCCGCGCTCTTGCCGTCGACGAACGGCTCGGCGTGATCCCCGAGGACCGCCATCGCGACGGGGTGGCGCTCGATCTGTCGGTCGCCGACAACCTGATGCTCAAGGACTTCGATCGCCGGCCGTTCGCCCGGCGCGGTATCCGCAGTCACGCGCGCACGCGCGAGCACTGCGCGGCGCTGGTCGCTGACTTCGACATCCGCGTGTCGTCGCTCGACACGCCGCTGGCCGAGGTGTCCGGCGGCAACCAGCAGAAGGTCGTGCTCGCCCGCGAGCTGGCTCGCGAGCCGCACCTCCTGATCGCCACGCAGCCGACCCGTGGGCTCGACGTGGGGGCGATGGAGTTCGTCTATGGCCGCTTGGCGGAGTTCAAGCGCCGCGGAGGCGCGACGCTCCTGATCTCGACCGAGCTCGAGGAGGTGATGTCGCTCTCCGATCGCATCGCGGTCATGGTCAACGGTCGCTTCGTCGCCATCCTGCCGTGCGAGGAGGCGACGCTCGACGTCCTCGGCCCGCTGATGGCGAGCACGCGCATCGCATCGCCCACCCCTGCGGCGGCATGACGGCGCTGGCCGCCACCCGCGCGCGTCGTCGGCTCGACCTCGGGGCACTCGCGCCGCTCGCCGTCTCGGTCGCGGTCGCCGTCGTGGCCGGCGCCGTCTGCCTGCTCGTTATCGGACTCACCGGCAACTCGATCGCGGACACGGCGTCGGCCTTCGTCGACGGCGCGTTCGGCGGCGAGGACGCGGTCGGCGACACGATCGCGGTGATGATCCCGTTGGTCCTCCTCGGGCTGGCTTGGATCGTCGCCTCCTCGGGACGACAAATCAACCTTGGGCTCGAGGGCCAGATCCTCGCGGGCGGGATCGGGACGACCGTTGTCGGAACCAACTTCGACGGGCTCGCCTCTCCGCTCCACATCGCCCTGTGCGTGCTCGCTGGGGGGGTGTGCGGCGCCCTCTGGGCCGCTCTCCCCGCGCTGCTCTGGGTCTGGCGCGACGTCAGCGTGCTGCTCTCGAGCTTCATGCTCAACTTCGTCGCGGTGCTCCTGGTCGCCTGGTTGGTGCGCGGCCCCCTCCAGAACCCGGGCCCGCTTGGCATCGTCGAGAGCCGGCCCGTGGCGCTGAGCGCGGTATGGCCGCTCGTCGGGAGCGGCAGTCTGCGCTGGGATTGGGTCTTGATCCCGATCGCGGTGATTGCGCTCGTGGTCGTCCAGCGCTGGACGACGACGGGCTTTCGACTGCGCGTGATCAGCGCCAACGAGAGCGCGGCGCGGCATGCCGGCATGGCCACGACGCGAATCGGCGCCGTCGCCGTGATGACGTCGGGTGCGATGGCCGGGATCGCGGGAAGCTCGCTCATCCTGGGCTCGTTCACCGGGACGCTGAAGGAGGGCTTCTCGTCGGGCTACGGCTTCATCGGGATCGCCGTCGCACTGCTCGCCCGCAACAACCCGATCGGCTGCGTCGCATCGGCCCTGCTGTTCGCTGCCCTGCAGCAGGGCGGCGCCCTGGTCGAGACCCGGGTAGGCGTGTCCTCAGCCTCGGTCGATCTCGCCGAGGGTCTCGTGATCCTCTTCATGGCGGGCTCCACCTGGCTGCTGGTCAAGCTGACCGGCCACCGCCGCGCGGCCGCCGAGCTGGCTCCGGAGGGCCCCGTTGGGACCGTTTGACTCCGCACTGTTCGTGTCGGTGGTGGGACTCAGCGCCCCGGTGCTCTGGGCGGCGCTCGGCGAGCTGATCTCAGAGCGCGGCGGGGTGATCAACATCGGGCTGGAGGGCATGGTGCTCGGCGGCGCCTTCGCCGCCTACTACGTCACCTGGCTGACCGGCAGCGTCTGGGTCGGGGCGCTCGCATCGATCGCCGCGGGCGTTGCCTTCGCGGCGATCATGGGAGTGCTCGCGATCGATCGGCAGGCCGACCAGATCATCGTCGGCCTCGGGATCCTGATTCTCGGCGGCGGCGCGAGCGCGCTGGCGTTCGAGCAGATCTTCACCGGCACTGGCCGGACCATCGTCGACCACATGTCGGAGCTGGAGATCCCGCTGCTCTCAGACGTCCCCGTGATCGGCGAGGCGCTGTTCAAGCAGGTGCCGCTCGTCTACCTGGCATACCTGGCCGTTCCTTTCGTGTGGTGGCTGCTGTGGCGAACCCGCTGGGGACTCGCGGTCCGTGCCGCCGGCGAGTCTCCCGAGGCGCTCGAGGCGGACGGCATCAGCGTCCGCGCCGTGCGCTGGACAGCGCTGTTGTGCGCCGGAGTCGGCGGCGGGCTCGCGGGTGCCACGCTGGTCGTCGGCTCACTCGGGACCTTCACCGAGAACATGAGTGCGGGACGCGGCTTCATCGCGCTCGCCGCCGTCGTCTTCGGGCGATGGAGGCCGGTCGGCGTGCTCGGCGCGTGTCTTGTCTTCGGCGGCGCGGATGCCTTGCAGCTGCGGTTGCAGGCCGTCGGCAGCATCCCCTGGCAGGTCTGGACGCTGGTTGCGCTGATCGGCGTCGCCGCCGTGGCCGTGCCGCTCGTGAGGGGGCGGCAGATGACGCCGGCGATGGCGTTGGTACCGGGGGTCGTGGCCGTGGCCGGTTTCGTCCTCGCGGTCACCGAGCCGACGATCGACCCTCCGTCCCAGATCTGGTTGATGTTCCCCTACGTGCTGGCGCTCCTGGTGCTGGCGGGCTTCGTCGGGCGGGCGCGCATGCCCTCGGCGCTCGGGCTCCCCTACCGGCGCGCCTCCGAGGTCGCATGAGCGAACAGAACGTCAAGGTCAGCGACTACCCGGGCTACCGCCCCGGTGCGGTCGCGCAGTACGCCCAGTACCACGATGAAGTCGACTTCCTCGACGAGATCGAGCTGATCTGGGGCAAGCGCTGGGGAGCGCAGGGCATCGGGCGGCTGCGGGAGGTGGCGATGAGCCCGCCGACCGAGTCGGAGTCGCTCCCGCTCTACGACGAGGCGCCGGCCTTCTTCGCCTACGGCGGCGCGCTGCCGGATCTCGGCCTGATGCGCGAGCAGCACGCCCGGCTGGCAGAGACCTATCGCTCGCTCGGCATCACCGTGCACGAGTTCCTCTACCCGGAGGAGCCGCGGTCGGCCTACGGGCCCATGAAGCGCGCCGTGTCGGCCGCCGCCGGGTTCGTGATCAACGGTGGCGCGATCATCGCGCGGGAGGCCACTCCATACTGGCGCGGGCGTTCGCGCTACGTGACGCGGTTCCTCGTCGAGAACGGCTGCCCGATCCTCATGACGGTGCATGGCAAGGGCGTGTGTGAGGGCGGGGCCTTTACCCGCATGGCCGACGACTTCATCGTCGGCATGCTCTCCACCGACGCCAATCAGGAGGGCATCGACCAGATTCGGCCGGTGCTCGAGCGGGCGGGCTACAGGCTGTGGGTGGCGCGCTCCCCCGGGCCGCTCTACGACTTCCACCCCGAGGTTCCCGGGTGGATGCACTCCGACATGTGGATCGCGCCGCTGGACGCGCGCCTCGCCTTGATCTATCCCCCGTGGTGCGACTTCGAGACGATCCGCTACCTGCGCTCGATCGGCTACCGGCTGATCGAGGCGCCGCGGGTCGAGCAGGAGGAGCTCTGGCCCGTGAACATGATCACCATCGAGCCGCGCAAGGTCGTCCTCATCGAGGGTGCCCACAGGACAAGAGCCCTGCTCGAGGCGGAGGACGTCGAGACGATCGAGGTGCCGTACGCCGACCTGCAGGCCTACGGCGGCGGAATTCGCTGCACGACCATGCAGCTCATCCGCGACCCCGGGCCAAGGGTGTTCGACTGACCCGTGGCCGGCGTCCTGGTCGACGTTCACTGCCACTACTTGCCCGCCTCGCTCGCCGGGTTCCTGCGCGGGCGGCGTGCCGGAGCACGGATCCTCGCGAGCAGTGGGGGGGAGCTGATCGATTCCGGCAATGGGCTCGTCTACCCGGTCTTCCCTCCGCTCATCGACCTGGACCTGCACCGCGAGCGCATGGAGGCTCGCGGTGTAGCCACCACGCTGCTCAGCATCCCGCCGGGACCCGACGCGCTGCCGGCTGCCGATGCCGTCGCCGCCGCGCGAGCCGCCAACGACGAGCTCGCCGAGCTGCCCGCCGGCCTCGCCGGGCTGGCGTTCCTGCCGCTGTCCTCGCCCGCGGACGCCGAGGCGGAGCTGCGACGAGCCGCCCGCCTTGGGCTGGCCGGCGGCCAGCTGTTCTCGAACATCGCGGGTCGACCGCTCGACGACGAGGACTTCCAGCCGATCTTCGCGACCGCCGCGGAGCTCGGGATTCCGCTTGTGCTTCACCCAGCGATGCCCATGGACGGGGGAGCGACGGCCGGCCCGGAACTGCTTACCGCGCTCGGCTTCGTGTTCGAGACGTCGGCATGCGCGGCCCGTATCGCTGGAACGGGGGTCTTCGAGCGACATCCCGACCTGATGCTTGTCCTTCCACACGCGGGGGCCGCCCTGCCCGTGCTGATGGAGCGCCTGGACCTCGAGCTTGCGGCGCTCGGGGGCGGCGGTCGGCTGGAGGCGCCCCTCAGCGAGCAACTGCGCCGCCTCTACGTCGACGCGATCACCCCGTCGCCGCAGGCGCTGCGACTCGCGCTCGACATGTTCGGCGTCGAGCGCGTGCTCTACGGCACCGACGAGCCGTTCTGGACGGCCGGCGTGTGCGACACGACGCTCGACCGGGTGGACCTGGCCGGTGAGGAGCGCGAACTGATCGAGAGCGGCAACGCCGAGCGGATCTTTCAGCTATTGCAGAGGAGGCGCTGAGGCGCGATGGCAATCGACCCGAAAGCGGCGGATGCGGTTCTCGACAGGATCCGCGAGGACGACCTGGTCGAGCTCGTCCTTCATCTCTCGAGCATCGAGAGTCCTCCTCCGGACGAGGGCGAGGCGGCAGAGGCGATCTACGAGTGGCTGAAGGAGAACGACTTCGCGCCGGCACGTATCGGGATGTTTGAGGACCGATTCAACGTGTTCGCTCAGCTCCCCGGATCGGGACGGGGACGGGCGCTCGCCTTCAACAGCCACATCGACACCGCTGTTCGCCGTGACGACCACCTCGTGTACAGAGATCCCTCGTGGGCCGACTACCACGTGGGCCGCGAGGAGGGGGATCTGCTCATCGGCAACCCGGTCGTGAACGACAAGGGTCCGATGGCGGCGTTCATGATCGCCGCGAGGGCGATCCGCGATGCCGGCGTAGAGTTGGACGGGGGCGTCTACCTGACCATGGTCGCCGGCGAGATCGGTCAAGAGCCGGTCGACGAGTTCCAGGGCAAGCGCTACCTCAGCAAGGAGGTCGGTGCGCGCTACCTGGTCAACCACTCACCACGTCCGAGCTTCTGCCTGTGCGCCGAGGCCACGGGCTTCAGAAAGGGCTGGGTCGAAGCGGGCAAGGCGTTCTACAAGGTGACCGTCTATGGCGGTCCGGCGACCTACACGCCGTACCTCAGTCGTCCCTACACGCGCGCTGACCAGCCGAACGCGATCATCCGAGCGTTGCCACTGCTCGAGCGCCTCGAGACGTGGGCATCGGACTATGAAGAGCGCCACAGGTACGAGTGCCCGGGCGGGACGGTGGTGCCGCGCGTGAACATCGGTGCGGTACGCGCGGGACAGCCATGGATGGTCCTGACGAGCCCCGAGGTGTGCATGATCTACCTGGACATCCGGACGATCCCGGGCCAGGACGGCGGCAGCGTCGGGTACGAGCTGCGCGAGCTGCTCGAGGCCCTCGAGCTCGAAGGCACGGTGGAGCAGTTCGTCAACCGCAACGGCTACGAGGCACATGGAATCGAGCCGCTGTCCGAAGCGCTCGAGGAGGCGCACCGACGAGAGTTCGAGGCACCCTGCGAGATCGCAGCGCCACCCGAGTGCAGCATGTGGCGCGACCACAACATCTTCAACGAGATGGGTATCCCCGCGCTGACATACGGTCCTCCAGGCGTCGCGTTCGCCGGCGGCGGCGCGTTCGCGGTTCGGAAGGAGGACCTGCTGCGGTCGGCGCGGATCTACGCTCTGACTGCGCTCTCGCTGTGCGCACGCGCCCCGCAAACGGGCACCTGAGTCAAGCGCGTATGCACACATGGTCGGGAACGGCCTTCTGGGCCCAACCCGGCCGGTCCTGACGACGGTCGCCGCCGCGCGGGACGACGGGTGCCGGCGTCGGCTCGATCATTGCCGTGCGCCTGACGGTGAGTGGTGACGGCGCGCGTGAGTTGTTACAGGCGCGTATTGAGCCGTTACGCGCCGGGCGGGACGGTTGGCGGGCATGCCTTCCGCACGTCCCTCGCAGCCGTTTCGCGCCGCCCGTGCCGCGGGCGCGACGTGGGCATGCCAGTCCGGGCAGGCCGCCCTCTTGCTGCTGGGCGTGGTCGGAGTGCTGCTGGCGGGGGTGCTGGTGCTGTTCGCGTTCGGGCAGGCGCTGGGTTGGAAGGGGCATCACCAGCGGGCGGTCGATCTGGCGGCGGTGGCGGCGGCGCGGGCGATGCGCGATGTCTATCCGCGTCTGTTCGAGCCGGAGCTGCTCGAGGATGGGGTGCCGAACCCGATGCATCTCGAGCTGCCCGAGTATCTGGCGCTGGCGCGGCGGGCGGCGCTGCGCACGGCTGCCGGCAACGGTGTGCGCGCCGAGCGCGTGGCGGTGAGCTTCCCCGACGGCTCCTTCGCGCCCACGCGCGTGACCGTGTCCGTGCGCGACGAGGCGCGGGTGCGGATCGGGGCCGGGGACGGCGAGCGCGTCCGGCCTCGGATCCCCGTGCGCGCGCGGGCGACCGCGGAGCTGGCGCCGTCGGCAAGTGGGCCGGGGATGCCGGCGACGGCGAGCGGCGGCGGCTACAGCGGCCCGCTGGCGTACCGCCAGGGCAAGCCGATGCGCCCGGACGTGGCGCAGGCGTTCGACCGCATGGCCGCGGCAGCCCGCAGCGAGGCCGGGCTGCTGCTGTCGGTCACGAGCGGCTTCCGCTCCGACGCCGAGCAGGCGCGCCTGTTCGCCGCCCACCCCGACCCGAAGTGGGTGGCGCCGCCGGGCCAGAGCCTGCACCGCTACGGCACCGAGCTCGACCTCGGACCGAAGGCAGCGTACGGCTGGCTGGCCGCAAACGCGGGGCGCTTCGGCTTCGTCTTGAGGTACAGCTGGGAACCCTGGCACGTCGGGTTCGCGAGAAACACGGGCAGCGCATCGGTCGGCTTCGGCGCCGGCGGCGACGACCGCGGCGCGCTGCCGTCGTTCGTGCCGGCGGCGTTCCGTGAGCCGATCGTGCGCGCGTCGCAGCGCTGGAACGTCGGCGCGGCGCTGCTCAGCGCCCAGCTCTACGCGGAGTCGGGCTTCAACCCGTTCGCCCGCAGCCCGGCCGGGGCGCAGGGGATCGCGCAGTTCATGCCTGGCACCGCGGCGGCGCTCGGGCTCGAGGATCCGTTCGACGCCGAGGCCGCGATCGACGCCCAGGCGCACCTGATGCGCGACCTGTTGCGCCGGTTCGGGTCGGTGCCGCTGGCCCTTGCGGCGTACAACGCCGGGTCCGGCGCGGTGGCCGCCTGCGGCTGCATCCCGCCGTTCTCGGAGACGCGCGCGTACGTGGCGCGGATCCTCGGTCTGCTGGGCGGCGCCGGCGATGTGGCGCCGGTCGGCTTCGAGGTGCGGTTGGTGGCATGAGTCGCGCGCCCCCTGCGGCTACCTTCGAAGCGTGTCCCCTCGCGCGCGTGTGGTGTCGTTCGGCTCCGCCGGCGTGCTCGTCGTCGCCGGCACGGCAGCCGCCTTGGCCGGCGGAACGGTGGGCCAGGCCCTGGCGATCGGGTTGATCTCGCTCGGCCTCGGCGCGGCGCTGCTCCTGGCGTTTCTCGAGGTCGGGCTGGGCGAGGACCACGCGCGGGCCCGCGATCAAGAGCGGCGACGGGCGCGGGCAGCCGAGAAGGCGGCCACTCATCGACGGCGTCGGCCAAGAGGGCGCCGCCGCCGGCTCGGCTGACGACTGCCGGGCGCCGGCGCCGCGGCGGCCCAGCCCGCAAGAACCCGCCCGCTCGGCGGTTCTTCGGGTGGTGGGCTTAGAGTGACCACACAGGCAACGTCCTCACCTGTGCCGGTGGCGACGGGAACCCACATCCAGCTGCTCGAGCGCGAGCCCGAGCTCACCCTGATCGAGGAGCTGCTCGGCGAGGGCCTCCACGGGCGCGGCTCGCTGCTCGTCGTCGAGGGTCCCGCGGGCATCGGGAAGTCGTCACTCCTGCGTGCGGCCGGCGATCGGGCGAGGGCCGACGGGCTCGCCGTCCTGCAGGCCACCGGTCGCGACGCCGAGCGCGAGTTCGCGTTCGGGGGTTGCCTCCAGCTCTTCGAGCGGCTCGTGGCCGACCCGGGCCGCGGGGAGGGCCTGCTGGTCGGGGCCGCCGACCTCGCGCGACCGCTGCTCGAGGGGGGCACCGCCGAGGACTCGCCCGGTGGCCCCGACCGCGCGTTCGGCCTCCTCCACGGCCTCTACTGGCTGACGGCCAACCTCGCCGAGGAGGAGCCGCTCGTGATTGCCGTGGACGACGCGCACTGGCTCGACGACCCGTCGCTGAGGTTCCTGCGCTACCTCGCGGTGAGGATCGAGGAGCTGCCGGTGACCCTGCTCGTCTCGTGGCGCACCGGCGAGCACTCGAGCGCGAGCGAGCATCTGGCGGCGCTGTCGCTCGAGCCCGTCTGCCGTCGCGTCGAGCTCGCTCCGCTCAGCCACGCGAGCGTCGCCGCGATCGTGGGCGCGCGCCTCGGCGGCGCGGAGCCCGAGTTCTGCGAGGCCTGCGCCGACCTCACCGGCGGCAACCCGCTCTACGTCAGCGAGCTCGTCGGCACGATCAGGGACGCGGGCCTCGACGGCCGTGCCGACGAGGCCCGCCGGGTCTCCTCGCTGCGCCCGCACGCGGTCGCCGCGAGCGTGCTGGCGCGGCTCGCGCACCGCGGCGACGACGCGATGGCGCTCGCCCGGGCGCTCGCCGTGGCCGGCGACGGCACCGGCCTCATCCGCGCGTGCGCACTCGCCTCGCTCGAGCCCGGCGCGGCCGTCGCGGCCGCGGACGCCCTCGTCGAGGCCGGCCTGCTCGCTGGCAGCGAGCCGCTCACGTTCTCCCATCCGATCGTGCGCGAGGCCGTGTACGACGACATCCCCGCGGCGGCCCGCGCCCGCCGCCACGCCGACGCCGCCATCCTGCTCCACGACGAGGGCGCCGACCCGGAGCTGGTCGCCTCCCAGCTGCTTCGCTCGTCGCTGATCGGCCACCGCTGGGCGGTGGACGAGTTGCGCCTGGCGGCCCGCCGCGCGCTCGGCCGCGGCGCCCCGGCCGCCACCACGCGGTACCTCCGCCGCGCGCTCGAGGAACGGCTCGACCCGCCGCTGCGCGCCGAGCTGCTCGCCGAGTGCGGCTTCGCCGCGCGCCTGACCGGCGAGGCCGACGCACTCGAACTGCTCGACGCGGCCGTTGAGCTGAGCTCCGAGCCGCTGGAGCGGGCGCGCATGCTGGCCGCCTCGGGCCAGGGGCTGCTCGAGCAGGGCCGCCTGGACGCGGCGGTGGCGGCGTACGACCGCGGCCTCGCGGAGCTCGACGCCAACCCCGACGCGCCGCCGGAGCTGCGCGCGAAGCTCTGGGCCGGCCGCGAGATCGGCGCTCGCTTCGGGTCCCCGAGCGCGTCGTCGTCGCCGCCCGCGCTGAAGCCGAGCGGCGACGAGCCGACCACCGCGGGCGAGCGCTCGCTGCTCGCCTTCGACGCCTTCCACCGCGCCACCACGATCAAGGCCACGTGTCCCGAGATCCGCGAGGTCGCCCTGCGCGCCCTCGGGGACGGACGCGACTTCATCGAAGGCGACGCGCGTCGCACCGCGATCTTCCTCGTCTTCGCGCTCGGCATCTGCGAGGAGTACGACACCGTCATCCGCATGTGCGAGAAGACGCTCCTGCTCGCGCGCCGTCGCGGATCCGTGTTCGCGCACGCGAACGCCTCACACGCGCTGGCGACCATCAGGCACCGGAGCGGCCAGCTGTCCGAGGCGGTGGCCGACGCGACCGCCGCATGCGACGCCGCCCGCTACGGCTGGGAGCTATACCACCCGTCCGCGCGCGCGATGCTCGCGGAGGCGCTGATCGACCGCGGCGAGCTGGACGCCGCCGAGGAGGCGCTCGACGTCCCCGACCACCGCGAGCGCTGGGGCCGGAGCGCTCCGTACTTCTGGTTCGTGGCGAGCAGGGCGCGGCTCGATCTGGTGCGCGGCCGCTGGCAGCCCGCCCTCGACGGCTTCCACCACTGCGACCGGACCACCGCGGCGTTCGGGGGCCGCAATCCGGCGATCTACCCGTGGCGGTCCGGTGCCGCGCTCGCCGCGATGCACCTGGGCGACCCCGACCAGGCCCGCGAGCTCGTGGCAGACGAGCTGCGCGACGCGCGCCGCTGGGGAGCTCCGCGCGCGATCGGGATCGCGCTGCGTACCCATGGGCTGATCGAGGGCGGCGACGCCGGCATCGAGCTGCTGAGCGAGTCCGCCGCCGAGCTTCGGCGCTCGCCGTCGCCCGTGGAGGAGGCGCGCACGCTCATCGACCTGGGCGCAGCGCTGCGGCGGGGCGGTCGCCGCCGGGATGCGCGCGAGCCGTTGACCCGCGGCCTGGACGTGGCGCGCCGCTGCCAGGCCCACGGCCTCGCCGAGCGCGCCCAGGAGGAGCTGCGAGCTGCCGGCGCCCGCCCGCGCCGGCTCGACCTCACGGGCGCCGAGGCGCTCACGCCGATGGAGCGCCGCACCGCCGGCCTGGCCGCGGACGGCCTCTCGAACCGCGAGGTCGCGCAGAGCCTGTTCCTGACGGTGCGCACCGTCGAGATGCACCTGACGAACGCCTACCGCAAGCTGGGCATCTCGTCGCGGCGGGAGCTGGGCGGAGCGCTCGGGCGGTAGAGCGGCGCGGTCGCGCCACCGCGGTCGCGCCACCGCGGTCGCGCCGCCCACGAGTACCGCGACGCACCGGAGTTCACGCGCCCGCCCGCAGTGCTCCAGGGCGCGCTGTTCGGGTCGCTCGCCGCCGTCGCTCGCCGCCGAGGGCGCCACCCGCTCGCCCCCTGGCTGCACGGCGAGGACTGCCCGGCGCGGATTCCGGCCCCGAGCGACTCCGAGCGTGACGCCCTGCTGCGCCGCCGGGTAGGGTCCGCCGCATGACGATCACAGTGAACGGAATCGACGAGCTCAAGGCTCTCGTGGGCCGCACCGTCGGCCCGAGCGGCTGGCGTGAGGTGACCCAGGACATCATCAACCAGTTCGCCGACATCTCGGGCGACCATCAGTGGATCCACGTGGACGTGGAGCGGGCGAAGAGCGAGAGCCCGTTCGGCACCACGGTCGCGCACGGCAATCTGACGCTGTCGATGATCGACGGCTTCCGGCCCCAGCTGATGGAGTCCGAGGGCTTCAAGATGGGCGTGAACTACGGCTGGAACAAGGTCCGCTTCCCGGCGCCGGTCCCGGCCGGCTCGCGCATCCGGGTGAGCATGGAGATGCTGTCCGTGGACGAGGTCGGCGGCGGCTGGTACCAGATGGTGCAGAAGTGGACCGTCGAGGTCGAGGGCTCGGAGAAGCCCGCGTGCGTGGGCGAGTTCGTCGGCCGGCTGCTCGCCTGAGCCGCGGCGCGCGGTGACCCCCGGCCGCCGCCCTAGCCGCAGCCCGCGGCGCCGCTAGCCGCCGTCCTCCGGCGGCCGCCCTCGTATCCTCGAACTGGTGGCTGCCTCGACCGACACGACCGAGCCCGAAGCGCGCCTCAGGGCGCAGCGGCGGGCCCTGCCCGACGGGCCCGGCGTCTACCTGTTCAAGGACGCGGCCGGGAAGGTGCTCTACGTCGGCAAGGCGCGCTCGATCCGCAAGCGCGTGGCGAGCCACTTCTCGAAGCCCGGCGCCCGCGGCGCCGTGGACATGATCGCGGAGATCGCGGAGATCGACTTCATCGCGACCGAGACCGAGGCCGAGGCGCTGCTGGCGGAGCAGGAGTTCATCAAGCGCCACCGGCCGCTCTTCAACGTCCGCCTGCGCGACGACAAGTCGTACCCGTACATCGGGATCAGCCTCGACGAGGAGTTCCCGCGGATCTACTTCACGCGCGAGCGCCACCGCCGCGGGCGCGCCTACTTCGGACCGTTCTCGAACGCCAAGCGCGTGCGGGAGACGCTCGACCTGCTCGGCAAGATCTTCCAGTACCGCACCTGCGACGGTCCGGAGCCCGGCCGCGCGTCGGGCAGCCCCTGCCTCGACTACTACATCAAGCGCTGCCAGGCGCCGTGCGTCGGCTACATCTCGAAGGAGGAGTACCGCCGCAACGTCGAGACGATCATCGACTTCCTGTCCGGCCGCTACCGCCAGATCGAGCGCGCGCTCGAGCAGGCGATGCGAAAGGCGTCCGATCAGCAGGAGTTCGAGCAGGCGGCGATCTACCGCAACCGGCTCAAGGCCGTCCGCTCGCTGCTGGAGCGTCAGCGGATCTCGAACGAGGCGGTCGGCACGCTCGACGCGATCGCGGTCGCCGCCGAGGGCACCGACGCCAACGCGCAGGTGTTCCAGGTGCGCGACGGCGTGCTGGCCGACCGCCAGAGCTTCTACCTCGAGAACGCCGCCGCCCGCGACGAGACCGAGGTGGCCGAGGAGTTCGTCCTCCAGTACTACGCGAGCGCGCTGGCGGTGCCGCCGCAGGTGATCGTCCAGCGCGCGGTCGACCTTACCGGCACGCTCGCCGAGGCGCTCACGGAGCGCCGCGGCGCTCCTGTGGAGGTCAGGCACGCCGAGCGCGGCGACAAGCGGCGCATCCTCGAGCTCGCCGAGCGCAACGCGCGGCTGGCGCTCGACCAGGACCGCCTGCGCTCGGAGCGCAGACGCAGCCAGCGGATCGAGGCTCTCGACGGCCTCCAGCGGGCGCTCGGCATGGAGACGATCCCGATGCGGATCGAGTGTTTCGACATCTCCAACCTGATGCACGCCCACACGGTGGCCTCGATGGTGGTGTTCGAGGGCGGTGCGCCGAAGAAGTCGGACTACCGCCGCTTCGGCATCCGCGGCGCCGTGCAGGACGACTTCGCGGCGATGGCCGAGGTGCTGTCGCGCCGGATGGGCCAGTTCGTGGAGCAGCGCGAGCGCTCGCCGCACGACAAGGAGTTCGACGAGAGCTTCGCGTCGGTGCCGGCGCTGATCGTGATCGACGGCGGCAAGGGACAGCTGTCCGCAGGCCTGGCCGAGCTGGGCGCGTTCCGCGACCTCGGCGTGACCGTCATCAGCCTCGCCAAGCGGATCGAGGAGGTGTTCCTGCCCGGCCGCAGTGAGCCCCTGCGCCTTGCGCATGACACACACGAGCTCCAGCTGCTCCAGCGCGTCCGCGACGAGGCTCACCGCTTCGCGGTCGAGTTCCACCGCGGACGGCGCGACCGGGCGATGACGCGCTCGATCCTCGACGACCTGCCGGGGGTCGGGCCGGCCCGCAAGCGGCAGATCCTCCAGCACTTCGGCTCGCCCGAGCGCTTCCTGAAGGCGAGCCGCGACGAGCTCGAGGCGGTGCCCGGCCTGCCCGGCAAGGTCGCCCGCGACGTGTATGCATATATCCACAAGGTGAGATGACCGACCGGCAGCCCCGCTACAACGGCACCATCGAGGACTTCGTCGTGATCACCGGCTTCTCCGGGGCGGGCAAGTCGCAGGCGATGGCGTGCTTCGAGGACGCGGGCTACTTCTGCGTCGACAACCTGCCGCCGGAGATGATCGGCTCGCTCGCCGAGCTGTTCGGCCACGAGGGCAGCAAGGTCGAGCACGCGGCGGTGGCGTCGGACGTGCGCGGCGGCGAGTACTTCGAGGGGCTGGTGCGGGTGGTGGACGAGCTCGAGACGCGAGGGGTTCCCTACCGCCTCCTGTTCCTCGAGGCCGGCGACGAGGCGCTCCTCAATCGCTTCAAGGAGACGCGCCGGCGCCATCCCCTCGCCGACGGCGGCTCGGTCGAGGCCGCGATCCGCGACGAGCGCGAACTGCTCGCGGCACTGAAGGAGCGGGCAGACGTCTCCATCGACACCTCGGACCTCTCGGCAGCCCGCCTGCGCAAGGTC
>DASXAA010000136.1:0-12165 GCA_036407035.1 Thermoleophilaceae bacterium | reverse complement strand
GCAGCCGCTATCAGCACGCCGGTCGTGCCAAGGCTCGCGATATAGGCCCTCGTTGCCTTCATCTGGGATGGGGTACCCCGGTATCGGTTGATCGCGGCGGCGCCGCAGATCACGTGATACCCCGCAATGGGTACCACGAACCCCCGCGTGGTGCCAGGGGGAAGCGCGGCCGAAGCAGATGCCGCCCACGCCCGCCGGCCAAGCGCGTGTCGCGCCGCGCCTCGCCGGCACACAATTGAGAATCATTCTCGTTTACGCTTCCCGGTCGTGCCCTCCCCACTCGACCTCTGGGACCTGCCGTTCATGCGCGAGGCGCTCGTCGAGCTCGCGCTCCTGGCGGTCGCCGGCGGCGTGCTCGGGGCGTGGATCGTGCTGCGGCGGCTGGCGTTCTTCTCGCACGCCGTCGGCACGGCGACGTTCCCCGGGCTCGTGACCGCCGACGCCACGGGCATCAGCCCCACGGTCGCCGGGCTGGCGGTCGCGCTCGCGTACGCCGCGGGCGTCGGCAGGGCCGGCCGCGCCGGCCGCGAGCCCGGCGAGGCCACCGCGCTGCTGCTCGTGGCAGCCCTGGCGGGCGGGATCGTCCTGGCGAGCGACGTGTTCGAGTCCGGCGGCGCCGTCGACCGGCTCCTGTTCGGCACGCTGCTCGGGCTCGAGTCGACCGACCTGCTGCTCTCGGCGGCCGCCGCGGCGCTGGCGGTCGTATGCACCTTGCTGCTCGGGCGCGCGTGGACCGCCGTGACCTTCGACCCGGACGGCGCGCCTGCCCTCGGCGTGCCCGCCCGCCGCGCGGACCTCCTGCTGCTCGCGCTCGTCGCGGTGGCCGCCGTGGCCGCCATCCCGGCGGTCGGCGCCCTGCTCGTGACGGCGATCTACGTCCTGCCGGCGGCGAGCGCGCTCGTGATCGCGCGCACCGTCCCCGCGCTGATCGCGTGGTCGCTCGCGCTCGCGGCCGGCGAGGGCGTGGTCGGCCTCTACCTGGCCTACTGGCTCGACCTGCCCCCGGGCCCGCCGATCGCCGTGCTCGGGAGCGCCGTGTACGCCGCCGTCGCCCTGGCTGCCGCCGCGAGAAAGCCCGAAGCGGTCCGGGCGGGCCGCCCCGCGGCGGAGGCCGCGTGACCGGCGGGCCGCCCAGCGACGAAGGCCGCGCGGCTGCGGGCGGGCCGCCCGGCGGAGCAGGCCGCGCGGCGCCGGGCGGGCCGCTCAGCGACGAAGGCCGCGCGGCTGCGGGCGCGCAGGCCGACGAAGCGGCCCGCGTGACCCCCGGCCCCGCCGTCCAGGTCGAGGGCCTCTCCGCCGGCTACGGCGGCGAGCCCGTCCTGCGCGACGTGAACTTCGTCCTCGACGCCGGCCGATCCCTCTGCGTGCTCGGCCCGAACGGCGGCGGCAAGACCACCCTCTTCCGCGCCCTGCTCGGCGAGCTGGCCACGCAGGCCGGCCAAGTACACGTCGACGGGCGCCCCGCCTACGTCGCCCAGACCGACCGCACGCGGCTCGACTTCCCCGTCACCGCGCTCGACGTGGCCCTCATGGGCACGCTCGCCCACGGCCGCTGGTGGCTGCCGGCGCGGCGCGCCGACCGCGAGGCCGCCCACGCGGCGCTCGACCACGTCGGGCTCGGCGCGCAGGCCGCCACCCGCTTCGGCGAGCTGTCCGGCGGCCAGCGCCAGCGCGCGCTGCTCGCGCGCGCGATCGTGCAGAACGCCCGCGTTCTCCTGCTCGACGAGCCGCTCGCCGGCGTGGACCCGGCCAGCGCGGAGCGGATCGCCTCGCTGTTCGACGAGCTGCGCGGCGAGGGCCGCGCCCTGCTCGTGTCGACCCACGACGTGGAGAGCGCGCGCAGGTTCGACCTGGTCCTCTGCCTCAACCGAAGACAGGTCGCGGTCGGCCCCCCCGCGGACGTGCTCGACACCGCCACGCTCCAGACCACCTACGGCAGCGAGATGATCGTGCTGGGCGACGAAGCCGGCCGCGCGATCACCGTGCACCACCACGAGCACTGATGGACGTGCTCGACCCCCTTCTCGATCCCTGGCGCTCCGGCCTCGACCGGCGCGCGCTGCTCGAGGTGGTGATGCTCGGCGCGTTCTGCGGCGCGCTCGGCTTCTGGGTCGTCGAGGAGCGGCTCACCTACGCGGCCGAGTCGCTCTCGCACGGCCTGCTGCCCGGCCTCGTGCTCGCCGCGATCGCGCCCGCGCCGCTGCTGCTGGGCGCCGCGGGCGGCGTGCTGGTGGCCGCCGCGTTGATCGCCGTGGCGGCCCGCGACGAGCGCGTGGGCCCGGACACCGCCACGGCGGTGGTGGTGACGGGGATGGTCGGCCTCGGCGCCCTGCTCGCCCTGGCGCCCGGGGCGCCGCCGCGCCTCGAGGAGATCCTCTTCGGCGACCCCCTGGGCGTGACCGACGGCGACCTCGTCGCGGCGGCCATCCTGCTGACTGCCGGCGGCGTCGCCCTGGCGGCGCTCCGCCGTCCGCTGACGGTCACCACGTTCGATGCCGCCGGCGCCGCGGCGCTCGGCGTGAGCCCCACCCTGCTGCGGCTCGTCCTGCTCGGTCTGCTGGCGGCCGCCGTCGCGGTGGCCGTGCAGGGGCTCGGCGCGCTGCTCGCCCTCGCGGTGCTGGTGGGTCCGCCGGTGGCGGTGCGCGGGATGGCGGCGGGCCCCGGGAGGGCCATGGTCGCCGGCGCGGCCGTGGGCGCGCTCGCCGGCGCCGCCGGGATCTTCGTCTCGTTCCACGCCGGCATCGCGGCCGGGGCCGCGGTGGCGCTGACGCTCTGCCTGTTCGCGGCTGCCGGCGCCGCGCTCGCCGCCTACGGCGTGACCGGCCGCAGCCTCTCGCGCCGCGCGTAGATCCAGGCGCTCCCCAGGGCGATCATCCCGAGGCTCACGAGCTGGGGCACCGTCAGGCCGGCGACGACGGAGTCGTTTCGGCGGATCAGCTCGACGAGGAAGCGCTCGGTCCCGGCCAGCACGAGGTAGAGCGCGAACAGCACGCCCGGCGCGAAGCGGTCGCGCAGCCGCCAGAGCAGCAGGGCGACGAATCCCATCGCGACCGTCTCGTAGACCGGCGTAGGGTGCACCTCCGCGGTGGTCGGCACGGTGCCGTCCGGGTACGACATCGCCCAGGGCAGACTCGAGTGGATGCCGTAGTCGCCGTCGCCGGACAGCTGGCACCCGATGCGCCCGATCGCGTAGCCGATCGCGAGCGGGACGGCACAGGTGTCGAGCATCTGGAGCCCGAGCCAGCCGCGCCAGTGCGCCCACAGGACCACACCGAGGGTGCCGCCGACCAGGCCTCCGAACCACACCAGCCCGGTGCCGGAGAAGATGTTGCCGACCAGGTCGCCGGAGACCTTGTCCCAGTTCTCGATCAGGTAGTCGACCCGCGAGCCGACGAGGCCGCCGATCAGCGCCGCGAAGATCATCTCGTAGGCCCAGTCCACAGGCTTGCCGAGCTCGCGCAGGCGCACGCCGATCACGGCGCCGGACGCCGCGAATCCGAGCGCGAAGGCGATCCCGAACGTCTTCAGTTCGAGCGGCCCGATGTGGATCTCCGGCAGCATCGGCGGCGAAAGGTAGCGAGCCGACGCGGCGCCCCCTACCATGAAACGCCAGTGCGGAGAGCGGCGCTCGCAACCTTCCTCTGCGCGGCGCCCATGCTGGCCGCGCCTGCCCACGCGGCGACCCTGAACGAACAGGTGGCGCTGCGCGCCGCGCTGCGGGTCGAGGCACGCGCCTCGGGCCGCACGGCGCTGCAGCCGCTCGCCGACGCCCCCGCCTCGGCCACCCGCGACCTGGCCCGCATCGGCCGGTCAGATCGTCGCGTGCACGTGCTCGTGGGGCTGCGCAGCCGGACGGCGGCCACGGGCGTCCGCCGCAAGCTCGCCCGCCTGGGAGCCCGCACGAGGACGTTCGACTCGATCGCCGTGCTCTACGCCGACGCCCCATCGGGCGCCGCCCTCGCCGACGCCCTGCGCGGCGACCGGCGGGTCGCCTACGTCGAGCGCGACCGCCGCCTGCGCGCCGCGGCCGACCCGTTCAACGCGATCGACCCCCAGACCGGGATCAACTTCATCTGGGCCTACGACGCGGTCCACGCCGGCGAGGCCATCGCTGCGGCCGGGGGCGGCTCCCAGCGCGAGGTGGCGGTGATCGACACCGGCCTCGACACCGGCCACCCCGACATCGCCCCGAACGTCGGCGCCACGTTCGACACGCTCACCGGCACGACCGACGTGACCGACAGGAACGGCCACGGGACCTTCGTGGCCGGCCTCATCGCGGCTGTGCCCGACAACAACATCGGCGGCAAGGGCGTGGCCGGGAACACCAAGCTCGTCCCGATCCGGGCGTCGTTCGACGGCAGCTTCTCGGTCGCGGACGTGATCGCCGGGATCCAGCTGGCGGTCCGGGCCCATGCCGACGTGGTCAACATGAGCCTCGCGGGCAGCCAGATCGACGCGACCCAGATCCGCGCCCTCGACGCCGTGTTCCTCGCCGACGTGCTGCCCGTCGCGGCGTCCGGCAACACCGGCGAGGACGGCAACGACCGGCAGTTCCCCGCAGCGGCGATCGGCGGGGTCCGGGGCGGCCGCGGCACCGGCCTCTCGGTTGCGGCCACGAACCCCGACGGCAGCGTGGCGAGCTTCTCGACCCACAACGACCGCGTCAGTCTCGCCGCCCCGGGCGCCAGCGCCGACTGCCAGGTCGGCGTGTTCTCGACGATCCCGCGCGGGAGCGCCTCGGAGTGGGACAACCCGCCGCCCGGCACCTGCCCGTCACGGGTCTTCGCGACCCCGACCGGCCGGTTCGCATACGGCCAGGGCACGAGCTTCTCGGCGCCGATCGCGGCGGGAATCGCGTCGCTCGTGTGGCAGGTGCAGCCGCGCCTCGCCTCCGAGCAGGTGGCCGACGTGCTCCGGCGCTCGGCGCACCAGACCCGTCCCGGCGGCCGCTGGAACGAGTTCACCGGCGCCGGCATCGTGGACGGCAAGGCGGCGACGGACCTGGCGCGCGCCTACGACGTCCGCAACCCGAAGGCGCGCGCGCGGGCGCGACGCCGGGGCGCCAAGAAGGTCGCCGTCCGGGTCTCGCGCGTCAAGGACCGGACCGATCCCGGGCACGAGCTCGCGGGCCACCTGAAGTACTCGCTGCTCGTCTCGCGCGACGGCGGGCGCAGGTTCGCCTTCGCGGTGCGGCCGCGTTCGCACGCGTTCACCAAGACGGTGCGCCTCCGGGGCCGCCGGGCGAACGTGCTCGTGTCGACGGTCTGCGACGGCAACGGCAACTGCGGCGTCAAGCGCCTCGGCCGCTTCAAGGCGCGCCGCTAGAGGTACCCGAGCGGGTTGACCGGGACCCCGTTCACGCGGGTCTCGAAGTGCAGGTGGTCGCCGAAGCAGTTGCCGGTGCAGCCGGTATAGCCGATGACCTGGCCCTGGCTCACCGACGCGCCGTTCGAGGTCGCGAACCGCGACTGGTGCGCGTAGCAGGTGGACAGGCTGCTCGTGTGCTGGATGCAGGTGTAGTTGCCGTAGCCGCCGACCCAGCCCATCAGCCGCACGGTCCCGGCGTCGGCGGCGCGGATGGGGGTGCCGGAGGGCACGGCGATGTCGATGCCCGCGTGGATGTGCCCCGGCCGCTGCTCGCCGAACGCGCCGGTGATCGGCCCGTTGACCGGCCAGATCAGCTGGCCCGAGCCGTGCCGGATCGGTCCGGCCGCCGGGCTCTGCAGCGCGCTCGCCACGCGCGCCTGCTCGCGCTCGAGCGACGCGAGGTCGCCCTCGAGGTCGGTGTGGAGCGTCTTGACCTTCTGCAGCTCCGCCGCGCGGTCGTTGCGGACCGAGCGCAGCTCACCCTGGCTCGACTCGAGCCGGTACTTCACCGATGCGATCTCGTCGCGCTGGTTCAGGATCTGCTCCGCCGCCAGCTGCACCTGGTCCTCCAACGACGCGAGCTCGTTCGCCTGCTTGTGGGCGCGGTCGCGCAGATGGCGCACGCGATCGGTGATCTCGCGGTCCTGGTCCGAGATGCGCCTCAGGAACTCGGCGCGCTCGAGCAGGTCGGCGAACCCGTCCGACTCGAGCACGACCGTCACGGCGTCGGGCTGGTCTGACTTGTAGATCTCGACCAGCCGCTTCGCCAGCACCACGCGCGCGACGCCGAGCTCGCGTCGCAGCTCCTCGAGCCGGTCACGCGCGACCTCGAGCTTGTCGCGCACCTCGAGCAGCTCGTTGCGCTTGGCGTCGAGGTCGTTCTGCACGCGCGCGAGGCGCTGGCGCGTGCCGTTGATCTGGCCCTGCAGGCCGCGGATGCGGGTGTTGAAGCCCGAGATCGTGGTGGTGAGGACGCCCTCGCGCTGGCGCACGTGGTCGAGCTGGGCCCGCTTCTGCTGGATGCGCTGGGACAGCGGCGCGGACAGCCCCGGCATCGGCAGCAGGAAATAGGCCGCTAGGGCCAGGGTTATGGAAACCCAGAAGCTCTTCTTCATGAGATCGTCCCCCCAAGGGCCGTGGAATCCCCCGTTTCCCCTTGTTATGCAGGGGAATTCAGCGCTTGGGGCGGCGCGCACTGTATCAAGGGCCGTCGGCGTTTCAGGCCAGATTCCGCTCTCTGCAATGAACCCTGCAGGCGCTCACTACAGTTCCAGCCATGGCACGTCAGAGGACCGTCTTCCCGCGCGATTGGGGACTGCAGTCGCGGATGCTCGTGACGATGTTCCTGCTCGGGCTGCTGTACGTGGCGTTCATCGTGGTGCTCGCCGCCGCCGGCGCGGGCGCCCTCACGATGGTCGTCGTCATCGGCGCGCTCACGCTCGCGCAGCTGTTCCTGTCCGACAAGATCGGGCTGGCCGCGATGGGCGCCAAGGAGGTCTCGCCCCAGGAGGCCCCCGGTCTCCACGCGATGATCGAGCGGCTCTGCATCCAGGCCGACCTCCCGAAGCCGAAGATCGCAGTGGCCGACACGGAGGTGCCGAACGCCTTCGCGATGGGGCGCTCCCAGAAGAGCGCGACCGTGTGCGCGACCACCGGCATCATGCGCGTCCTCTCTCCCTCCGAGCTCGAGGGCGTGATGGCGCACGAGCTCACGCACGTGAAGAACCGCGACGTGCTCGTGATGACCGTGGCGAGCTTCTTCGCGTCGGTCGCCGCGATGATCATGCAGTTCTCGTTCTTCTTCGGCGGCGATGACGACGACGGCGCGCCGGCCGCGATCGTGATCCTGGCGGTGTCGTTCGCCGTCTACATCATCTCGTTCTTCCTGATGCTCGCCCTGTCGCGCTACCGCGAGTTCGCCGCCGACCGCGGCGCCGCGCTCATCACGGGCCGCCCGAGCGCGCTCGCCGCCGCGCTCGTGAAGATCTCGGGCGCGATGCAGGTCATACCCACGCAGGACCTGCGCGAGGCCGAGCGGATGAACGCGTTCTTCATCGTCCCGACGAGTGTCAAGGGCGCGATCCAGACGCTCTTCGCGACGCACCCGCCGATGGAGAAGCGGATCGCGCGCCTGCAGCAGATGGAGGCGCAGCTCCAAGGGACCGCCGCCGCCGCCGCATAGTGGGCTTCCTCGACGCGATCCTCGGGGGCAGGTCCGGCAAGCTCAAGGCGCCCGCGCCCGACCGGCTGTTCGCGATGACGACCGCGTACATCACGCTCGACACCTCGCTCGGGCTGAAGTCGGCCGGCGTGGCCGGGATTGTCTTCCAGCCGCTCGGCACGGCCGACTTCCAGTCGATCGTGACCGAAACCGAGGAGCTGCTGCGCGGCACGGCCGAGGACAGCGGCACCAAGGTCGAGTCCGACGACGACGAGTTCGGCTACCGCTGGCTCGTCCTGCGCGACTCCGACTTCGAGGACCTCGTCGTCGCGCTCAACACGGTGTCGGGGAACCTGCAGGGCGGCGGCTACGGCGACCGCCTGCTGTGCTGCGTGTTCGCCTTCGAGGAGAAGGGCCGGCGCGTGTACTTCATCTACAACTTCAAGCGCGGCACCTTCTACCCGTTCGTCCCCTCGGGCGACAAGGCGCGCGACTCGGAGCGGGAGATGCGCCTCAAGGCGCAGGTGCGACCTGAGCTGCCCTTCGAGGAGGACATGTCGCGCTGGTTCCCGCTTTGGGAGATCCCGCTGTAGGGCTGAGCGGCCTGCGCGCGCCGTTGCGGGGATGAGCGGCCAGCGGCGAGATGCCGGTGGAACGCGGCTGGGGTGAACCCCGGGCTCGAATCAGACGCGGGGCGGGATCGTGGCCGACACCCTGGATCAGCCGTGGCGCTTGGCTTCGTGCTCTGCCGCGTGGGCCACCGCGTGTTTCTTGTCCTCGAGCGACATCGCCCCTGGGTGCCCGGCCCCCGGCCACGGAGTCAACAGCAAGAGCAGGCGGGCGTCCGAGAGCGCACGAACGGCGTGGCGCTCGCCCGGATCGAACTCCACCAGCAGTCCTGGCGTGCCCAAGACGCGTTCGCCCGCGGTGGTCGTGATCTCCGCCTCACCGCTCACGATCGTGACCCACGCTCGCTCGTGGACCTGGTGGTCCTGGAGGCTCTCGCCCGCCGGGATGGCCAGAGCGATGGCGCGGGCATCGCTCGTCGAGGAGAGGATCTCCGGAGCGTGTGGCTTCAGATTCAGGTCGTTGATGTTCCAGCCGTTTATTGGGTCCTCCTCAGGTTTGGGAAAACGAAGGCGCCCTCGGACACGGGAACTCCCTCAGGTGTTGCTTGCGCCACGAGCGGTAATCGTTAGATCTTTCCAGCCTCTCCCGCACGGCCGTCCGTTGCGGCCGAGTCAACGGGGGCGCGCCGGCTCACCAGAGCCGCGGGATCAGACGCGCGGTGCCCGTCTTGTACGAGCGGTAGGCGTCGCCGAGCACGCGGGTGAGCTCGGCCTCCTCCACGTGGATTCGCCACACCAGCGCGGGCAGCGGCAGCACGAGGCATGCGGCCAGCGAGAGCCAGTTGCCGACGGCGAGGCCGAACCCGGCGGCGATCAACAGCAGGCCGGCGTAGGCCGGGTGTCGGATCCACCTGTAGGGACCGGTCGAGACGACGGCCTGGTCCGAATCGACCTCGACCGTGGTGCGAAACGCCCCGCCGAGCGCCGCGACCGCCCACACGCGCAGCGCGAGCCCCAGCCACATCACGACGAGCCCCGCCACCCGGCCGCCCATTGGCATCCGCGCCCACGGCGCCACCGAGGCCGCGGCGCCGGCCGCGCCGAGTGCGGCTCCCAGCGTGATCGCGATCAGCACCCGGGTCCCACGGTCGCGGCCGCGACGCCCCTTCCCCTGCACCGCCTCGCGTATGCGGAGGCCCACTTCGAGCAGGACCCAGCAGGCGAGCGTGAGATCGGTCAGCCGAACCACTGTGCCCCGTATATTCGATCGATGCCCACGTTGTTCGACTACGCCGGCGGTGAGGAGGCGCTGCACCGCCTGGAGCAGGTGTTCTACGACAGCGTCCTGGCCGACCCGCTCCTCCAGCCCCTGTTCGGCGCCGGACGGCCCGAGCACGTCGATCACCTGACCGCGTTCACCGCCGAGTCGTTCGGCGGTCCGGACCGATTCTCACGCGAGCTGGGCTTCGCCCACCTCATCTCCGTGCACCGGGGACTGAAGATCAGCGAGGGGCAGCGCCGGCGTTTCGTCGAGCTCTACATGAGGGCGCTCGACACGGCCGAGATGCCGTCCGACCCGGCGTTCCGCGAGGCCGTGCGCGAGCACGTGGAGTTCGGCTCCAAGGTGGCGATGCAGAACTCCCACGCCGAGACCGACGTCCAGCGGGGCACCCGCTGCGCGAGGTGCCCCGCCGGACGTGGCCAGGCGACGACGACTGAGCCGGGGGCGGACCTCAGGCGACGCTGCGAACGGCGGCGTGCCGCGCGTGCTCGACCGCCAGCGTGCCGGCCTCGATCGCGCTCGCGAACGACACCTCGGACAGGCAGCCGGGCGCGGCGACCTGGTCGCCGCAGAGGCTGACGCCGCCGCCGCGATCGATCGCCGGCCGGTCGCGCCAGGTCGTGCCGGGAAGGTCCAGCGCGCCGCTGCGGCCGTCCATCACCTGGCGCCGGCGCCACGTGACCCGCCCGCGCCAGTCCTCGAAGGATGCGTCGAGCAGCCGCTCCAGGCGGCCCGCCGCGTCATCTGCGCCCTCGCCGGGACGGATCGGCATCTGTGCCTGTACGAGCTGCTCGCCCGCCGGCGCGAGCGAGGGATCGGGGGCGGTGTAGCGCTCGATCCAGCCGGAGCTCTCGAGGTCCGAGACGATCCACGGATCGCCGCCGCGCTCGCTCAGGCCGAGGTCCAGGGTGACCGTGTTCCCGCTGGGCCACCGGAGGGAGTCGTCACGCAGCAGCCGGCGGGCGTCGCGCAGCTCAAGGGCGACTATCACCGGCGGATCGGGGAGCGCGTCGACACGCTCTCCGGTGACGATCCCCACGCCGAGCGAGCGAGCGTGCCGCTCGAGCGCGTCGACGAGCATGCTCCACCCGCCTACGACGAAGCGCGCCGGCGGTCGCGGTGTCAGCAGCAGCCGGGCGCTGCGCTCCCAGACGAAGGCCGCCGAGAGCTCGCCGGGATCGTGGTGGAACGTGTAGACGCCGGCCAGCGAGGAGAGCAGATCGGCGGTCTGTGCATCGCCGTGGTCGGTGACCCAGGAGCGAAAGTCCTGGTCGACGGGAGCCACGCGGCCGCGCAGGCGCAGGCCCGGCGGGATCAGGCTCAGCGGCGGCCTGCGATGGACCGCGCCCTCGTAGTGAAAGCGCACGCCGGTTAGCAGCGGCCTCGCCACCGGCGGCAGGAGCTCGCGCTCGCTGAGCCAGTTCCACAGAACGCCACCCTTGTAGACGGCGTGCGGGCCGAGGTTCGCCTTGTAGGGACCGTCGGTGCTGCGGGCTCGCCCCCCGAGCCTGTCGTGCGCCTCGAACAGCCGGACGCTCGCGCCCTGCTCGGCGCAGGTGATCGCCGCGGTCAGTCCCGCGACTCCGCCGCCAATGACCGTGATCTCGTCCATAGCCGCCACCGTACGGGACGACTGGCCCCGCGTACAGTTCCAGTCATGTCGCATCGGAGAGGGCCAGTTGACCTCCTGATGGAGCTCGAGCGCCACGGCGACCTGGCCCTGCACGAGCAGATCGAGCGCGCGCTGCGCGACGCCATCCGCGACGGGCGGCTCGAGGCCGGCGCCAGGCTGCCTTCGAGTCGTGGACTGGCCGCCGAGCTCGGCGTCTCGCGCGGCGTGGTCACCTCTGCCTACGACCAGCTCGTCGCCGAGGGCTACCTCCAAACCAGGCAGGGCGCGCCCGTTCGCGTCGCGACCGGTGTCCGCGCGCAGCCGCCGCGGCCACGTCCGCCCTCGCTGCTGACGCGGTTCGCCTACGACTTCAGCCCCGGCCTTCCCGATCTGGCCGGCTTCCCGCGCGATCGCTGGGTCCGCTCGCTGCGCGGCGCCTGGCGCGAGACGGCTCTGGACGCGGTCGGCTACGGGGACCCGCGCGGGGTCCCCGAGCTGCGCGAGGCGCTTGCCGACTACCTCGGCCGCGTGCGCGGCGCGGCCGCGGACCCCGAGCACGTGCTGATCTGTACCGGCTTTCGCCAGGGGCTGGCGTTGACGTGCCGCTGGCTGCGCGCGAGCGGGGTCGAGCGGGTGGCGCTCGAGGAGCCGGGCTGGCACGCCCAGCGCCTGATCGTGGAGGAGGCCGGCCTCGAGGTGACGCCGATCCCCGTCGACGCCGACGGGCTCGACGTCGCCGCGCTCGACTCGAGCGGCGCCGAGGTGGTCGTCGTGACGCCGGCGCACCAGTTCCCCACGGGCGTCGTGCTCAGCGCCGGGCGCCGCGCCGCGTTGATCGACTGGGCCGAGCGCGGCGACCGGCTGATCGTCGAGGACGACTACGACGCCGAGCTCTGCGGCGAGCGCGTCGGCGCGCTGCAGGGATTGGCCCCGGACCGCGTCCTCTACATCGGCTCCGCCAGCAAGCGGCTGGCGCCGGGAATGCGCCTTGGCTGGATGCTGCTGCCGTCGTGGCTCTCCTGGGCCCTGATCTCCGCGAAGGCGATCGAGGACGCGGGCTCGGAGATCACCGGTCAGCTCGCGCTTGCCGACTTCATCTCCCGCGGCGAGCTCGAGCGTCACCTACGGCGCATGCGCCTGCGCTACGCCCGCCGCCGCGAGACGCTGCTCG
>DASXAA010000135.1:0-28766 GCA_036407035.1 Thermoleophilaceae bacterium | reverse complement strand
GAGCTGAACGCCGGCGACGTGCTCGAGATCCCGCGCGGCGTCGTGCACCAGATGTGGAACGAAGGCGACGAGACGGCCATCCTCAACTGGCGCACAGAGCCGGCCGGCCGCACGCTCGACTGGTTCCGCGAGGTCGCCGCGCTGATGCGCGGCGAGGGCAGGCCGAACCCCGAGGACCTGCTCTCGGACTACGCGGACGTGTACCGGCTGGCGGAGCAGTAGGCCCGCCCGCCGGGCGGCCCGCGCCTCCGCGGAACCACCTCGACCCGTGCTTGAGGGTTGAGGCCGCCGCCGACGCCGAGTGTGGCGCGTCTCGGTCAACCCCTGGTTGACCGAACCCCGCCACACTCCGCTGCCACCGGCCGCGCCGCTCCGAACGGCCGCCGCGTCCGTCCAGCGTGACCCCCTGGTTGCTCGCCGTAACCCGCGCTCAAGGGTTCGGCAGCCGGCCGGCCTCCTCCGTCGCATCCCGCAGCCGCGCCGCCAGCTCGCCCGTGAGCGCACCCGGCTCCAGTCGCCAGCTCCAGTTCCGCTCGTCGACGAGGCCGGGCACGTTCATGCGCGCCTCGCCGCCCAGGCCCAGCACGTCCTGCAGCTGGACGATCGCCACCACCCCCGGTGACGCGAACGCCAGCCTGATCAGCGCCCACCAGGGGTCGCGGTCGGAGATGCCCGCGCGGTCGAGCGCGGCGGAGACGTCCGCCCTGATGTCTTCGGGGAGCGACTCCCACCACGCGCGGATCGTGTCGTGGTCGTGGGTGCCCGTGTAGACGATGTCGTCCTCGCGGTGGCGCTCGAGGCGGTGTGGGCTGGCCGGTTCGTCGGGGTCGAAAGCGAATTGCAGCACGGCCATCCCCGGCAGCCCGAGCGAGCGGCGCAGGCGCTCGACGGCGGGGGTGATCTTGCCCAGGTTCTCCGCCACCAGGCTCAGCTCGCCGAGCTCGCGGAAGGCGGCGTCGAAGGGGGCGCGGCCGGGGCCGCGGCGGAAGCGGCCGGCGCGCGCGTCGGGCGCGCCGGCGGGCACGGACCAGTAGGCCACGAACGCGCGGAAGTGGTCGATGCGGGCGAGGTCCACGAGCTCGGAGGTGCGGCGCAGCCGCTCCACCCACCAGCGGTAGCCGCGGCGCTGGAGCGCGGGCCAGTCGTACAGCGGGTTGCCCCAGAGCTGCCCGAGGTCCGTGAACTTGTCCGGCGGGGCGCCCGCCACCTCGCCGTGCTGGAACAGCTCGGGGTGGGCCAGGTGGTCCGCGCTCCCGGGCGCGACGTAGATAGGCATGTCGCCGAAGAGGCGGACCCCGCGCTCGACGGCGTACGCGCGCAGGGCGCCCCACTCGCGGTCGAAGCGGACCTGGTCGGCGACGGCGTCGTCGCCGGAGTAGCGCTCCCAGTCGCCGATCCAGTAGCGCTCGCGGTCGCGGAAGGCGTCGATCTCGGCGCCGCTCACGGAGGCGTCGGGCTCTGCCAGCAGCGCCGGGTCGGCGGCGAACGCCGACGGCGACTTGTACGGCGAGCCGCCCTCGCCCGCGGGACCGAGCGGGAGCATCTGCCACCAGGACTGTCCCGCGTCGGCGAGCCAGTCCACGAAGTGGTAAGCCTCCTCTCCGAGACGTCCGCCCGGGAGAGAGGTCGGGTGCAGCTGGACGCCACTGGAGCGCTGCAGCTGCGGGCCTGGGGGACGGGTTGACTTCGGCATCTTTGGGCAGTAAGGCAAAGACTTGCCCCGTTCAGGCGATAGACAACACACCGGCAGCGTGAAGCGCGCGGAAGCGGACAGCGCGGAGCGCCCGGCGGCGGGCGGCGCGGAGCGGCCCGCGAAGGGTGGCGCGGAGCGCCCGGCGGCGGGCGGCGCGGAGCCGCGCGCGGACCGGCCCGCGGCGGCGCGCCCCGCCGCCACCGGCCCCGGCGCTCCGCCCGGCGCCGCGGACGCTGCCGGGCAAGAGCTCCGGGACGAGCGCATCCGCGACGACGCCGGTCCCGAGCACCCGCTCGAGGCGCCCGGCGAGGACTGGTCCGCGCTCCCGCGGCCCAGCGAGCGCACCGCGCCCGCGCGGATACAGGTGCTGAACCCCGAGCCGATGGTCGACTGCGGCCGCTTCCCGGCCAAGCGCACGGTCGGCGACGCCGTCACGGTCTCCGCCGACATCTTCCGCGACGGCCACGAGATCCTGCGCGCGGTGATCCGCTACCGCGGCCCCGGCGAGACCGACTGGCGCGAGGCGCCGATGCACTGGACCGACCGCGAGGTGGACGGCGACCGCTGGGCGGGCTACTTCATGGTGACCGAGACGGGCCGGTGGGAGTTCACGGTCGAGGCGTGGTCGGACCTGTTCGCCACCTGGCGCGACGAGCTGCGACGCAAGATCGAGGGCGGCCAGCACGACCTCCGCGGCGAGCTGTCCGAGGGCGTGGTGCTGCTCGAGGACTCCCGCGACCGCGCCGACGGCGAGGACCGGCGCCTGATCGAGCACGTGCTCGCAACGATCGCCGACCCGAAGGCGCCGGAGGAGGCGAAGCACGACGCGGCGCTCGGACCCGAGCTGCTGGCAGCCCTCGAGCGCAACCCCGACCGGCACGACGCCACCCGCATGGCCGGCGTCCTCGAGACGGACGTGGAGCGCGAGCGCGCCCGCTTCGGCTCCTGGTACGAGCTGTTCCCGCGCTCCTGGGGCGGCTTCGAGGGCGTGCGCCGCCGGCTGCCCGAACTCGCCGAGCTGGGCTTCGACGTGCTTTACCTGCCGCCGATCCACCCGATCGGCCGCACGAACCGCAAGGGCCGCAACAACGCGCTCGAGGCGGGCCCGGACGACCCCGGCAGCCCGTGGGCGATCGGCTCCGAGGAGGGCGGCCACGAGGCGGTCCACCCGGAGCTCGGCACGGTCGACGACTTCGTGCGCCTGACGGCCGAGGCGCGCGAGCTCGGCATCGACATAGCGCTCGACTTCGCGATCCAGTGCTCGGCCGACCACCCGTGGCTGACAGAGCACCCCGAGTGGTTCAACCGCCGCCCGGACGGGACCCTGAAGTACGCGGAGAACCCGCCCAAGCGCTACCAGGACATCTACAACGTCAACTTCGACTGCGAGGACTGGAAGGGGCTCTGGGACGCCCTCCGGGACGTCGTGATGCTGTGGGTCGAGCGCGGCGTCCGGGCGTTCCGGGTGGACAACCCGCACACGAAGCCGCTGCCGTTCTGGGAGTGGCTGATCCGCGAGGTGCGCGCCGAGCACCCGGACGTGATCTTCCTGTCCGAGGCGTTCACCCGGCGCGTGAAGCTGCGCGCGCTCGCCAAGGCCGGCTTCAGCCAGTCCTACACCTACTTCACCTGGAAGAACTGGAGCTGGGAGCTGCGCGAGTACGTCGAGGAGCTCGCCCACTCCGGCATGCAGGAGTACTGCCGCCCGAACTTCTTCGCGAACACGCCCGACATCCTCAACGAGTACCTCGTGCACGGCGGCCCGGCCGCCTTCGAGACGCGCCTGGTGCTCGCCGCAACCCTCTCGCCGAGCTACGGCATCTACTCGGGCTTCGAGAGCTTCGAGAACGTGCCCGTGCGCGAGGGCAGCGAGGAGTACCTCGACTCCGAGAAGTACGAGATCAAGAAGCGCTCGCTGGACGGCCCGCTGCTGCCGATGGTCGCCCGCATCAACCGCATCCGGCGCGAGAACGTGGCGCTCCAGCATCTCTGGAACATCACGTTCCTCGACACCGAGAACGACGAGCTGATCGCCTACCACAAGCGCTGGGGCGATAACACGATCATCGTGGTCGCATCAGTGGACCCGCACCGGGCGCAGGAGGGCGTGGCCGTCATGCCCGCCTGGCTCGGCCTGCCGCCGGTGTTCGCGGTCGAGGACCTGCTGGACGCCGAACGCTACGACTGGCGCATCGGCCGCAACTACGTCCGCCTCGGCCCCGGCGAGCGGATGGCGCACGTCTTCCGGGCGATCCTGTGAGCACGCGCACGCCCCGCACCGACGTCATGAGCGTCCGGCAGGCCGTGCGCCCGCGGCAGCGGCTGCAGGTCTCGCCCGAGCGCGCCGCCGACACCGAGCGCCGGCCGCAGCCCGAGCACTGGTTCGAGTCGCAGCCGCTCTGGTTCAAGACCGCCGTGTTCTACGAGATCCACATCCGCGGCTTCTTCGACGGCGACGGCGACGGCTCCGGCGACTTCCGCGGCCTGACCGAGAAGCTCGACTACCTCCAGTGGCTCGGGATCGACTGCATCTGGCTCCTGCCGATGTACGACTCGCCGCTGCGCGACGGCGGCTACGACATCTCCGACTTCTTCGCGATCCACAAGGACTACGGCGTGATGGAGGACGTGCGCCGGTTCATCGACGAGTCGCACCAGCGCGGCATGCGCGTGATCGCCGACCTGGTGATGAACCACACCTCGAGCGAGCACCCGTGGTTCAAGGAGGCGCGCGAGTCGCCCGACTCGCCCAAGCGCAACTGGTACGTCTGGTCGAAGACGAAGCAGCGCTACCAGGACGCGCGCATCATCTTCATCGACACAGAGAGCTCGAACTGGACCTGGGACGAGCAGGCGGAGGCCTACTACTGGCACCGCTTCTTCCACCACCAGCCGGACCTCAACTACGCGGAGCCGGAGGTCCAGCAGGCCATGCTCGAGGTGCTGCGCTTCTGGCTCGACCTGGGCCTCGACGGCTTCCGCCTCGACGCCGTCCCCTATCTCTACGAGGCAGAGGGGACCAACTGCGAGAACCTGCCGGCCACGCACGAGTACCTCAAGCGCGTGCGCAAGGAGATCGACGAGAACTACCCGGACCGCGTGCTCCTGGCCGAGGCCAACCAGTGGCCCGCCGACGTGGTCGACTACTTCGGCGACGGCGACGAGTGCCACATGGCGTTCCACTTCCCCGTCATGCCGCGCATGTTCATGGCTCTGCGCCGCGAGGACGCCACGCCGATGCTCGAGATCCTCGACCAGACCCCGCACATCCCCGACAACTGCCAGTGGGGTCTGTTCCTGCGCAACCACGACGAGCTGACGCTCGAGATGGTCACCGACGAGGAGCGCGACTACATGTACGCGGAGTACGCCAAGGACCCGCGCATGAAGCTGAACCTCGGCATCCGCCGCCGGCTGGCGCCGCTGCTCGACAACGGCCGCGACGAGGTGGAGCTGATGACGGCGATCCTGTTCTCGCTGCCCGGCAGCCCGGTGCTCTACTACGGCGACGAGATCGGGATGGGGGACAACGTCTACCTGGGCGACCGCGACGGCGTGCGCACACCGATGCAGTGGACCGGCGACCGCAACGGCGGTTTCTCGGGCGCCGACTTCGCCCAGCTCTACGCGCCGCCGTCGATGGACCCCGTATACGGGTACCAGGCGGTGAACGTGGAGGCACAGCTGCGCACCCCCACCTCGCTGCTGCGCTGGACGCGGCGGTTCGTCGCGCTGCGCAAGGAGCACCCCGTGTTCGGCGTCGGGAGCTACGAGCCGCTGCGCCCGTCCAACAGGCGGATCTTCGCCCACGTCCGCCGCCACGAGCGGGAGACCGTGCTCTGCGTGCACAACCTCGCCCGCTCGGCGCAGGCGGTGGAGCTCGACCTGTCCGAGTTCGAGGGGCGCTACCCGGAGGAGATGCTGGGGCGCAGCCGCTTCCCGCGGATCGGCAGCCTGTCGTACCTGCTCACGCTGGCGCCGCGCGGCTTCTACTGGTTCCGGCTCGTCGAGGAGGAAGAGGAGGAGTCCGATGACGACGGCTGACCTGCGCGCCGCGCTGGCGCGCGGCGAGCTGCCGCTCCTCGACGAGGACGCCCTGCGGGAGTTCATCCTGCCCCAGCGCTGGTTCGGGTCGAAGGCGCGCGAGGTGGTGCACCTCGGCGTGCTCGACGTGGTGCCGCTGCGGCTGGAGGAGCCCCTGCTCGCCGCCGTGCTGGTCGAGGCTCGCTTCGCGCCCGGCACGCACGAGGTGTACCAGCTGCCGGTCGGCGTGCGGGCCGAGTCGGACGGCTGGGAGGAGGGCGTGATCGCGAGCGGCGACGGCGTGATCCTCTACGACGCCCTGACCGACCCGGAGCAGGCGCACGCGCTGCTCCACCTGATGCGGCTCGAGTCGAGGGTGGAGTCGGAGCACGCGGTGAGCGAGTTCCACTGGGTCGACGCCGTGCGCGACCCGGGCCAGAGCCCGCCGGTGCGGCCGATGGGGGCGGAGCAGTCGAACACGTCGGTGGTGTTCGGCGACGCGCTGGCGCTGAAGCTCTACCGCCGCGTGGAGGCCGGCATCAACCCGGAGCTCGAGCTGACGCGGTTCCTGACCGAGCGCGAGTTCGAGAGCATCCCGGCGCTGGCCGGCTGGTTCGGCTACACGGGCCGGCTGATGGAGGCCACGCTCGGCGTGCTGCAGGAGTTCCTCCCGTCGGGGCGCGACGGGTGGGAGCTGGCGCTCGACGAGCTGGGCACCGACCCCGAGGGCTTCCTGGACCGCGTGCACTCGCTGGCCGTCGTCACCGGCGAGATGCACTCGGTGCTCGGCTCGGACGCGTCCGACCCCGCGTTCGCGCCCGAGGAGCCGAGCTCCGAGTCGCTCGGCCTGCTCACCGCCACGATCGACGAGGAGATCGAGCGGATCTTCCTCGAGCTGCCCGACGAGGAGTCGGTGGAGCCGATCGCCGGCCGCGGCGAGGAGGTGCGCGAGCAGCTGCGGATGCTCACGCACGTCGGGACCAGCGGCAAGGTGATCCGCACGCACGGCGACTACCACCTCGGCCAGACCCTGCTGACCGGCCGCGGCTGGATCGTGCTCGACTTCGAGGGCGAGCCCGCCCGGACGCTGCCGGAGCGGCGGCGCAAGCGCTTTCCGCTGCGGGACGTGGCCGGGATGATGCGGTCGTTCGCCTACGTGGCGTCGGCCTCGGAGATCCTGCGCGGGGTCGTCCCGCCGGAGGACTGGGAGGCGCGCGCGCGTGAGACGTTCCTCGACGGGTACGTGGAGTCGGTCGATGCCTCGCTCATGCCGGCGGGCCGCCAGGGCATCGAACAGCTCCTGTCCGTCTTCGAGCTGGAGAAGGCGGTGTACGAGCTGCGGTACGAGCTGAACAACCGTCCGGACTGGGTTCGCATCCCGGTGGCGGGCATCCTGCGACTGCTGGAGGTGCCGGCTACATGACGCTGACGTCCGAGATCGAGCTGGTCGTGCGCCGGGAGCACTCGGACCCGCACCACGTGCTCGGCGCGCACCCGTCGAACGGCGGCGTGGTCGTGCGCGCGTTCCGGCCGGCGGCGGAGCAGGTGGTCGTGCGCGCGGACGGCGGCACGCCGGTGCCGCTCGAGCAGCGCCATCCGGCGGGGTTGTTCGAGGGGAAGCTCGACGGAGTCGAGCTTCCCCTGCGCTACGAGCTCGAGGTCAGCTACCCGGACGGCAACACGTTCGTCCTGCGGGACCCCTACTCGTTCCCACCGACGGTCGGCGATCTCGACGTGCACCTCGCGGCCGAGGGGCGCCACGAGGAGATCTACGACCGGCTCGGCGCCCACGTGCGCGAGCTGGAGGGCGTGACGGGCACGTCGTTCGCGGTGTGGGCGCCGTCGGCGCGGGCCGTGAGCGTGGTCGGCGACTTCAACAGCTGGGACGGACGCCTCCACCCGATGCGCTCGCTCGGCGCGTCCGGGATCTGGGAGATCTTCCTGCCCGCCGTGGAGGAGGGCGCCGCCTACAAGTACGAGATCCTCACCGAGAGCGGCGAGATCCGGATGAAGGCCGACCCGTTCGCGTTCGAGACGCAGGCGCCGCCGCGCACCGACTCGGTCGTGTTCCGCTCGCACCACGACTGGGGCGACGAGGACTGGATGGAGGCGCGCCGGGCGTCGGCGCCGTACGAGGAGCCGGTGTCGATCTACGAGGTGCACCTGGGCTCGTGGCGGCTCAACCCGCTGGAGGGCAACCGGTCGCTGAGCTACCTCGAGCTGGCCGACGAGCTGTCCGCCTACGTGAACGACCTCGGCTTCACGCACGTGGAGCTGCTGCCGGTGATGGAGCACCCGTTCGCGGGCTCGTGGGGCTACCAGGTGTCGGGCTACTTCGCGCCCACCGCGCGCTTCGGCAAGCCGGACGACTTCCGCGAGTTCGTCGACCGCATGCATCAGAACGGGATCGGCGTGCTCCTCGACTGGGTGCCGGCCCACTTCCCGCGGGACGACTGGGCCCTGGCGCGCTTCGACGGCTCGGCGCTGTACGAGCACGAGGACCCGCGCCGCGGCGCGCACCCGGAGTGGGGCACGCTGATCTTCAACTTCGGCCGCAACGAGGTGCGCAACTTCCTGCTCGCCAGCGGCCTCTTCTGGCCGCGCGAGTACCACGCCGACGGGATCCGCGTGGACGCTGTGGCCTCGATGCTCTACCTCGACTACTCGCGCCCCGAGGGCGCGTGGGTGCCGAACGAGTACGGCGGCAACGAGGACCTCGACGCGGTGGCGTTCCTCAAGCAGCTGAACGAGGTGCTGCACGCGCGCGAGCCTGGCGTGATCTCGGCGGCGGAGGAGTCCACGGCATGGCCGGGCGTGTCGCGGCCGACCTACCTCGGCGGGCTCGGGTTCGGCTTCAAGTGGAACATGGGCTGGATGCACGACACGCTCGACTACTTCGAGCGCGACCCCGTCTACCGCCGCTACCACCACCACCAGCTCACGTTCAGCCTCATGTACGCGTTCTCGGAGAACTTCGTGCTGCCGCTGTCGCACGACGAGGTCGTGCACGGCAAGGGGTCCCTGTACGGGAAGATGGCCGGCGATCGCTGGCAGAAGCTGGCGAACCTGCGCGCGCTGTACGGGTACATGTGGGCTCACCCCGGCAAGAAGCTGCTGTTCATGGGCAGCGAGTTCGCGCAGGAGGCCGAGTGGAGCCACGAGCGCTCGCTCGACTGGCATCTGCTCGAGAGCGGCGAGAACTCGGGCGTGCAGTCGCTCGTGCGCGACCTGAACCGGGTGCTGCGCTCCGAGCCGGCGCTGTACGAGCGCGACTTCGACCCGGCCGGCTTCTGGTGGATCGAGGCCAACGACGCCGCCGGGAACGTGCTCGCTTTCGCCCGCGCGTCGAAGGACGGCGAGCGCGTGCTCGTCTGCGTGGCCAACCTGGCGCCCGTGCCGCGCCCCGACTACCGCCTCGGTCTGCCGCGATCGGGGCGCTGGCGCGAGGCGGTCAACACGGACTCGTCCTTCTACGGCGGCTCGGACACCGGCAACCTCGGCGGCATCGAGGCCGAGGGGATCGGGTGGCACGGACAGCCCTTCTCGGCCGAGGTCACGCTGCCGCCGCTAGGCGTCGTCTGGCTCGTCCCCGACACCGACTGAGTGGAGTACCCGTTTCAGCGGCCGCTGGGCGCGCGCCCGCGGGACGGCGGGGTGGAGTTCCGCGTGTGGGCACCGCTGCCCGAGCGCGTGTCGGTGCGCGTGGCGCGCCGCGGCGAGTTCCCGCTCGAGCAACGCGGCTACGGCATCTGGGACGGCGTCGTAGAAGCCGGCCCCGGCGCCGACTACCACCTGGTGCTGGACGGCCGCCGCCACGCCGACCCGTGCTCGCGCTTCCAGCCGCGCGGGCTGCGCGGCTCCTCGCGGGTGGTGGACCCGTCGGCGTTCGAATGGACCGACTCCGCGTGGGAGGGCGTGGCCCTACGCGAACTGGTCGTCTACGAGCTGCACGTGGGCACGTTCACCGCGGAGGGCACGTTCGAGGCGATCGCGCCGCACGTGGCGGGGCTGCGCGAGCTGGGCGTGACAGCGATCGAGCTGATGCCGGTGAACGAGTTCCCCGGCGTGCGCGGCTGGGGCTACGACGGCGTGTACCTCTCGGCTCCGCACCACGCCTACGGCGGTCCTGAGGGCCTCCGGCGGCTGGTGGACGCCGCCCACTCCGAGGGCGTCGCCGTCATCCTCGACGTCGTGTACAACCACCTCGGGGCGTCCGGGGTGCGGAGCTTCAAGGCCTTCGGCCCCTACTTCAGCGACCACTACGAGACCGACTGGGGCAAGGCGATCAACTATGACGGCGCGTGGTCGGACGGGGTGCGCGAGTGGGCGATCCAGAGCGCCTGTCAGTGGGTGCGCGACTACCACGTGGACGGCCTCCGGCTCGACGCCGTGCACGCGATCCTCGACTCGTCGCCGCGGCACCTGCTCGAGGAGCTGGCGTCGCGCGTGCGCGCCGAGCGGCCCGGCGCGCTCGTGATCGCCGAGACGAACCGCAACGACCCGCGCACGCTGCGGCCGCCCGAGGAGGGCGGGTACGGCCAGGACGCCCAGTGGGCGGACGACTTCCACCACTCGCTGCGCACGCTCGTGACCGACGAGCGCGAGGGGTACTACGCGGACTTCGGCCGCGTGTCGCAGCTGGCGAAGGCCTTCAGGCGGCCGTTCGTGTACGACGGCGAGTGGTCGGAGTCGCGCCGGCAGCGCGTGGGGGCCGAGCCGTTCGACCGGCCGCCGGAGCAGTTCGTGGTGTGCTCGCAGAACCACGACCAGGTCGGCAACCGAGCTTTCGGCGACCGCATGCCGCGCGAGGCGCGCCCGCTGGCCGCGTTCTGCACGCTGCTGTCTCCCTTCACGCCGATGCTCTTCATGGGCGAGGAGTACGGCGAGGAGGCGCCGTTCCAGTTCTTCACGGACCACATCGACAAGCGCATCATCAGGGCCACGCGCGAGGGGCGGCGCAAGGAGTTCGCGGACTTCGCCGCGTTCGCGGGCGAGGAGGTGCCGGACCCGCAGTCGGGCGAGACCTTCGAGCGCTCGAAGCTCACCCGCCGGGCGGACCCCGCGCTCGCGGCCCTCTACCGCGAGCTGTTGCGGGTCCGCCGCGACCTGCCGCACCACGACCCCGACGAGGTGGAGTTCGACGAGGAGCGCCGCTGGCTGCGCGTACGCCGCGGGCCGTTCGAGCTTGCGTGCAACTTCGCGCGCGAGCCGGCCTCCGTGCCCGTGGCCGGCGGCGAGGTCGTGCTGGCCACGCACGACGCGAGCATGCGCGAGGGCGCGGTAGCCCTGCCCGCGCTGGCCGGGGCGCTGCTGCGATGAACGGGCCGTGGCCGGGCCGGCCGTTCCCGCTCGGCCCGACCTGGGACGGCGAGGGCACGAACTTCTCGCTCTTCTCGGAGCACGCCGAGCAGGTGGAGCTGTGCCTGTTCGACGAGGAGGCGACCGAGACGCGCGTGGGGATGCGCGAGCAGACCGCCCACATCTGGCACTGCTACGTGCCCGGCGTCGGGCCGGGGCAGCGTTACGGCTACCGCGTGCACGGGCCGTACGAGCCCGAGGAGGGTCTGCGCTTCAACCCGGCCAAGCTGCTGATCGATCCGTACGCGAAGTCGATCGACGGGCCCGTGCGCTGGGAGCGCGCCAACGTGTTCCCGTACGTGCCGGACGGCACCGACACGGCCGACCTCGAGGCCGACGACGACGACTCCGCCGACGCGGTGCCGCGCTCGGTGATCGTCGACCCGGGCTTCGACTGGGAGGGCGACCGCCGCCCGGAGACGCCGTGGGCGGACACGGTCATCTACGAGACGCACGTGAAGGGCTTCACGGCGCTTCACCCCGGCGTCCGCGAGGACCTGCGGGGCACGTACGCCGGTCTCGCCGCCGAGCCGGCGATCGAGTACTTGATCTCGCTCGGCGTGACCGCGGTGGAGCTGATGCCGGTCCACCACATCGTCGAGGAGAGCTTCCTGTTCGAGAGGGGGCTCGGCAACTACTGGGGCTACAGCTCGATCGGCTATTTCGCGCCGCACGCGGGCTACGCGGCCACGGGCACGCGCGGCGAGCAGGTGCGCGAGTTCAAGGGGATGGTGAAGGCGCTCCACCGCGCGGGGATCGAGGTGATCCTCGACGTGGTCTACAACCACACAGCCGAGGGCAACCACCTGGGTCCCATGCTCTCGTTCAAGGGCGTGGACAACGGCTCGTACTACCGGCTGATGCCGGACGAGCCGCGCTTCTACATGGACTTCACCGGCACCGGCAACAGCCTCAACCCGGTGCATCCGAGCGTGCTGCGGCTGATCATGGACTCGCTGCGCTACTGGGTGACCGAGTGCCACGTGGACGGCTTCCGCTTCGACCTCGCCTCGGCGCTGGCGCGCGAGTTCTACGACGTGGACCGCCTCTCGGCCTTCTTCGACACGATCCACCAGGACCCGGTCCTGTCGCAGGTGAAGCTGATCGCGGAGCCGTGGGACGTCGGGCCCGGCGGATACCAGGTGGGGAACTTCCCGGTGCTGTGGACCGAGTGGAACGGCATCTACCGGGACACGATGCGCGACTTCTGGCGCGGACACGCGAGCGTCGCCGAGTTCGCGCGGCGCTTCACCGGCTCCAGCGACCTCTACGAGCGCGACGGCCGCAGCCCGTTCGCGTCGATCAACTTCGTGACCGCGCACGACGGCTTCACGCTGCGCGACCTCGTCTCGTACAACGACAAGCACAACGAGGCGAACCTCGAGGACGGCCGCGACGGCACCGACGACAACCGCAGCTGGAACTGCGGCGTGGAGGGCCCGGCCGACGACCCCGCGGTCAACGCGCTGCGCGAGCGCCAGCAGCGGAACTTCCTCGCCACGCTGCTCCTCTCGCACGGGGTGCCGATGGTGCTGGGCGGTGACGAGCTGTCGCGCACGCAGGACGGCAACAACAACGCGTGGTGCCAGGACAACGACCTGTCCTGGTACCACTGGGAGCTCGACGAGACCGGCGAGCGGATGCTCGCGTTCGCGCGCCGGATGATCGGGCTGCGCCGCGCGCACCCGGTCTTCCGCCGCCGCCACTTCCTCACCGGTGACCAGCCGATGGGCTCCGGCCTGCCGGACGCGTGGTGGTTCCGCACCGACGGGCGGCGGATGACGCGGCGCGACTGGGAGCAGGCGGCACGGATGGTCGGCGTGTTCCTGAACGGGCGCGAGATCGACGAGCCGAGCGACGAGGGCGAACAGGTGGTGGACGACTCGTTCCTCGTGCTCTTCAACGCCGGCGCCGACGAGGTGTCGTTCCGGCTGCCGGCGCGGCGCTTCGGGGCCACGTGGCTGCTCGAGCTGTCCACCGCCGACCCGCAGGCGGAGGCCGGCGCCTGGAGCGTGCGCGCGCGCGACGAGGTGCGGCTCCGCGACCGCTCGCTGCTCGTGCTGCGGCGGGCGCAGTAGTGGCGCCGCTGCGCGCCACCTACCGGCTCCAGCTCGGACCGGGCCTCGACTTCCACGACGCCCACGCGCTCGTCCCCTACCTGCACGACCTGGGCGTGAGCCACCTATACCTGTCGCCGTGCTTCCAGGCGCGTGCCGGCTCCACGCACGGATACGACGTGACCGACCCGGGCCGGATCTCGGAGGAGCTCGGCGGCGAGGCGGCGTTCCGCGAGCTGGCCGGCGCAGGGCTCGGGGTGATCCTCGACATCGTGCCGAACCACATGGCGGCCGACGACGCCAACCGCTACTGGGCCGACCCCGGGCTGCGCGAGCGCTTCTTCGACATCGACCCGGTGAGCGGCCGGCACCGGCGCTTCTTCGACATCGACCACCTGGCCGGCGTGCGCCAGGAGGACCCGGAGGTGTTCGCCGCCACGCACGAGCTGGCGCTGCGGCTCGTGGGCGAGGGCGCGGTCGACGGGCTGCGGATCGACCACCCGGACGGTCTCGCCGACCCCGCCGGCTACCTGCGCCGGCTGCGGGCGGCCGGGGTGGAGCGGGTCTGGGTCGAGAAGATCCTCGACCCGGGCGAGCCGCTGCGCGATTGGCCGGTGGAGGGCACCGTCGGCTACGAGTTCCTGAACGACGCCGCGGCGCTGTTCGTGGACCCGGCGGGGGAGGACGACCTGACGGCCCTCCACCCGGAGCCGTTCGCGCCCGAGAGGGCAAAGCTCGAGCAGCTGCGGGGGACGTTCGCGCCGGAGGTGGAGCGGCTGCGGCGCCTCCACGACGACCCCTCCCTGGATGAGGCGCTCGCGGGGCTGCCCGTGTACCGCACGTACATCCCGCCGGTGGAGGAGGCCGACCGCGAGGCGCTGTCGGGCAACCCGCTGCGCGAGCTGCTGCTCGGCGGCGATGCGCCGGCGGAGTTCGTGGCGCGCTTCCAGCAGACCACGCCCGCCGTGATGGCGAAGGGCGTGGAGGACACCGAGTTCTACCGCTACGTGCGGCTCCTGGCGCTGAACGAGGTGGGCGGCGACCCGACCCGCTTCGGGATCTCCGTCGAGCGCTTCCACGAGGGCTGCATCGAGCGCGCACGCCGCTTCCCGCGCGGTCTCCTGATCACGCAGACCCACGACACCAAACGCAGCGGCGACTCCCGCGCCCGCATCGGCGCGCTGGCCGGCATGGCGGGCGAGTGGCGCGCGCTCGTCGAGGGCTGGCGCGGGCTGGTGCCGGACGGCGGGCCGCCGAGCCGCGCCGAGGCCTACCTGATCCTCCAGACGATGGTGGGCGCCTGGCCGCTCGAGCTCGAGCGGCTCGAGGCCTACGTGGAGAAGGCGCTGCGCGAGGCGAAGGTGAACACGAACTGGGTCGAGCCGGACGCGGTCTACGAGCGCGGCGTGCGCGACTGGTGCCGGGCGCTCTACGGCAACCGCGCGTTCCTGGACGAGCTGGAGCCGTTCGTGGAGCGCCTCGCGCGCGCGGGCGAGCGCTCGGCCCTGGGCCAGACGCTGCTCAAGCTCACGGCCCCCGGCGTGCCCGACGTGTACCAGGGCGACGAGCTGTGGCGGCTGTCGCTCGTGGATCCCGACAACCGGCGGCCGGTGGACTGGGAGGAGCGCCGCGAGGCGCTCGCCGCGGTGCGCGCCGGGACGGCGCCCGAGCGCGCGACCGTGAAGCTGTTCCTGATCCACCGCGCGCTGGAGCTGCGGGCGCGCCGCCCGGACGCCTTCGCCGGCGACCACGCGCCGGTCGAGGCGGGCGGGGGGTGCTGCGCGTACGTCCGCGGCGGGGATGTGCTGGCGGCGACGGCGGTCCGCGAGGCCGCCTCCGATCCGCGCGTGGACGTGCCGCCCGGCGCCTGGCGCAACGTGCTGACGGGCGCGCCGCACGACGTGCGCGGGCCGCTGCCGCTGTCCGAGATCGCGCTCGGGGAGTGGCCCCTCGCGCTGCTGGAGCGGGTCGCTCGATAGGGTGCGCGGGCCGCCCATGCCCGCCCGCGCGCTGACGCTCTCCTGGGAGTACCCGCCGATCGTGGAGGGCGGCCTGGCGCGGCACGTGCGCAAGCTGTCCGAGGAGCTCGTGGCGCAGGGGTTCGAGGTGCACGTGCTCACCCGCACCGAGGGGCCCGAGCCGGCGGAGGACGAGCGCGGCGGGGTGATCGTCCACCGGGTGCCCACGCCGACGCGGCCGACCGACCTGGGCGAGTTCGTCACCTGGATCGAGGAGATGAACGCGGACATGCTGGCCTACGGGGTCGAGCTGGGCGACCGCTTCGACTTCGACCTCGTGCACAGCCACGACTGGCTCGTCGCGCGGGCCGCGCACCACCTTGCGAACCGCTACCGCCGTCCGTGGGTCACGACGATCCACGCGACCGAGTACGGCCGCCACCAGGGCTGGGTCGACAAGCACCCGCAGTCGCACATCCACCGCGTCGAGCGCTGGATGGCGCGGCGGGCGGACCACGTGGTCACCTGCTCGCACTACATGCGCGGACACGTGGCGGACGTGTTCGGGCTCGACGAGGCGCGCATCTCGGTGATCCCGAACGGGATCGACCCGTCCGAGCTCGTGCCGGTCGATGACCTCGACACGCTGCGCGCGCGGTTCGCGGCGCCGGACGAGCGGCTCGTGCTGCTGGTCGGCCGGCTCGTTTACGAGAAGGGCTTCCAGCTGGCGCTGGAGGCGTTGCCGGGGCTGATCCGCAGGACCGGCAAGCTGCGCTTCCTCGTGGCGGGCTCGGGCACGCACGAGGCCGAGCTGAAGCGCCAGGCGCGCAAGCTCGGGCTGATGCGTCACGGCACCTTCCTCGGCTGGATCGGCGACGACGTGCTGCACTCGCTCTACCGCATCGCCGACCTCTGCGTGGTGCCGTCGATCTACGAGCCGTTCGGGCTGGTCGCGCTGGAGGCGATGGTCTCGGGCTGCCCGTGCATCGTGGCCGACACCGGCGGCCTGCGCGAGGTGGTGCCTAACGAGGACGTGGGGCTGCGGTTCCGCTCGCGCGACCCGCGCTCGCTCGCCCAGATGGTCGAGCGGGTGCTGACCGAGGACGACCTGCGTGACCGCCTCGTGACCGAGGCGAGCGAGCACGTGCTGCGGTTCGACTGGAGCGACGTGGCGCGACAGACCGCCGAGGTCTACGAGGACCTGCTCGGCTCTAGCATCCGCCCACGTTCCGGGCGCGGCCCGGGCACGGCGCGAACTTGACCGTGTAGTCGAGGCTCGAGACCTCGACGGCCGGGCCGTTCGTCATCGCGTGGTGGCAGTGCACCTGGAACTCGAACGCCGCGCCCCAGTGGACGTCGCCGGTGACGGTGCGGACGGTGTCGGGATCGTCGCCCTGCCGCTTGTCGCACAGGAGCCCGCCCCAGGCGCCGGGCCCCCGTGACGACTTCGGGTCGCGCTTGTAGTACAGGTTGCCGTTCGAGTCGCGGCACTCGCGGCCACTCTCCTCGTGCGCGACGAGGCCGTGATCGAGCCCGTAGTCCGCCCCGAAGGTGACCTCCTTGTAGTCGGGGCCGACGAGGATCGAGACGCCGCCGTCGAGCATGGCCGGGGCGAGCATGGTGTCCGCGGCCGAGTCGCGGGTGCAGTACTGGGTGGCCTCGATCGTCGCGGTGCGGGAGAAGGCCGTCGCGGTGCCGCTCAGGCCGGCGCTCGTCGTGAACTGGTCGCCGAGCACGCGGTTCTCCTTCGGGTGCGCCAGCGAGACGTCCCGGTGGATGATGACCGCCGCCCTGCTGGCGAGCTGGAAGCCGGTCGTCACGTCCATCGTCCTCGCGCCGGTGGAGTTGTTGGGCGACTCGGCGTGGAAGGTGCCCTGCCCCTTGACCGAGACCCGGTACCAGAGGTGGTGCGCCGGGTCGGTCTTGCGCTCGGCGGGCTTGCGCGCCGGCCGCTTGCGCGCCTTGTGCCGCTTGTGCTTGCGGTGCTTCTTCTTGGCGCCGTGCTTGCGGCCCTGCTTCTTGCCGGCGCCGTTCTCCTTGCCGTTCTTCTTCGGCCCGCCGACCTTCGGGCCGCCGGCCGGCGGCGCCTGGCTGCCCGGGCTCGTCCCGGTTCCGTTTCCGCCGCCGGAGGCCGCCTCGGCGGCAGGGGCGAGCGCGACGACGAGTGCGATTGCGAGGGCTGCGATCAGGCGTGTCATGGCGCCAGGTTGCCGTCGCGCGCACGCGCGTGAAAGCCACCCTAGGGTGCGGCGGGCGCCACCGTCGCCGCTCAGGGCACGAAGACGATGCGCCGGTCGCCGCCGGCTTCGTGCCAGGTCTTCTCGACGTCGGCGAGCGGAACCGGGACGACGTCAAGGGTGATGTCGCCGGCCGCGACCTGCTGCACCAGGCTGTCGAAGGCGGCCGCGGAGTCCGCGGGTGCCGCGGCGCCGCCGATGCCGCTGCCCGTCAACTCGATGGGCGCGGCGCGCAGCGCCATGGCCGGCAGGGCCGCCCGCTCGCCGGCGGTCATCCCGACGAGGATGTAGCGGGTCCGTCGCGGGGCGCCGTCGGCGCGCCGATCGTTGCGCATCAACGCGGCGAAGACCGCCTCCGCCGGCGGGCCCCAGAGGTAGTCGACGATCAGGTCGTAGGGGCCCTCGGCGGCGATCGCGGCGGCCAGCTCGTCGTGAGGGCGATCGACCCTGATCGCGGCATCGGCTCCGCGCGCCACGAGCTGGTCCAGGACGCGCTGGTTGCGTCCGGCGGCGATCACGCGCGCGCCCCGGCGCCGCGCCAGTTGCGTGGCGATCCGCCCGGACGTGCCGGTCGCGCCGAGCACGAGCACGGACTGCCCGGCCGCCAGCTCGCCCTCCCAGACGAGCGTCTTCCAGGCGGCCATGCCGGGGTTGGCCAGCGCGGCGGCGGTGACGTCGTCGATGCCGTTCCGAACCGGTAGCCACATGCCGCGCCGTACCAGCGTCCGCTCGGCCATCCCGCCGTAGGGCGGCTGGGGGATCATGAAGGCCACCCGAGAGCCGTCCTCGAGACGGCCCACCCCGTCGAGGCCGGCAACGTGCGGGAACGTGGTGGGTGCGTAACCAACGCCATTCGCCATCAGACGATCGGACGGCTTCAGCGCCGCGGCGGTCACCGTCACCACGGCTTCGTCGTCGCCGGCCACTGGCGCCGGGAAGAGCTCGTAGCGCGGCGCCTGGCCGAGTCCGTGCAGCACTGCGGCGTGGACTTGGTGCACGTCCACCAGTGCACCGCAGTCCGATGAGCGCTCGATGAGCGGGCCGGGGGGTCGCGGCTACCGGGACGGGCGACGGGCGGCGGTGCGTCGCGGGGCCGGGACCCCGATGGCCGTCTCGCCCGGCGCCACGCGTCGGTCCACCACCGCGCGCGGGCCCACGATTGCGCCCTCGCCGATCTCCGCGCCGGCCAGCAGGCAGGCGTGCGGCCCCACCTTTGCCCCGTCGTGCACCCGCACGGGCGCCACCTCGAGGGGCTGCTCGCGGATCGGCCTCTCCACGTCCTCGTGGGTGACGCGCAGGTCGGTCAGCATCACGCCGTCCGACAGCAGGCAGCGCGCGCCGATCTCGATCTCCCGCTGGGCCGCGATCGCGACCCCCCGGCCCAGCAGCGCTCCCTCGCCGATCGTGACGCTCCCGCCGTGCACGCGGATCCGCGAGCCGCCGCCGAGCCAGGCGCCCGGACCGAGCGCCAGCCGCGCGCCGGGAGCGATCTCGAACAGCACGCCCTGCCCGACGAACGCGCCAGGGCCGAGCTCGAGCCGCCCGCGCCACCGCATCCGCAGCCGCGCCCGCCTGGCCAGCAGGGCCGCGGCCGTGCGCATCGGGGTTCCGTGCCGGCGCGCGGCGCGCAGCGCGGCGAGCGCCCCCCGCGGCGCCTCGGCGGCGAGGAACGCCGGCAGGTCGGTGGGCGCCGGCACGGGCGGGAGCTCCCCGGTGGGCGTGGCCGTCACGACCCCTTCCCCAGGCACGTCGTGGCCACGAAGCGGCCCGGCACGCCGCTGCGCTCGAGCGGGAAGGCGAGCTCGCCGTTCACGGCCCACAGCTCCGTGGCCCGGTCGCTCACGGCCCACGCCGGCGGCCAGCGCGACACGTCGGCGTGCCGGAGCACGTCGATGAGCGCGTCGGCGACCGCGGCCGTGCCGCGCTCCGTCACCGGCCGGCGCTGGCGGAACCGCACGACGCAGTGGTGCGAGGGCACGATCTCCCTCACCTCCGGGTGGTCGAGCCGAGCCACGCGCTGCATCCCGCCGACCGTAGCGGCTACGGTAGGAGCATGGAGCGGTCCGCCACGCAGCAGCGTCACATCGACGCTCCGATCGAGGTGGTGTGGGAGCTGATCGGCGACCCCAACCGCCACCCCGAGTGGTGGCCCAAGATGGAGGAGACGGAGTGCGCCGCCCTCGAGCAGGGCTGCCGCTACCGCGGCGTGATCAAGGGCCTGTTCGGGACTCAGGAGCACGAGCTGCTGCTGGAGCGGCTCGACGACTGCCGTGAGGTCTCGATCTACTGCGAGGCGACCGGCGTGTACACGCGCTTCGTGCTGACGGAGGCCGCCGGCGGGACGTTCGTCGAGGGGGTGTTCGGCGCGCAGCCCCACACGCTGGGCATGAAGGTCTTCACGGCGACCAACGGCAGGCGCTATCTGCAGCGCTGGTTGGCGGAGTCGCTGGCGGCGCTGGACGCCGCGGCCTCGCGCGCGGCTCAGGCGCCCGCGTAGTCGGGCTCGCGCTCGCCGGTCGCGGCGCCCACGAACTCGGCCAGCTCCTGCTCCTCCGGCGCCGTCTCCAGCGCCAGCCGCGGCGGCTCGTGCTCGGCTGTCCAGCCGGCGACGATCCGCAGCTCGTCGACCTCGTCCTTCGGCACGGGCGCGCGGCCGCGCGGCCGGTCGAGCGCGGCCTCTGTCCGCTCGACCAGCTCGGAGTGGCCCGGCAGCGGGCCCCAGTCCACGAGCCGGCCGCGGACGAGCCAGAAGGCGTCGAAGCGCTCCTTCACCGGGTGGCGCGCCAGCACGAGGCTCGGCGCGGCGTGGGTGGCGCGCACCATGCCCTCCAGCCGCTCGAGCACCCACGTGAGCCGCTCGCGGCGCCGCAGCAGCGACGCCGCGCGCTCGTAGCGGCGCTCGTGGGCACACTCACCGATCCGGCGGTCGATCTCGGCCAGCAGCCTCTCCCCGCCGTCGGGCTCGTCGAAGAACGACAGCGCGGCGTCGAGCTGGCGGCGGTACGCGTTGGGATCGAGGTCGCCGAGGCAGGGCGACGTGCAGCGGCCCATCTGGCCGTAGGCGGACGGGTGCTCGCGCAGCTTCAGCGTGCGGCCGCAGTGGCGCAGCCTGAACAACGACGTGAGCTGGTCGGCGAGCTCCGAGGCGAGCGCCTTGCTCCCGAGCGGGCCGACGTTGACCGCGTGGCCACCCGCCGGCTCGGAGGCCACCTCCAGCACCGGGTAGGCGATGTCGAGCCGGCAGCGGAGATACACGTAGCCGTCCGTGCGCTTGAGCGCGCTGTTGCCGGGCGGCTTCAGCTGCTTGATCAGCCGGTTCTCGAGCACGAGCGCGCCGAGCTCCGAGTTCGTCGGGCGGTAGTCCACGATCTCGGCGCGCTCCGTCCAGCCGGCGGGGGCGCAGAAGTGGGCGCGCGCCCGCGACCTCAGCGACACCGACTTCCCAACGTACAGCGGCCGCCCGCGCTCGTCGCGGAAGATGTACACGCCGGGATCGTCGGGCAGCTTGGAGAGGTCCGGCCGCTGGCCCGGCGGGATGCGCTCCGCGGGCTCCGTCTTGCGGGCGCGGCGGTGGCGGCGCATGAGGTCCACGGCGTCCGCGACCGTCGGCGCGTTGGCGCACAGCCGCGGGAACAGCGCGCAGAACACGCGCGCGCACGTGAGGGCGTCGGGGAGCGCGCGGTGCACCTCCTCGACGTCGATGCCGAGCGAGTCGGCGAGCGAGGCGAGGCCGCGCCGCCTGACCAGGGGCGCGAAGCGGCGGGCGAGCTGCACGGTGCAGAGCACGGGCGGGTCGGGCCAGTCGAGGCCCGCGCGCTCGAATGCCTGGCGCAGCACGCCCTTGTCGAAGCGGGCGTTGTGGGCGACCAGCACGCGTCCCTCAAGAAGCTCCGCCACCTCGGGTAGCACCTCGTCCGGCGGGGGCGCGCCGTCGACCATGCCCTGGGTGATCCCGGTGAAGCGCTGGATGCCGCGCGAGAGCGGCCGCTCGACCCGCACGATCGAGTCGAAGGTGTGGTGAAGCTCGCCGCCGCCCACCAACACGGTCCCCACCTCCGTCAACTCGCAGAGGTCGCCCCCGAGCCCGTTCGTCTCGGTGTCGACTGCGACGTACTCGGCGCTCGCGACGGGGCGGTCCAGCAAATTCACGAACCAACGATGGAACCGCGCGGACCGGACGGACTGAAATCTCCCCGGCGGAGGACCCGCCTATCCCCTCCGGGCTACCCCGAGACGACGTCCCACTCGGCGTAGCCGGCCTCGTTCTCCTGGTTCCTGCACACGAACTGCGGGTTGGTCGAGGTGCAGGTGTTCGAGAACCCGCTCCCGTCCCGGGACATGGCGAAGGTGATCGTGTCGGAGGTCCCGACGATCTTGTAGGTGACCGAGTTGCCGCAGCCGTCGGCGGCCTCGCCGTACGTCTCCCAGGCGTCGCCCCCGAAGGAGCGGATGAACGCGCCGGTCACGGGCCGATGCCATCCGGTGTCCCAGCCGTCCGTGGGCCTCTTGGTGGACGTGCCCGTCTGGAAGGCGGTGGTGGTCTGGTTCTGGAAGAGCGTGTAGCAGTTGACGCGGTCCGTCACCGTCGTGTGGGGCACGACCGACAGCGACGCGGCCCCGAAGCGGCGCGCCCGCGGGATCCCCGCCGTGTGCGGCGCGCGGCGCGGCAGGCCCTTGTGGTTCAGCGGCCTGGCCCGGTAGCTGACCGTCCGGCGGGAGGCGTTGTAGCGCGGCCTGCTCAGCCTGAAGGTGGGCTCGTCGCCACCGCGGTGGCCGGCCACGTGGAGCGTGCCGGTGGCGGGCGCCCTTGGGGCGAACATCCGGCGATGCGCCAGGGCCATCGGCACGACGCCGGAGCGGCCGTCGCTGGTGGTCCACGTGACGTTGGGCCCGACGCCGCGCAGCGTCAGCCGCCCGCCCGCGAGCTCGCCGCTCTTCGCGGAGTGCACGAAGATCGTGGCCGCATGGGCGGAAGCCGTCGGCCGTCCGGCGGCCGAGGGGCGGCGAATCAGCTCGCACGCGCGCAGCCGATCGGCCCTGTCACCGTGGACGCGGTCGCGGCCCGGCCCGCAGCGGACGCGGTCGCCGCCGCGGCCCGCCACCTCGACCCGGTCCCTCCCGGCACCCAGGCTCACGCGGTCGCGCCCGCTGCCCGGGTTGACCGCGTCCGCGCCCGCGCCGCTCGCCACCCGGTCCGCACCCGGACCCGCCGCGACCCGATCGCCGCCCGCGCCGGTCCTCACCAGGTCGTCGCCGCCGCGGCTGCAGACCAGATCGTCGCCGCCGCCCGAGGCGATCCGGTCCGGACCCTTCGAGCCGACGATCACGTCGTCACCGGCCGTGCCGCGCGTGACCCCGCCGCCACCGGCCGCCGCGATCGTCGGCCGCTGCCCGAGACAGGTCGCCGACGAGGAGTAGGTCACCTTCACCTGCCCGTCTCCGGTGTTCACACCCTCCTGAACGCCCGTCTGCTGCGGGTCCGCGGCCGCCGCGTCGACGTAGCTCGAGCCGCCGCCTCCACCGCCGCCGCCCCCGGCCGTGCCGTCCTGGACGCCGATCAGGCCGCCGTCGCCGCCACCGCCGCCGCCCCAGTAGCCGCCGCCGCCTCCGCCACCGCCGCCGCCGTAGGCCGGGACGCCCGGGTGGCTGCCGCTGGCCCCACCGAGCCCGGGCCAGCCGGTGGTGCCGGTGCGGCCGTCGTACTCGTCGGAGGAGCCCGGGCCGCCGTCGCCGCCCTGGCCGCCGTCGTACGCCGTGGGCGCCCCGCCGGCGCTGCCGCCCGGCGTGAACGTGAAGGGACCCGAGCCGTTCTCCCCGGCCGTCCCGCTCGCCCCGCCCGCCCCTCCGGCGGCGCCGTCCGTCTCGGTCGAGCTCGCGTGGCCGGAGCCCCCGCCGCCTCCGCCACCGCCGGCCATCAGCAGGATGTCGGAGGCCTGGCCGCCCGGCAGGCGCACGTCGGAGGCGCCTCCGCCGCCGCCGGGCGTCATGGGATGCGGCCACCTCGAGGTCGTGGCGAGTCCGCCGCCGCCATTGAAGCCGCCGTTGCCGTTGAACGGGCCGCCCGCGGTCCACTGAGAGCCGCTGATGCCCATTCCACCGACCCGGATCTCGAGCGTCTGGCCGGGCGTCACCGCGAGCACCGCGTGCACCCATGCGCCGCGCCCGCCGGGCGCCGGGTCGGTCCCGGCCGAGGTGCGCGGGTAGGAGGAGCCGCCCTGGGCGCCGTAGAGGTCGAACCTCGCGCTCGTGACCCCGCTCGGCACCTGCCACGTCTGCACGCCGCCGGTGAGGTCGAACGTGACGCTCGTGCCCTGGGCGTGCGCCGAGGCCGCCGGCAGCGCCGACAGGGCGAGGCAAGCGGCAAGCGCCGCCGCGCGCCGGTGGCTCATCGGCCTCGCACCACGCGCTCGCAGCTCCGCAGGACGTCGTGCCTGTCGGCCCTCACGCTGTCGCGGCCCTTGCCGCAGTGCACGCGGTCGCGCCCGCCGCCGCGCACGTCGAGCCTGTCGCGCCCCGCCCCGCCGCGCAGCCTGTCCCTGCCCGCGCCGCCCTTGAGGACGTCGCGGCCGGCGCCGCCGCTCAGCCGGTCGTTGCCGCGCCCGCCGCTGAGGACGTCGCGTCCGGCGCCGCCGATGAGTACGTCGTGGCCCGCGCGAGCGCGGCGGAAGCCTGCCGCGCTTGGCCGTGTCCCGCAGCGGTCGCCGTAGAGCCTGTCGTCGCCGCCGAGCCCCCGGATCGTGTCCGAGCCACCGAGCCCGCAGATCACGTCGTCTCCGGACGTCCCGGTGAGCAGGTCGGCGGCCGCGGTCGCGGACCCCGGCGGGGGATCGACCGCCAGCCCGACCGGAAAGCGGCCGGTGGACAGCGAGGCGCTCGGGGTGGGGGACAGGGCCCCGGAGGAGCCGACGGCGAGGCGGTAGAGCATGGGGCTGCCGTTCACGCGAACGCCGGCGTCGGTCACGTAGACCGAGTCGCCGTCGGCGCTCGCGGCGATCGCCAGCGGGTTGGTGCCGACGGACACCGTGGAGGGGCTCTTCGGGCGCAGCGCCCCGCCGTTCCTCACGTCGTACTGCGAGACCGAGCCGAAGCCCTGGTTCGGATCGCCCGAGTTGGTCACGTAGGCCGACCCGCCGTCCGGGCTCAGGGCCAGCTGCGCCGGGCCGTCCCCCGCGCCGATCGGTCCCAGGCTCTTGGGCGTGAGCGCTCCGGTGCCGCCGTCGACGTCGTACTGGGAGATCGTGTCGCTGGCGCTGTTGACCACGTAGACCGAACCGCCGTCCGCGCTCACCGCGATCGAGGTCGGGAAGTCGCCTGCGGCGACGCAGCACGCGGCGCCCGGCTTGTACGAGAGGGTCCCGTCCGCCTGCACGTTCAGCTGCCAGATGACGTTGTCGCCCCGGTCCGCCCTGCCGCTGTTCGTGACGTAGACCCACTTGCCGCTCGGGTGGATCGCCACGTCGGCCGGGCTGGGGATACCGGTGGGCAGGTCGAGCGCGAAGTCCCCGTTGTCCGACAGCTCGCCGGTGTCCGGGTCGACCTTGTACTGGGAGATGTGGAACCCGGCGGCCGAGTTCGACTGCACGCCGTTGGCCACGTAGAGCAACTTGCCGTCGCGGCTGATGTCGAGGCCGAGCGGCTCGACGCCCGCGGGCAGCGACGCCGGCGTCTTGGCCACGAGAAGGCCGCTCTGGACGTTGTACTGCGAGACGCCGTCGGTGTTCGTGACGTAGACGAAGCGCCCGTTCGGGTGGACCACTATCCCGAACGGCGACCGGCCCGTCGAGGCCGTCGGCTCGCCCAGCGGCGACAGCGCCCCGCCCGCGTTCAGCCCGTACTGGAACACTGCGCCCTCGCCCGCGCTCGTCGAGGCGGTCACGTACACGCTCTCGTCCGCCTGGGCCGGCACCGCGACCGCGAACCAGAGCGCCCCCGCCACCGTCAATACCACCGCGTTCCGTATGGACATCCGCGTTCTCTCCCCCTTGCTGATCGGTTCCTGGCGAAGCAGAACCCAGCCCGCTGACGTTCCGCTGACATTTGGCTGACGTCAGCGGGATGTCAGCGATACGTCAGCGGGTCGAGTTCTCCTACCGCACGACCCGTGGGCGGCCAAAGGAGACAGCGCTGACATGAACGCGACCACCGAGAAACTCGACAGGGCCCGGCGCCGCGCCGGTGCATCCCTTCGGCCGGCCGGGCTCGTCCTGGCGGCCGCGGCGCTGATCGCGCTGGCGCCGGCCACCGCCTCGGCCTCCACCGTGTTCGTGCATTCCGCGACGAGCGGCAAGCTCGCGGGCGGACGCCTGACGCTTCACGGCGTCGGCCGCAACGCCACCTGGTTCACCAGCACCGGCCACTCGGGGGTGGCTCGCATCGCGCGCGTGCACCGCCGGCTGTTCCTCCCCGGAAAGCCGGCCACCGGCACGCTCCACATCGCGGGCCAGCGGGGCGGCCAGGAGCCCACGTTCAGGCTCAGCAAGCCGCGCTACAACGCCTCGCGCGGGACGGTGAGCTACAGGGCCAAGCGGCTCAGCAAGCGCCCCGTGGGCGCTGCCGCGGCCGGCGCCGCCCAGCGCTTCGGCGCCGCGTCGCTGTCGGTCGTGCCGCACCCCGCGGTTGCGAGCGGCGACAACGGCGGCAACGACTGCATGACGGGCTTCCAGAACAACACCAACTTCGGCGTCCAGGCGGTCTCCTCGGCGAAGTGGGATACCGACACCTGGGAGACGAACCCCAGCCCGGGGGAAATCGTCAACGCCGGCCGCAGGACGAACAACGACTACGGTTTCCAGGAGTCGGACGGCGGGCTCTGGCGAGGCTGCGCGAACAACACCCATTGGACGCTGGTCGTCGATCCCACCTCCGCCAGCCACGCCTCGCCTCCCGCCGGCGTCACGATGGAGGTCGGCATGGAATGGGACTGGGGCTCGGACGGGCCGTCCTTCTCCTGCACCGTGTCGAACCCGCGCTTCACCTGCGTGCGTGAGCTCTCGAGCAGCCCGGTCTTCTCGCTCGCGGACACCCAGGACTGCAACTGCGACGACGCCGCGGCGGCGGCGTCGGCCCGCCGCCCGCGGGTCGGCCGGGCCGGTTAGCGGTCGGGGCGAAGCCGTCCTCCGGCGCGCTTAGCCTCGGAGTGATGGCGAGCGCGTCAAGCCTGTTCGTCTGCTCCGGCTGCGGGCACGAGAGCCCGAAATGGCACGGCCGCTGCCCGGGCTGCGGCGAGTGGAACACGATGGCGGAGGAGCGGCCGCCGGCGCGCGCGCCCGCGGGCCGCGACGGCGGCGCCCGCGCGGGACGGGCGCTCCGGCCCGTGCCGCTCGGGCAGGTCGAGGCGCCCGCGGTCGAGCGGCTGCTCACCGGCATCGGCGAGCTCGACCGCGTGCTCGGTGGCGGCGTCGTCCCCGGATCGCTGGTGCTGATCGGCGGCTCGCCGGGGATCGGCAAGTCCACGCTGACGACCAGCGCGCTCGCGGGGCTCGCGGCGGCGGGGCGGCGAGTGCTCTACGTGTCGGGCGAGGAGTCGGCCGCGCAGGTGAGGCTGCGGGCCGAGCGGCTCGGGCCGGGCGCGCTGCAGGTGCCGATCGTGGCCGAGACCGATCTCGACGCCGTCCTGGCCACGCTGGCGGCGGAGCGGCCGGAGGTCTGCGTGGTCGACTCGGTGCAGGTGCTCTACGACCCCGCCCTGTCGGGCTCGCCTGGCTCGGTGGGCCAGGTGCGAGAGGTGGCCGGACGCCTGATGCGGCTGGCGAAGGAGCAGGGCACGGCGGTCGTGCTGGTGGGGCACGTGACGAAGGAGGGCGCGCTGGCGGGCCCGCGCGTGCTCGAACACCTGGTGGACTGCGTGCTGAGCTTTGAGGGCGAGCGCGAGCGCGCCTACCGGACGCTGCGCGCACTGAAGAACCGCTTCGGGTCGACGAGCGAGGCCGGGGTATTCGAGATGCGCGACCACGGGCTGGTCGAGGTGGAGGACGCCTCGGCGCGGTTCGTGTCCGAGGCCACGCGGGCGCCCGGGTCGGTGGTGCTGTGCGCGATGGAGGGCTCGCGGCCGCTGCTGGTGGAGGTGCAGGCGCTGGTGGCGCCGAGCGAGCTCGTGCCGCCGCGGCGGGTGGCGAACGGGGTGGACCGGAACCGGCTGGCGCTCGTGCTCGCCGTGCTGGCGCGGCACGCCGGTGTTTCGCTGGGCGCGAGCGACGTGTTCGTGTCGGTGGCGGGAGGAGTGCGCGTGGACGAGCCCGGCGCCGACGTGGCGATCGCGCTGGCGCTCGCGTCGGCCGGGCGCGGGGTGGAGCTCGGCGCGGACGGCCGCCCGGTGGCGGCATTCGGCGAGCTCGGGCTGACGGGCGAGCTTCGGCACGCGGCGCACGCGGACCGCCGGCTGGCGGAGGCGGCGAAGTTCGGGCTGACCGAGGTGGTGCACCCGGGCGCCGGACAGACGGACGTGCGGGCGGCGCTGGGGAGCGCGTTCCGGGGGCGGAGCGCGCGGGCGGCGTAGCTGGTTGTTCTGCGGCGGGCCGGGCCGGCGCCGTGGCGGGTCGGGCGTTTGCGGGCGGGTGCTTCGTGGCCGGCGCCGTGGCGGGTCGGGGCGCTTACTGCGGGCAACCAGGGGGTGGGTCGGGGGGGTGGGCTGGTTTGCGACGAAATGGCGGACGGAATCCGGCCCACCCCCTCGGATTCCTCCCGGCACACCGTCCACTGTCGAGTTTGTCGGCCTCAGCCCGACTAACTCGACACTGTGAGACTGGGCAGCATCGGTAGCTGGTCGGACGCCGCGCTGGAGGGTGGTGTCTGGCCTGGCGGCGAGGGTGGGCGCCGGCGGTGGCCGGCATGACCCCACTCGACACAGACGCTCCCCGTGGTCGGGGAGCTGTCCTTGTCGAGATCTGTCTGCCGGTGGCGCCGGTGCCGGCCCGGTCCTCGGCCACTGGCCTGATCAGAAGCCTGTCCGCCCCTCGGGGCGTGACCCATCACAGTCTCGCCGAGCGGATCTCTCTCCGGGCCGGTTACCGACAGCCGAACCCCAGCAAGGAGGTCCAGCCAGATGCTCGCAGAGCAAGCCGACCGCCTGATCGGCGTCGACACCCACCGCGACAGCCACACCGCGGCCGTCGTCGAGAGCCAGACCGGGGTCGTCGGCGCGAGCGAGACCGCGGCGGCTGACCGGCGCGGCCATCGACGCCTGCTCGCGTTCGCGGACGAGCAGGCGCCCGGGCGCCGCGCCTGGGCGATCGAGTCGACGGGCTCATACGGCGCCGGGCTCGCCGCCTTCCTGTCCGAGCGCGGCGAGCGGGTGCTGGAGGTCGACCGTCCGCAGCGCCGGGCGCGGCGCTCGGGGGCGAAGTCGGACGAGCTCGACGCGATCCGCGCCGCCCGCGAGGCGCTCGCACGAGCCCACCCCGCGCAGCCCAGGGCGCGCGGCGACCGAGAGGCCGTGCGGGTG
>DASXAA010000134.1:0-16316 GCA_036407035.1 Thermoleophilaceae bacterium | reverse complement strand
GTTCGTGGTACCCATTGCGGGGTATCACGTGATCTGCGGCGCCGCCGCGATCAACCGATACCGGGGTACCCCATCCCAGATGAAGGCAACGAGGGCCTATATCGCGAGCCTTGGCACGACCGGCGTGCTGATAGCGGCTGCGGTCCTGCTGCTGGTCGTGGTATCCGCGATCGTCGCGTTCAACGGCTGGCCCGGCGACAGCCGCGCGGCCGGCCTCGACGGGCTCGTCGTCGACGACAACTCCGGGTCCGTGAAGGTCCACGACGCGGCGGACACCACCGGCAGCTCAGCGACGAAGGCCGCGGCCCGCCGGGCGGCGGCCCGGTCGGGGGCACGCCGGGCAGCGCGTGGCGGCGCGGTCCGCGGTGACGGGGTCGGGCGCGGGCGCAACCGCGTGGCGGCTCCGGGCGGCGGACAGGGCGGAGCGCCCGGCGCACCGAATCGCGGCGGGATCGGCGAGCCGGTGAATGGCGCCGGCGACGGTCTCGGCGACACCGTCGACCGGACGGCCGACGGTCTCGGCAACACGGCCGACGGCGTGGGCGACACGGTCAGCGGGGTGACCGACGGGCTCGGAGACACCGTGGAGCAGGGCACGGGCGACCTCGGCAACACGGTCAGCGGCGTGACGGACCAGGTCGGCGGCGCGGTGGGCCAGGTGAGCCCGCCGGTCGGTCAAGCCGTGACCGGGACCGGCCAGACGGTCGGCGGGACGGTGGGCGGAGTGGGCCAGACGGTCGGTGGCACGGTCGGCGGAGTGGGCGACTCGGTGAACAACACCGTGCACGGCCTGCCGCGGGCGCCCTGAGGCGCCGGCGAAGCGCGGTTCTCGGCGGCGAACCGCCCCGGCCCCGAATTCAGTCGAGTGTCGACTTAGGTCCCGCAGCGGGGACTAACTCGACACTCGACCCGGTGAACCCGCGGCGGAGCCCGGAACAGCGGCCGGGACCGCCCTGGTTGCCGGCCGCGCGCCGGCTGGGCGGGCGGCCCGCGCACCGCCGCCGGGCGCGCCGGCTGGGCGGGCGGCCCCGTGCCGGCAGGGCGGGCGGCCCCGCGCCGGCTGGGCGGGCGGCCCCGCGCCGGCTGGGCGGCCGGGCCCGCCCGCCCTACGCTCCGCGCGCCCGCGCCGCCCGCTCGACGAACCTCACCGACTCCGCCTGGATCTCCTCGTCGTGCTGCAGCGAGCGGTGGTGCCCGCCAGGCACGACCAGCAGCCGCTTCGGCTCGTGCGCCGCCTCGTAGAGCTCCTCGCTGACCGTGTAGGGCACCTGCTCGTCGCCGCGCGCGTGCAGCAGCAGGAGCGCCGTCTCGGAGCCCAGCCGGCCGACCGCCTCGAACAGGTCGAGCGACTCGAGCCACGCTTCCGTCGCGGGCCGGTCGCACTCGAAGTCGAGTGTGCCCGAGCGCAGCCCGCGCAGCAGCCCCCGCTCCGGCGCGGCGCAGATCGCCACCACCGCGCACAGCGACGGATCGCGCGCGCCCGCGTGGATGGCGCAGAACCCGCCCATGCTCGACCCGCGCACCGCCACCTCGGGCGCATGCGAGCGAATCAGGTCGCACATCGCGAGCACGTCGTCGATCGCGCCGGGACCGAAGGGGCCCTCGGAGCGTCCGTGCCCGCGGGCGTCGAAGGCGAGCGCGGCGAGGCCGCTCGCGCGGCAGGCGCGGCCGAAGTCGAAGTGGCTCTCCTTCGCCGACGACGCGCCGTGGCAGATGACGATCCCCGCAATGGGCTCGCTCTCGGGCAGGAAGAGCGCATAGGCGAGGCCGTTCTGGGACCCGAGCTCGGGTGGGGCCGGCGGGGCGTGCTTCATAATCGCCGCCGATCATGGCAGCCGTGTCCGTCTCGCACGTCTTCCCGCTGGGATCCCGCCTGAACGAGCGCGGCCGGCTCGTGGTGGGCGGCTGCGACGTGGTCGAGCTCGCGCGCGAGTTCGGCACGCCCGCGTATGTCTACGCCGAGGACGACATGCGCTCGCGGGCGCGCGCGTACCTCGAGGCGTTCCGCGCGCGCACCGACCACTTCGAGGTGATCTACGCGAGCAAGGCGTTCCCGTGCACCGCCGTTTTCCGGCTGATGGCCGAGGAGGGCCTCTCCGCGGACGTGGCGTCGGGCGGCGAGCTGCACCTTGCGCTCGCCGGCGGCTTCGACCCCGCGCGCCTCTACATGCACGGCAACAACAAGAGCCAGGCGGAGCTCCGCTACGCGCTGGAGCGCGGCATCGGGCACATCGTGGTCGACTCGTTCGACGAGATCGACCGACTCGAGGGCAGCGGCCAGCGCGTCCTCGTGCGCGTCACGCCCGGGATCAAGCCCACGACCCACTCCTACATCCAGACCGGCCAGGTGGACTCGAAGTTCGGCTTTGGCATCGACGACGTGCCGCGCGCGGTGGCGCGCTGCGGCGAGGCGGGGCTCGAGCTGTGCGGGATGCACGCGCACATCGGCTCGCAAATCCTCGAGCTCGAGGTGGTCGAGAAGGTCGCCGAGGTGCTGAGCGGGCTCGGCGAGTGGCCGCTCCTCAACCTGGGCGGCGGGCTCGGGATCGCCTACACCGCCGAGGACGAGCCGCCCTCGATCGAGGACTACGTGGACGCGTTGCTGCGGCGCGCGCCCGCCGACGTGACGGTCCTGTGCGAGCCGGGCCGCTCGCTGGTGGGGAACGCCGGGGTGACGATCTACACGGTCGGGACCATCAAGCGGATCCCCGGCGTGCGCACCTACGTCGCGGTCGACGGCGGCATGTCCGACAACCTGCGCCCGATGCTCTACGGCGCCCGCTACGAGGCCGAGATCGCGGACCGCTTCGGCGGCGAGGAGCTCTGCACGATCGCGGGCATGCACTGCGAGTCGGGTGACATCCTCGTGCGCGACGTGGCCCTCGACGACCCGCGGCCCGGCGACGTGCTCGTCACCCCCGCCACGGGCGCCTACGGCCACGCCATGGCGAACAACTACAACGCCGTGCCGCGCCCGCCGGTCGTGTTCTGCAAGGACGGCGACGCCCGCGTGGTGGTGCGCCGCGAGACCTACGACGACCTGACGCGCCGTGACGCGTAGCGGCCCGTTCCGGGTCGGCGTGCTGGGCCGCGGCACCGTGGGCGGCGCGTTCTGCGAGCTGCTCGAAGGCCGCGCCGGCGCGATCGAGGCCGAGGTCGGCATGCGCCCCGAGATCTCGGGCGTCCTGCGCCGCAGCGAGGGCGACTTCGCCGACATCCTCGAGCGCAGCGAACTGATCGTCGAGCTGATCGGCGGCACCGAGCCGGCGCGCGAGTACATCATCCGGTCACTCGACGCGGGCCGGCACGTGGTAACCGCGAACAAGCAGGTGCTGTCGCAGTTCGGCGAGGAGATCTTCGACGCCGCGCGGCGCAACGGCGTGCAGCTGCGATTCGAGGGCGCCGTGGCCGGGGTCGTGCCGGCGATCCGGGTGATGGGGGAGTCGCTCGCCGCCGCGCACATCGAGCGGGTGCACGGCATCGTCAACGGCACCACCAACTACATCCTCACCGAGATGGCGCGCACCGGGGCGACCTACGACGACGCCCTGCGCGACGCCCAGCAGCTCGGCTACGCCGAGGCCGACCCGACCGAGGACGTGACCGGCAAGGACGCCGCGGCCAAGATGGCGATCCTCGCCCGGCTCGCGTTCAACGCGGCGGTGCGGCTCGACCAGGTGAGCTACGAGGGGATCGAGCGGATCACGCCGGAGGACATCGCCTACGCGCGCGACCTCGGCCTGTCGCTCAAGCTGATCGGCTCGGCCGAGCGGATCGACGGCGGCGTCGCGGTGCACGTCTACCCGGCGTTCCTCTACGCGGAGCACCCGCTGGCCTCGGTGAACGGCGCGTTCAACGCGGTCACTATCGAGTCGCCCGCGATCACGGAGATCACGCTCTCCGGTCCGGGCGCCGGCGGGATCCAGACGGCCAGCGCGGTGCTGGGCGACGTGGTGTCGGCGATGATCCCGCCGCCGTCGCTGCCGCCGCCCGCGGTGGAGCAGCCGATCGTCACCGACGTGGAGTTCTCCTTCTACCTGCACCTCGAGGTGGCGGACCGGCCGGGCGTGCTGGCCCAGGTGGCCGAGATCCTGGGGATGCAGGACGTGTCGATCAGGTCGGTCGTGCAGAAGGGCCTCGGCGACGAGGCCCGCCTCGTGATGGTCATGCACCCCGTGCTCGAGTCGAAGTTCCGCGCCGCTGTCGACCTGATCCGGCGACTCGAGTTCGTCCGCTCCGAGCCGCGCGTGATCCGGGTGATCGAGGAGGTGTTCGAGTAGTGGTCCGCAAGTGAGCCTCTGGCGCTACCGCGACCGCCTCCCCGTCGAGCCGCTCGTGACCATGGGGGAGGGAGACACGCCGCTGGTCGAGGCGCCACACCTGTCGGAGCTGACCGGGTGCGAGGTCTGGCTGAAGCTGGAGGGAGCGAACCCGACGGGGTCGTTCAAGGACCGCGGCATGACCGTCGCGGTGTCGGCCGCGGTGCGGGAGGGTGCCGAGGCGGTTGTGTGCGCCTCGACGGGCAACACCGCCGCGAGCGCGGCCGCCTACGCCGCGCGCGCGGGGCTGCGGGGCGCCGTGATCGTGCCGGAGGGGAAGATCGCGACCGGCAAGCTGGCCCAGGCGCTGATGCACGGCGCGCGCGTGATCGCGCTGCGCGGCAACTTCGACCAGGCGCTCGCGCTCGTCCGCGAGCTCGCCGGCCGCCATCCGATCGCGCTCGTCAACTCGGTGAACGACTTCCGCATCGAGGGCCAGAAGACGGGCGCGTTCGAGGTCTGCGACGAGCTCGGCGATCCCCCGGACGTGCTCTGCATCCCGGTGGGCAACGCCGGCAACGTCACCTCGTGGTGGAAGGGCTTCCAGGAATACGGCGTGGCGCCGCGGCTGCACGGCTACCAGGCCGAGGGGGCCGCGCCGCTGGTGCGGGGGGCGCCGGTCGAGCAGCCGGAGACGGTGGCCAGCGCGATCCGGATCGGCAACCCGGCGCGGTGGGAGGACGCGATGAACGCGTTCACGTCGTCGCGCGGGGAGGTGCGGGCTGTGTCGGACACGGAGATCCTCGAGGCGTACTCGCTGCTCGGCGCCCGCGAGGGCGTGTTCTGCGAGCCGGCCTCGGCGGCCTCGGTCGCGGGGCTCTTGAAGTACGGCGCGGAGGGGCGCGTGGTGTGCGTCCTGACCGGTCACGGCCTGAAGGACCCCCAGACCGCCATGAACCGCGCCGAGCCGGTGGTGCCCTGCGAGCCGGAGATCGAGAGCGTGGAGCGGGCGGTGCTGGGGTGAGGCGGGCGCGCCTCCGGGTGTGGCGGGCGCGCGGCTTCCGAGTGTGGCGGGCGCGCGCTCTCCGGGTGTGGCGGTGAACCGCCGCCGGGTCGTCCGCGTGCCGGCCTCGTCGGCCAACCTCGGGCCGGGCTATGACGCCCTGGCCGCCGCGCTGTCGATCGACCTCGAGCTCGAGGTGGAGGAGACGGGCGAGTTCTTCGTCCATTGCGACCTGCCGGGCGTGCCGCTCGACCGCTCGAACCTCTGCGTGCAGGCGTTCGAGGCCCTGCGGCCGGCCGACGGCGTGACGTTCCAGATCCGCTCGGAGATCCCGGTCGCGTCCGGGCTCGGGTCGAGCGCGGCTGCGATCGTCGCGGGGCTGTGCGCCGCCGACCACATGTTCGAGCTGGACGCGCCGATCTTCGAGGTCGCGCGGGAGCTGGAGGGCCACCCCGACAACGTTGCGGCGGCGCTCTACGGCGGCTTCGTGGTGTGTGCCGGTGACGAGCCGGCGCGCTTCGACCCGCCGCCGGGCCTCGAGGCCGTGCTCGCGCTGCCCCGGCACGAGGTGCCGACGTCCGAGGCGCGCGCGGCGATGCCCCCCGAGGTGCCGCTGCTCGATGCGGTGCACAACGTGGCCCACGCGTCGCTGCTCGTGCTCGGCCTCGCGCAGGACGACTTCTCGCTGATCGGCCGCGGACTGGCCGACCGCCTGCACCAGCCGCGGCGCCGCCACCTCTACCCGCGCTCGATGGAGCTGGTGGACCGGGCGACGGAGCTGGGCGCGGTCGGGGCGACGATCTCGGGCGCGGGCCCGGCCGTGCTCTTCTGGTGCCACTGGCAGCAGACTGGAGCGGTGATGGACGCGCTGCGGGCGGACGCGGCGGACTGCGACGTGCGGCGGGTGAACTTCGCGCCCGGTGGGGCGGATGTGAGGGCGATGTAGGGACGGGCGGCGGCGCTGTGGTGCTTTGTGTTCGCTGTACGACCACACGACGCCCCGGTGTGCGTGAAACCGCTCCACGGTGGTGCTTTGTGGGGCCAGGAGACCACTGATGCACCACTGTGCCGCGAACCGCTCGGGCCCACCTTGGTTGCCGTCGCAGGAGACCCGTGCCGGACCTTCGCCCGGGGACGCTCGCTCGGATTCGGAACCGGGCTCTGGCCGGTCTGGAGCGGTTGCCCGCCGGGTCGATCGCCGTTGCGGTCACGCGGTAGGCGCCGGCGGGCAGGCGCCGGCCGCCTGGTGCGCCCTTGAAGCCCATCAGGTTGCGGCCGTGATGTCCCGCCACCCAGAGTGCGGCCACCGGGGTGGTCGCCGCGCGGTGCGGCGCCAGGCGCTCGACAAGCAGGATCACGCTCGCCCGCTCGCTCAGCGTAAAGCGGAATCGCCCGGTGCCCATCCCGGGCCGGAGCACCGACGGCGCCACGCCCAGCCGCCTGATCCTCGGTGCTGTCCTGTCGCGCTGCGAGGTGCCGCTCGGGGGCGGGCTCGCCGGTGACCCGGACGGCGCCCCGGCCGGTGGCGCGGGCGGCAGCGGAAGCAGCGCTCCACTCACCGCCAGGTCGTTCACCCCCACCCACTCGTCCTGCCCGATCGCGTTCGTCGTGATCACCCGCACCTGCACCAGCGGCTGTCCCGCTGCCGCCGCGGGCAGCGCGGCGCTCACGGGCGTGCGGAGCCCGGCCACGCTCGGACCGGCCGTCGCGTCCGCGACGAACCCGGCCGGGACGTTCGCGAAGTCGCCCGAGGCGCCCACCCGGTACTGCAGCGCGACCGGCTGCACGGCGTCGGCGATCGGCGATGCGTCGACGTCCCGGAGCACGTACGACACGGTCACGGTCGACCACCCGCGCGTGTCGAGCGACAGCACCAGGTGCGGCGCGTCTGCGGTGGCAGAGCCCTGGATCGCGACGGTCGGCTCGGACAGCTCGAACTCGGTCACGCCTGCGGCAAGGCCGACGGCGCCCGGGTCGGTCCGGTTGGCGTTCACGTCGACCGGCGTGCCCGCGCCGTCTGCCAGCACCGTCCGCGGGTCCACTCCGGCGACCGCGGTCAGGCCGTCGCCCCGGTAGCCGACCACGCCGGGCACGCGGGACCAGTCGTCGTCCGCGGCCACGACGCCGCCGGCCGTCCAGTCCTGGCTGAACGGGAGCCGCTGCGCCGCGGAGTCGGCTCGCGCGGCCCCGGCTGCGAGCAGGGCCGCGACGAGCGGGGCGAGTGCGGCCAGGCGCTGCGGATGAAGGCTCATGCACACAGAAGGCGGCACGCGCCGAATCTCGCCCCCGGCTAGCGTCCATCCAATGGATGCCGAGGTGCAGGCGGCGGGCGGCGTGGTCGCCCGGGACGGGCTGGTCGCCCTCGTCCACCGCCCCAAGTACGACGACTGGAGCCTGCCGAAGGGGAAGCTGGAACAGGGCGAGTCCTTCGAGGAGGCGGCGCTCCGGGAGGTCGAGGAGGAGACCGGCGTGCGCGCCCGGCTGGTCCGGGAGCTGCCGTCCACCGAGTACGACGACGCGAAGGGGCGCGCCAAGCTGGTGCGCTACTGGCTGATGGAGCCGGTCGCCGACGTGGGGTTCGTCCCCGGCGGCGAGGTCGACGAGCTGCGCTGGGTCCAACCGGACGAGGCGCTCGCGCTCCTCTCCTACGACGGCGATCGCGAAGTGCTTCGGGCATGGAGCTGATCCGGCCCTCCCGCACGGACGAGATCGACGCCGTCCTCGACCTCTGGGCGGAGTCGCGCAGCGCGGCCGCCGCGACGACCGACCGGCGCGAGGACGTCGAGCGGCTGGTGGATGAGGGGGCCGTGATGGTCGCGGAGTACGACGGCGCCCTGGTCGGCGCGCTGATCGCCGCCTGGGACGGCTGGCGCGGCAACATGTACCGGCTCGCGGTCCGCGAGAGCCACCGCCGCCGCGGCCTCGGCCGCGCGCTGGTCGAGGCCGGCGAGGACCACCTCCGCCGGCGCGGCGCCCGCCGCGTGACCGCCCTCATCGCCGATGAGGACGACCACGCCGCCGCGCTCTGGCGCGCGGCCGGATACGAGCACAACCCGAACATCGCGCGCTACGTGCGCAACATCTGACGATGATCAAGGCCTGCCTCAACGGCGCCCGCCCCCGCAGCGACCACCCGGCGATCCCGCTCACGCCGGAGGAGCTCGCGCGCGAGGCGGCCGCCGCCGTGGCGGCGGGCGCCGGCGCCCTCCACGCGCACGTCCGCACGGACGAGGGCGCCGACACGCTCGCCCCGGACCTCGTCGCGGCCGCCGTCACCGCCGTCCGAGACGCCTGTCCCGGCACCCCGCTCGGGCTCACCACGGGCCTCTGGACCGTGGGCCGCGACCCGGCCCGCCGGCTCGAGCTGATCTCCGCCTGGAGGACGCCGCCCGACTTCGTCTCCGTGAACATGTCCGAGCCGGGATTCGAGGAGCTGTGCGAGCTCCTGCTCGAGCGCGGCATCGGCATCGAGCCCGGCCTCTGGAGCGCCGACCACGCGCGCGCCCTCGCCAGCAGCGGCCTCGCGGACCGCTGCCTGCGCGTGCTCGTCGAGGCCATGGAGGAGGACCCGGAGGCGGCCGTCCGCAACGCGGCAGAGATGGAGGCCGTGCTGGGCGACGCCGGCATCGAAACGCCCCAGCTCCACCACGGCGCGGGCCGGGCCACGTGGGCGGTGATCGACCGCGCGATCGCTCGCGGCCGCGACGTGCGCATCGGCCTCGAGGACACGACCGTGCTGCCCGACGGCTCGACGGCGAGGGACAACGCGGACCTCGTGGCAGAGGCCGCGCGGCGAGCCGCAGCCGCTTAGGATGGACGGTCTCCGAGTGCTCCCGACAGTTGGGGGCTAGATAGATCTTTGCGTGCGACGGCCCCGCCCGATCGGGCGGGGCCGTCCGCGCTGCGGCTCAGGCTGCCTTCTTCACCGCCAAGTGAGAGAAGGAGAGTCGCGTGACGAAGGATGACGTGCTGTTCGGCTATCGCCAGCAGCTGTTCGCCGAGGCCGCCCGCACGTCGGTGTCGGAGGCGTGTCGCAGGTTGGGGGTGCATCGCTCGACCTACTACGCGTGGAAACGCCAGGTCGATCGTTACGGTCTCGAGGTGCTGCGGCCGAGGGAGCGCCGGCGGCCGCAGATGCCCAACCAGCTGCCGAAGATGATCGAGGAGCGGATCGTCAGCTTCTCGCTCGCCCATCCCGGTCTGGGGCCGCGGCGGGTGGCGTCGGAGCTGCGGCGGGAGAAGTGGGGCGGGATCGTGGTCTCGCCCAACGGGGTCTGGAAGACGCTCTGCCGCCACGGGCTTAACACGCGCGCCAAGCGGTTGGGATTGATCGCCGGCTACGCCGCTCCCTACGAGCCGCCGCGCGACCCAGGTCCGGAGCGGCACATCGACGTCGAGCGGCCCGGCGAGCTGGTCGGGATCGACTGTTTCTACGTCGGTCGATTGAAGGGAACCAACGGGGCGATCTGGCAGCTGACCGCGATCGACGTCGCCTCCTCGTTCGCCTGGGCCGAGCTCGTCGTCTGCCCCAGCGACAACCCGACCGCCAGCCAGACCTCGAAGCTCGCCCGCCGCGTCGCAGCCGACCTGAAAGCGGCCGGCTGGCGGCTCGAGCGCGTCCTCTCAGACAACGGCAACGAATTCCGCGGCCTGCCCTTCGGCCAGACCATCAGGCGCCTGAAGGCGCGTCACACCCCCATTCACGCCGGCAGACCCCAGACCAACGGCAACGTCGAGGCGCTCCACAAAACGATCCTCGACGAGTGCTGGCGGCCGGCGTTCGCGCGTTACCTCTACCCGCGCTACACCGGCCTCAGACGCGAGCTCGCCACCTACCTGCGCTTCTACAACTTCGACCGCGTCCACCACGGTCGCCTCACCCGCGGCCAGATCCCCGCCGACATCGTCTACGGTGCCCGCAAAATGGAGGCGAGATGAGCCGAACCTGTCGGCACATCTCGAAGACCGTCCAGCTTAGGACGCCGTCGCCAGCTCCGGCCGGCGGTCGGCCCACGGGTGGGCCGCCTCCAGCTGCGCGGCCAGCGAGAGCAGCGTCGCCTCGTCCGCCGGCGCTCCGGCGATCTGCACGGCCAGCGGCAGGCCGTCGTCGCCGTGGAAGAGCGGCACCGACATCGCCGGCTGGCCGGTCACGTTGAAGGTCGCCGTGTACGGGGTGAAGAGCCCGGAGCGGCGGAAGTCGTCCCAGGGATCGTCGCTGCGCGGATCCAGCTCGCCGATCGGCAGCTGGCGCTGCGCGAGCGCCGGCGTCAACACCACGTCGAACCTGTCCCACAGCGCCACGATCTCGCGCGAGTACGCCTGGAGCTGCGTGCGGGCGAGCAGGTAGTCGAGGCCCGATCGCTCGCGGATCCCCTCCCAGATCGTCCACGAGAGCGGCTCCACGAGCTCCGGGCTCGGCTCGCGGCCCGTCACCTGGCCGCCGAAGAACATGCCCATCGCGATCGGCGTCCCGAAGACCATCGTGAACACGCGCAGCAGGTCCCGGCCGGCCCAGGGCGGGTCGACCTCCTCGACCTCGTGCCCGAGCGACGCGAGCAGCTCCGCGCCGTCCCGCGCGGCGCGCTCGCACACCGGGTCCAGCGGCGCGTCGACGGCGCCCGCGATCGCGAGCCCGATCCGCAGCCTCCCCGGCTCTCGCGCGGCGGCCTCGGCGAACGGAGCCGAGGGCGGCGGCGCCCATGTGGCGTCCCCGGTCTCGTAGCCGGCGAGCACGTCGAGCATCGCGGCCGTGTCGGCCACGGTGCGGGTGAGCACGCCGTCCTGGACGAGGAAGTCGTCGCCGAGGTCGGGCCCGCGCGACACGCGCCCGCGCGCGGGCTTCAGCCCGACGAGCCCGCAGCAGGCGGCCGGGATGCGGATCGAGCCGCCGCCGTCGCTGCCGTGGGCGAGCGGCACCATCCCCGCCGCCACGGCCGCCGCGGCGCCGCCGGACGATCCGCCGGGAGTGCGCCCGGTGTCCCAGGGGTTGCGGCTCGGGCCGAAGCGGCTCGGCTCGGTCACCGGCAGGATCCCGAACTCCGGCAGGTTCGTCTTGCCGACGATCACGAAGCCCGCGTCGCGGATGCGCCGGACGAGGAAGGCGTCGTGCCCGGGCACGTAGTCGCCGAAGATGTCGGAGCCCATCGTGTACGGCATCCCCGCCACCGGCGCCGTGTCCTTGATCGCGATCGGCACGCCCGCGAAGGGGCGCTCGTCGCCGGCGGCCACCGCGTCGGCCGCGGCCAGCGCGCCCTCGCGATCGAGATGGACGAACGCGTTCAGCTCGGAGTCGAGCGCCTCGATCCGCTCGAACGACGCCTCCACCAGCTCGCGCGAGCCGACCTCGCCCTCGCGCACGAGCCGGGCGAGCTCGCCCGCGGGTCTGAAGAGCAGATCCGACACGGGGCGAGAACCCTACCCGGTGGGCGCGAGCTCGCCGCGCAGCGAGCCGAGCCGGGCGCGCTCCTCGTCGTAGCCGCCGAGCCGCTCGAGCATCTCGCCGGCCAGCGACAGGTAGTCCGCGCCGAGGTCCGGCGCGAAGTCGAGGATCGAGACGCCGCGCTCGGCCGACTCCGCGTACCGCACCGAGCGGCGGATGACCGTGTGGAAGAGGCGGTCGCCGAAGCGCTCCTTCAGCTGCCTGTGCGCCTCGCGCGCGTGAACCAGGCGCATGTCCGCGATGTTCAGCACCACGCCGAGCCAGTCGAGCTCCGGGTTGAGCGACTCCTTCGCCAGCTCCACGACCTCGAGCGCCTGCTCGACCCCCTGGAGGGAGAAGTACTCGGCCTCGCTCGAGATCAGGGCGTGGTCGGCGGCGACGAGCGCGTTCACGGTCAGGAGGCCGAGCGACGGCGGGCAGTCCACCAGCACCAGGTCGTAGTGGTCCTTGACCTCGCGCAGCGCGCGCTGCAGCGTCAGCTCGCGGCCCATCTTCCCGGCGAGGATCAGCTCCGCCTCGGCCAGGCCGAGGTTGGCGGGCACCACTCCCTCGTGCACCGCGTCGGCCGCCCGGGCCTGCCCCGCGAGCACGTCGGCGATCGTCGGGCTGGCGTCGGGCGGGACGTCGAAGTAGTCCGAGAGGTTGCCCTGCGGGTCGAGGTCCGCGCAGAGCACGTTCAGCCCGACTCGCCGCAGGGCGTCGGCGAGCGTGCGCACCGCGGTCGTCTTCCCCGTGCCGCCCTTCTGGGAGAGGACCGTGACAGTCGTACCCACGCCGCCGACGATATCGGGCGACGCAAGCCCCGCTCGCCGTGCCTGGCTTTATAGTTCCGCGTCCGTCCCGTCGCGCGCCCACTCGGAGAAGGCGCGGAATCCGAGGAGGTTGAGGAGCTCCGAGCCCGTTGGGCCGGAGGCCCGTCACATGATCTCGCCGTCCGCCCGAGAGCAGGGTCTCCGGGGCCTTTACGACCCGGCCTACGACCACGACGCCTGCGGCGTCGCGTTCGTCGCGCGCGTGGGCGCGCCGGCCTCGCACGAGGTCGTGGCGCGGGCGCTGCGCGCGCTCGAGCAGCTAGAGCACCGGGGCGCCGAGGGCGCCGACCCGGACACCGGCGACGGCGCGGGCATCCTCCTCCAGCTCCCGGACCCGTTCCTGCGCGAGCTGCTCGATTTCGAGCTCCCGGCGCCGGGCCGCTACGGCGTGGGGATGTGCTTCCTGCCGGTGGAGCCGTCGGCGCGCGCGAGCGCCGTCCGGCTGATGGAGCGGACCGTGGAGGCCGAGGGCCAGCGCGTGCTGGGCTGGCGTGACGTCCCGGTCGTCGACGAGGCCTGCGGCAGCGCCGCCCGCGCCTGCCGTCCGCACATCGCGCAGGTGTTCGTGGGCGCGGGCGAAGGGATCGCCGACCAGGACGCGCTCGAGCGCAAGCTCTACGTGATCAGGCGCGTGGTGGAGCACGAGCGCGTGCCGGACCTCTCGATCTCGAGCCTGTCCACGCGGACGGTCGTCTACAAGGGCATGCTCACCGCCCCCCAGCTGCCGCTCTACTACCCCGACCTCCGCGACGAGCGGCTCGCCAGCCGGCTGGCGCTCGTCCACTCGCGCTTCTCCACCAACACCTTCCCGAGCTGGGAGCTCGCCCACCCGTACCGGATGCTCGCCCACAACGGCGAGATCAACACCCTGCGCGGCAACCGCAACTGGATGCGCGCGCGCGAGCTGACGCTCGCCTCGCCGCTGTTCGGCGACGACCTGGACCGCATCCGCCCGCTGCTGCGCGACGACATCTCGGACTCCGCCTCGCTCGACGCGCTCATGGAGCTGATCGTGCTCGGCGGCCGCTCGCCCGCGCACGCGATCTCGATGCTGATCCCCGAGGCCTTCCGCGGCCGCCCGGAGCTGCCGCAGGAGGTGTGCGACTTCTACGCCTACCACTCGTCGCTGGTCGAGCCCTGGGACGGCCCCGCGGCCGTCGCCTTCAGCGACGGCCGCGTGATCGGCGCCACGCTCGACCGCAACGGCCTCCGTCCCGGCCGCTGGCTGATCACCCGCGACGGCTGGGTCGTGCTGGCCTCGGAGGCCGGCACCTTCGACGTGCCCGACGAGCAGGTCAGGGCCAAGGGCCGCCTGCGCCCCGGCAAGCTCTTCCTCGTCGATCTCGAGCGCGACCGGGTCGTGCCCGACTACGAGGTCAAGCTCGAGCTCGCCCGCCGGCAGCCATACGGGCAGTGGCTGAGGGAGCGCGTGGTCCACATCGAGGACCTGCCCCACAAGAGCCCGCGCGTGCCGCGCGTGGAGCCGCTGCGCGCCCGCCAGCTCGCCTTCGGCTGGTCGGAGGAGGACCTGCGCGTGATCGTCGCGCCGATGGCCCGCGACGCGGCCGAGCCGACCGGCTCCATGGGCAACGACCTCGCGCCCGCGGCGATGTCCGACTCGCGGCCGCCGCTGTTCGGCTACTTCAAGCAGCTCTTCGCGCAGGTCACGAACCCGGCCGTCGACCCGATCCGCGAGTCGATCGTGATGAGCCTCGAGGCCTGCATCGGCCCCGAGATCAACCTGCTCGGGGAGACGCCCGACCACTGCCACCAGCTCGTGATGCCGCAGCCGATCCTGCTCAACTCGCAGCTCGAGAAGCTGCGCCAGGTCGACCACGACATCTTCGAGGCGCGCACGATCGACATGACGTGGCCGGTCTCCGAGGGGGCGGCAGGCATGGCCCGCCGCCTGGAGGAGATCTGCCGCGAGGCGTCGGACCTCGTGGCGCGCAGGGTCAACATCATCATCCTGTCCGACCGCAACATGGGCCGCGAGCGCGCCCCGATGCCCTCGCTGCTCGCCACCGCCGCGGTGCACCATCACCTCGTCCGCGAGAGCACGCGCCTGCAGATCGGCCTGGTGGTCGAGACCGGCGAGGCGCGCGAGGTGCACCACCTCGCCTGCCTGATCGGCTACGGCGCGGCGGCGGTGAACCCGTATCTCATCTTCGAGTCCGTCTACGCGCTCCACCGCGACGGCCGGCTGCCCGAGGCGATGACCCCCGAGGAGGGCGAGCAGCGGGTGATCAAGGGGATCGGCAAGGGGCTGCTGAAGATCCTCTCGAAGATGGGGATCTCCACGATCCGCTCGTACACGGGCGCCCAGATCTTCGAGGCGGTGGGGCTCCAGCGGGAGCTGGTGGACCGCCACTTCACCGGCACGGTCTCGCGCATCGGGGGCGTGGGGCTCGACGTGCTGGCGGTCGAGGCGCTCGACCGCCACGGCCGCGCCTACCCCGCCGCGACCTCCGAGCTCCTGCCGCCCGGGGGTGTCTACGCGTGGCGCCGCGACGGCCCGTTCCACGGCTGGAACCCGGAGACGATCGCCACGCTCCAGCACGCCGCCCGCAACGAGGACGGCGGTCCGGACGCCTACGAGCGGTTCGCGCGCTACGTGAACCACGTGGCGGCGCCGCGGTCAACGCTGCGCGGGCTGCTGCGGCTGCGCGACGACGTGGACGACGTGCCGCTGGACGAGGTCGAGCCCGCCAGCGAGATCGTCAAGCGCTTCAAGTCCGGCGGGATGAGCCTCGGCGCGCTGTCGCCGGAGGCGCACGAGACGCTCGCCGCCGGGATGAACCGGCTCGGCGGCAAGTCGAACACCGGCGAGGGCGGGGAGGACCCGGCGCGCTACGCCGACGAGCGCCGCTCGTCGATCAAGCAGGTGGCCTCCGGCCGCTTCGGCGTGACCGTGCACTACCTGGTGAACGCCGACGAGCTGCAGATCAAGGTCGCCCAGGGCGCCAAGCCCGGCGAGGGCGGCCAGCTGCCGGGCCACAAGGTGGACCGCTACATCGCGGGCCTGCGCTACTCCACGCCCGGCGTCGGCCTGATCTCGCCGCCGCCTCACCACGACATCTACTCGATCGAGGACCTGAAGCAGCTGATCTACGACCTGCGGGCTGCGAACCCGCGCGCCCGCGTTTCGGTGAAGCTCGTGTCCGAGGTCGGTGTGGGCACGGTCGCCGCCGGGGTGGCGAAGGCGAACGCCGACCACGTGGTGATCGCCGGCCACGACGGCGGCACCGGCGCCTCGCCGCAAGCGTCGATCCAGCACGCGGGCATCCCGTGGGAGATCGGCCTCGCCGAGACGCAGCAGACGCTGCTCCGCAACGACCTGCGCTCGCGCATCCTGGTCGAGGTCGACGGGCAGATGCGCACCGGCCGCGACGTCGCGATCGGGGCGATCCTCGGCGCCGACGAGTTCGGCTTCTCGACGGCCCCGCTGATCGCGCTCGGCTGCGTGATGATGCGCGTCTGCCACCTCAACACCTGCCCGGTGGGCGTGGCGACCCAGGACCCGGAGCTGCGGCGGCGCTTCGACGGCCAGCCCGAGCACGTCGTCAACTACATGTTCATGGTCGCCGAGGAGACGCGCCGGATCATGGCCGCGCTCGGCGTCCACTCGGTCGCGGAGCTGATCGGGCGCACCGACCTGCTCGTCGCCGACGAGGCCGTCGAGCACTGGAAGGCGCGCGGGATCGACCTGTCCGCGCTGCTGCACGTGCCCGAGGGCGCGGCCGACGGCCCGCGCCGCTGCGTGCGGCGGCCCGAGCCGGTGCTCTACGACTCGATCGACGTCG
>DASXAA010000133.1:0-23513 GCA_036407035.1 Thermoleophilaceae bacterium | reverse complement strand
GCCGTGCTCGCCGACCGCGGTCACCGCGAGCTGCCGATCCGGCCCGACTACGTGGGCAAGAACCTGCCGACGGCCCGCTCGGAGCGGGTCAATGTCCGAGTGGAGGAGATCGACGGCGTGGACGAGGTCGCGATCGCCCCGGCGAGCATCGAGGAGGCCGCGCAGTGAGACGACACCTGCTCCAGATCGACGACCTCTCGCGCGACGACATCGAGCGCATCCTCAACCGGGCCGCGAGCTTCGCGGAGGTCTCGGGGCGCGAGATCAAGAAGGTCCCCACGCTGCGCGGCAGGACCGTGATCAACCTCTTCTACGAGTCCTCCACGCGCACGAGCTCCTCGTTCGAGCTGGCCGCCAAGCGGCTGTCGGCCGACCTCGTGAACATCAAGTCGGCGGGGTCCGCGGTGGACAAGGGCGAATCGCTGAAGGACACCGTCCAGACGCTCTCCGCCTACGACCCCGCCGCGATCGTGATCCGCTCGCCGCACGCGGGCGCCGCCGCGCTGGTGGCGCGCTGGACCCGCGCCTCGGTGATCAACGCCGGCGACGGCAAGCACGAGCACCCCACGCAGGCGCTGCTCGACCTCTACACGTTGCGGCGCCGCGCGGGCTCGCTGGAGGGCCTGAGCGTGTGGATCGTCGGTGACGTGCTCCACAGCCGCGTGGCCCGCTCGAACATCCTCGCCTTCACCCGCATGGGCTGCGAGGTGACCGTGTGCGGGCCGCCGACGCTGATCCCGCGCGGGATCGACTCGCTCGGCTGCCGGGTCGAGCACACGCTGGACAGGCTCGGCTCGGCCGACGTGGTCTACGCCCTGCGGATGCAGCACGAGCGGATGCAGGGCTCGTTCGTCCCCTCGCTGCGGGAGTACGCCGCGCAGTACCAGATCGACGGGCGCAGGCTCGGGCCGAACCAGCTGCTGATGCACCCGGGACCGGTGAACCGCGGGGTGGAGCTGGCGGCCGAGGTGATCGACTCGCCGCAGGCGCTCATCACCGAGCAGGTGGAGTCCGGCGTGGTGGTGCGGATGGCGGTCCTCTACGAGCTGCTGGCGGGCCGCGGGGCGCCGAGCGAGGCGCGCCTGGCGGAGACGACCGAGCCGCAGCCGGCATGAGGGCGCTCGCGCTCGACCGCGCCGGGGGCCCGCCCGCGACCGTGCTGGTGCGCGGTGCCCGGCTGCTCGACCCGCGCGCCGGACTCGACGGCGCGGCCGACCTGCTGATCCGCGACGGCGTGGTGGCCGAGATCGGGGATGCCCTCGAGGCGCCCGAGGGAGCCGAGGTGGTGGACGCCGGCGGGCTGCACGCGTTCCCCGGCTTCGTCGACCCGCACGTGCACCTGCGCACGCCCGGGCGCGAGGACGAGGAGGACATCGACTCCGGTACGCGCGCCGCCGCGGCCGGCGGCTACTGCGCGATCCTCGCGATGCCGAACACGGACCCGGTCGTGGACTCCGCGCCGGTCCTGCGCTCGCTGCGCGAACGCGCGCGCGCCGAGGCGCGCATCCCCACCGGGTTCCTGGCGGCGATCACGCGCGGCCAGCGCGGCGACGAGCTGACCGAGATGGCCGAGCTCGCGGACGCCGGCGCCGCCGGGTTCACCGACGACGGCCTGCCGGTCCGCGCGGCCGGGGTCATGCGCCAGGCGCTCCAGTACCAGCGGCTCGCGGGCCGCACGCTCGCCCTCCACGAGGAGGATCCGTCGCTCTCCGGCGACGGCGCCATGCACGAGGGCGAGGTGTCGGCCGCGCTCGGGCTGAGCGGCATCCCGTCGGTGTCCGAGTCGACGATGGTCGCGCGCGACTGCGCGCTCGCCGCCTACGAGGACGGGCAGATCCACGTGCAGCACGTGTCCGCGCGCGAGACCGTGGAGGCGATCGAGCGGGCGCGGGCCGTCGGCACTCGGGTGAGCTGCGAGGCGACGCCCCACCACCTGGTCCTGACCGACGAGGAGGTCCGCTCGCTCGACACCTCGTTCAAGATGAACCCGCCGCTGCGCTCCGAGCTCGACCGGCAGGCGCTGATCGACGCGCTGCGCTCGGGTGCGATCGACTGCGTCGCCACCGACCACGCCCCTCACGCGCGCGAGGAGAAGGAGCAGCCGTTCGAGCTCGCGCCGATGGGCGTGACCGGGCTCGAGACCGCCTTCGCGGCTCTCCACACCGAGCTCGTGATCCCCGGCGTGATCGGGCTCGGCCTGCTGGTGGAGCGCATGACGGCCGGCGGAGAGCCGTTCGGCCTCGCGCTGCCGTCGCTCGCGAAGGGCTCGCCGGCGAACGCCTGCCTGGTGGACCTCGACGCCGAGTGGGACGTCGGCGAGGCCGGCTACGAGAGCCGCTCCGCCAACTGCGCCTTCGGCGGCCGCCGCCTCATCGGCCGCGTGCGGATGACGATCGCGGGCGGGGCGGTGGCCTACCGCGAGCGGAGCTTCGCGCTGGGGGCCGTCGCGTGAGCGCCGCCCGGGTGCCGACCGCGGCCTACCTGCTCCTCGAGGACGGCACGCGGTTCGACGGCGAGTCGGTCGGGGCAGAAGGCGAGGCCACGGCGGAGGTCGTCTTCAACACCTCGATGTCCGGCTACCAGGAGGCCGTCACCGACCCGAGCTACGCCGGCCAGATGATCGTCTTCACGTACCCGCTGATCGGGAACTACGGCGTGTCGGCCGAGCACATGGAGTCGGATCGCGTGCACGCGCGCGCGGTGATCATGCGCGAGGGGGTGGACCGCGAGGACGCCCCGCACGCCGAGGGCGGGTGGCTGACCTGGCTGGCCGACTGCGGCGTGCCGGCGCTGACCGGCGTGGACACGCGCGCGCTCGTGCGCCACATCCGCGACAAGGGCGCGATGCGCGCCGGCGTGTTCGGCGCCGACGTGCCCGAGTCGGAGGCGATGGAGCGCGTGCGCGCCGAGCCGCCGATGGAGGGCGCCGACCTCGCGCGCTCGGTCACACCCGCGGAGCCCGTGATCCTCGACCCGGGCAACCCCGGCCCGCTGGTGGTCGGGATCGACACCGGCATCAAGTACTCGATCGTGCGCAACATGCGGGCGCGCGGGGTGCGGCTCGAGCTGCACCCGTGCGGGGCGAGCGCCGAGGAGCTGCTCGCGCGCTCCCCCGACGCGGTGTTCCTCGCCAACGGCCCCGGCGACCCGGCCGCGCTCGACTACGTGGTCGACACCGTGCGCGGTCTGGTCGGGCAGGTGCCGGTGTGGGGCATCTGCCTCGGCCACCAGCTGCTCTGCCGCGCGGTCGGGCTCGAGACGTTCAAGCTGCCGTTCGGCCACCGCGGCGCGAACCACCCGGTCAAGGACCTCGAGACCGGCCGCATCGAGATCACATCGCAGAACCACGGCTTCGCGGTGGTCGGCCCGGGCGGCGAGCGCACGATCGACATCGACGAGCCGGTGCGGTGGGAGACCGACTTCGGCGTGGCCGAGCTGTCGCAGCTGAACCTCTACGACCGCACGGTCGAGGGACTCGTGCTGCGCGACGTGCCGGGCTCGACCGTCCAGTACCACCCCGAGGCGGGCCCCGGCCCGCACGACGCCGTGCATCTGTTCGACCGGTTTCTCGAGCGCCTTGCCGCGTAGAACCGACATCCACAAGATCCTCGTGATCGGCTCCGGTCCGATCGTGATCGGCCAGGCCGCCGAGTTCGACTACTCGGGCGCGCAGGCCTGCAAGGTGCTGCTCGAGGAGGGCTACGAGGTCGTGCTCGTGAACTCGAACCCGGCCACGATCATGACCGACCCGGAGTTCGCCACGGCGACCTACATCGAGCCGCTCCACCCAGCCTCCGTGGCCAGGGTGATCGAGCGCGAGCGGCCCGACGCCCTGCTGCCCACGCTCGGCGGCGGCACGGCCCTCAACCTGGCCCGGCAGCTGTCGGAGGACGGCACGCTCGGCCGCTACAGGGTCGAGCTGATCGGCGCCGACTACGAGGCCATCCGCCGCGCCGAGGACCGCGACCTCTTCGCGACCACGATGCAGCGTGCCGGCCTGCGGGTGCCGCGCTCGGCCGCGGTCAAGTCGATGCGCGAGGCGGAGAAGGCGCTGCCCGACATCGGGCTGCCGGCGATCGTGCGCCCCGGCTTCACGATGGGCGGCGAGGGCGGCGGCATCGCGCGCAACGAGACCGAGTACCGCCAGGTCGTGGCCGAGGGGCTCGCCGCCAGCCCGATCGGGCAGGTGCTGGTGGAGGAGTCGGTGATCGGCTGGGGCGAGTTCGAGCTCGAGGTGATGCGCGACCGGAACGACAACGTGGTGATCGTGTGCTCGATCGAGAACGTCGACCCGATGGGCGTGCACACGGGCGACTCGGTCACGGTGGCGCCGCAGCAGACGCTCTCCGACCGCCAGTACCAGCAGCTGCGCGACCAGGCGCTGACCGTGATCCGCGCCGTAGGCGTGGAGACCGGCGGCTCGAACATCCAGTTCGCGGTCAACCCCGAGACCGACGAGATCGTCGTGATCGAGATGAACCCGCGCGTGTCGCGCAGCTCGGCGCTCGCCTCGAAGGCCACCGGCTTCCCGATCGCCAAGATCGCCGCGCGGCTGGCGGTCGGCTACGCGCTCGAAGAGATCGACAACGACATCACGCGCAAGACGCCGGCCAGCTTCGAGCCGACGATCGACTACGTGGTCGTCAAGTGGCCTCGGTTCGCGTTCGAGAAGTTCCCGGGCGCGGACGGCGCGCTCCACACGTCGATGCAGTCGGTCGGCGAGGCGATGGCCATCGGCCGCACGTTCAAGCAGGCGTTCACGAAGGCGATGCGCTCGCGTGAGCTCGACGTGACGCCGGACTTCGACGGCGACCTGCTCGCGCGCCTCGAGACTCCGTCGCACGACCGATTCGACCTGATCTTCGAGGCGATACGCCGCGGCCACAACGAGGCTGAGCTGTGCGAGCGCACCGAGATCGACCCCTGGTTCATGGCCGAGATCGCGGCGCTGGCCCGCGGCGAGGACCCCGAGGCGGGCCTCGAGCGGAGCTTCAAGTCGGTCGACACCTGCGCGGGCGAGTTCGAGGCCGAGACGCCCTACTACTACTCGGGCTGGGAGCGGCGGGCCGCGCACGAGGTGCGCCGCGGCGACCGCCCGAGCGTGGTGATCCTCGGCTCGGGACCGAACCGGATCGGCCAGGGGATCGAGTTCGACTACTGCTGCGTGCACGCCGCGATGACCGTGCGCGACTCCGGCCGCGACGCGGTGATGATCAACTGCAACCCCGAGACGGTCTCGACCGACTACGACACGAGCGACCGCCTCTACTTCGAGCCGCTCACGCTCGAGGACGTGCTCGGCGTGATCGAGCTCGAGCGACCCGAGGGCGTGATCGTCCAGTTCGGCGGCCAGACGCCGCTCAAGCTCGCGCACGGCCTGGCCGAGGCGGGGGTGCCGCTGCTCGGCACGCCGGTCGAGTCGATCCACCTCGCCGAGGACCGGCCGAGCTTCGGCCGGCTCTTGGCCGAGCTCGGCGTGAAGAGCCCGCCGTACGCGACGGCAGAGTCGCCGGCGGAGGCGCTCGAGGTGGCGGGCGGGGTGGGCTACCCGCTGCTCGTGCGGCCGTCCTACGTGCTCGGCGGCCGCGCGATGGAGATCTGCTACTCGCGCGACGCGCTGGCCGGGTACCTCGAGCGCTCCGCCAACGGCCACGGCAACGGCAGCACGATCTTCCTCGACCGTTTCCTCGAGAACGCGATCGAGGTCGACGTGGATGCGTTGTGCGACGGCGAGGACGCCCGCATCGGAGCGATCATGCAGCACGTCGAGGAGGCGGGCGTGCACTCGGGCGACTCGGCGTGCGTGATCCCGGCGATGTCGCTGGGGCCTGACATGCTCGCGGAGGTCGAGCGCGTGACGACCGAGATCGCGCTGCGGCTGGGCGTGGTGGGGCTGATCAACATCCAGTTCGCCGTCTACGGCGACGAGGAGCTGTACGTGATCGAGGCGAACCCGCGCGCGTCGCGGACGGTGCCGTTCGTGTCGAAGGCGATCGGCATCCCGCTGGCCAAGATCGCGTGCCGGCTGATGCTGGGCGAGCGGCTGCGGGACATGGACCTGGACCTGCCGGCGTCGCCGCGCCACGTGTCGGTCAAGGAGGCCGTGCTGCCGTTCGAGCGCTTCCCGCGCTCCGACGCCCTGTTGGGGCCCGAGATGAAGTCCACCGGCGAGGTCATGGGCGTGGCCTCCGACTACCCGGCCGCGTTCGGCAAGGCGCAGGCGGCCGCCGGGGCGGAGCTGCCGCGCTCCGGCACGGTGTTCATCTCGGTCACGGACGGCGACAAGTCGGCGGCGACCCAGCTGGCGGCGGGCTTCCACGACATGGGCTTCAAGGTGCTGGCGACCGGGGGGACCTCGCAGGCGATCAGGCGCATGGGCGTGCCGGTGGAGCGGATCAAGAAGCTGTCGGAGGGGTCGCCCAACGTGGTCGAGCGGATCGAGGCCGGCGAGGTCGACATGGTCATCAACACGCCGACCGGCTCGGGCGCCCGCGCAGACGGCTACGAGATCCGCCGCGCCGCGATCGGCCGCGGGATCCCGTGCATCACGACGATGAGCGGCGCGAGCGCCGCGCAGCGCGCGATCCGCGCCCGCCGCAGCGAGGAGCCCGAGGTGATCTCGCTGCAGGAGCTGCACGGAGGGGCCGGCGCGCGCCTGGCGCCGCGGGCGGAGCCGGCGCCGGAGGCCTGATGGGCCGCACGCTCGCACCGCCCGAGCGCCGTGTCGCGCAGGTGGTCGCGAGCGAGTCGCTCGGCGCGTACCGCCTGATCACGGCGATGGACGCCGACGGGCCGCCGGACCCCTGCCCGGGCCAGTTCTACATGCTGTCCTCGGAGCAGCGCTGGGGCGGCGGGGCGGACGAGCGCCCCTACCTGCCGCGTGCCTTCTCTCACGCGCGCGCGAGGCGGGCTGGGAGCGGGGTGGAGCTGCAGTTCCTGCTGGAGACGGTCGGTCCGGGCACGGAGCGTCTCGACGCGCTGCAGCCCGGGGAGGGGCTGGCGCTGGTGGGGCCGTTGGGCGCCGGCTTCCGGCCGCCGGCGGACGGGTCGCGGCCGCTCCTGGTCGGAGGCGGGATCGGCGCCGCGCCGCTGCTCTGCCTATGTGACGAGCTCGAGGGCGACGTGATGCTCGGCTTCCGGTCCGCGGCCCACGCGCACGCGGCGCGGCCCTTCGGCGACGGCGCGCTGGTGGCGACCGACGACGGCTCCGTCGGGCGGCGCGGCTTCGTGACCGAGCTCTTGCGCGAGGCGCTCGACCGCAACCCGTCCGCCACGGTGTTCGCGTGCGGACCGCCGCCGATGCTCGAGGCGGTGCGGGCGATCTGCGCCGAGCGCGGCGTGGCGGCCCAGCTGGCGCTCGAGTCAGGCATGGCGTGCGGGTTCGGCGCCTGCTTCGGGTGCGTCGTGCCGACCCGCGACGGCTACGTGAGGCTGTGCCTCGAGGGCCCGGTGCTGGACGCCGACCGCCTCGAGAGCGCGCTGGTGCCGGGGGCGGGGCACTGATGCTCGACCTCTGCGGCGTCGAGCTGCGCGGCCCGGTGCTGAACGGCTCCGGCACGTTCGACGCGATCGCCGCCCGGCGGGCCTTCGGCGACGCGCTGCTCGAGCGGTTCCCGTTCGACGCCTTCGTCTCCAAGACGATCACGGCCGAGCCGCGGCAGGGCAATCCGCCGCCGCGGCTGTGGGAGACGCCGGCCGGGCTGATCAACTCGATCGGTCTGCCGAACCGCGGTCTCGAGGGCTTCCTGCGCCGCGACCTGCCCGAGCTCGCCGAGCTCCCGGTGCCGCTGGTGATCTCCGTAATGGGCTTCACGCGCGACGAGCTGGCCACGCTCGTCGAGCGGGTCGCCGAGCGGGACGAGGTGGCGATGATCGAGCTGAACGTGTCGTGCCCGAACGTCGAGACCGGCCTCGTGATGGGCGCCGACCCGGCCGAGACCTCCCGCGCCGTGGAGCGGGTGCGCCCCCGCACCGACAAGCCGGTGATCGTGAAGCTGACGCCGAACGCGCTCGACCCTGCCGCCGTGGCCGCCGCGGCAGAGGGGGCCGGCGCGGACGCCGTCTCGCTCATCAACACCCTCAAGGGCATGGCGCTGGCGCCAGGCACCGACCGGCCGTGGCTCGGCGGCGTGACCGGCGGCGTGTCGGGGCCCGCCGTGCGCGCGGTGGCGCTCGAGCAGGTGCACGCGGTGGCCGGGCGGGTCCGGATTCCGGTGGTCGGCATGGGCGGAATCGCGACCGGGTGCCACGCGGCGGACTTCCTGGCGGCCGGAGCGGCCTGTGTGGCCGTCGGGACGGAGAGCTTCCGCGATCCGGCGGCCGGTCGACGCGTCGCGGAGGAGCTGGCGAGACTCCATGCGCCCATCTCGCCGGTGCGCGCACCCTAAGAGGAACGCGCCTGCCACCCATCCGAGGGACGAAGAGGTGGCCTTTTCACGGAAGGTGCGGGATGGGCGCGGTCTCAAGCGGCCCGACCTTGTGCAAGTTGATCAAAATACCTGCAAACGGTATGAAAACGCTCAAGGACCCGCAAGTCACCTCCACCTCAGCTTGAGGTGCAGGTGAATTCGCGCTTTTTTTGCGTTTCTGGGCCTCAACCCCGCCGGTGAATGTGTACTATCGCCGCCCATGCCGGCCGCCCAGCAATCTGCCCCGAAGGCACAGGCCTCGGGGCTGGCTCCCGAGCGCTCCCTCACCCAGCGGATGGACGCCCTCAAGCGCGCCAACGAGATCCGCACCCGCCGGGCACGGCTGAAGAGGGACCTGAAGGGGGGCCGCACCCAGATCCATGGCCTGCTGCTTGACCCGCCTGACTACCTGCTCACGGCCAAGGTCTTCGATCTCCTGCTCGCGGTCCCGAAGTACGGCCGCGTGAAGGTGAATCGCATCCTCACGCACTGCCGCATCTCCCCGAGCAAGACGATCGGCGGCCTCTCGGAGCGGCAGCGCAACGAGCTGGTCTCCTACCTGCGGCGCTAAATGGCCGAATCCCCGGTCGGGGAACCGCTGAAAACGCCGGTGCTCGTGATCACAGGCCCCTCGGGGGTCGGCAAGGGCACGCTCATCAAGGGCCTGCTGGAGCGGGTCCCGGGCCTCCAGCTGGCGGTGTCCGCGACCACGAGGCCACCCCGCGACACCGAGGTCAACGGTCGCGACTACCACTTCCTGAGCCCGGAGGAGTTCGAGGCGCGCGTGCGCGCGGGCGAGTTCGTCGAGCACGCGGAGTACGCCGACAACCGCTACGGCACGCTGCGCTCCGAGCTCGACCGCCCGGCGACGGTGATCGTGCTGGAGATCGACGTGCAGGGCGCGCGCCAGGTGCGAGAGACGCTGCCGCGCGCCGTGCGGGTGTTCATCGAGCCGCCCTCCTTCGAGGTCCTCCAGGCGCGGCTGGCGGGCCGGGCGTCGGACTCGCCGGAGCAGATCGAGCGCCGCCTGGCGGCCGCGCGCGACGAGCTGGCGGCGCGCGACGAGTTCACCTACCGCGTCGTGAACGACGACCTGGCACGCGCCTTGCACGAGCTCGCGCAGCTTGCCGCTACCATGTCGTCCCCGTGATCAAGCCACGTCTTGACAAGCTGCTCGAGCAGGTCGATTCGCACTACGCCTGCGTCCTGGTCGCCGCCAAGCGCGCCCGCCAGATCAACTCGTACTACCACAACCTCGGCGAGGGAACCTTCGACGAGTACCCGCCGCCGATGGTCGAGACGGGCTCGAAGAACTACCTGAAGATCGCCCTCGAGGAAGTCGCCGCGGGCAAGATCCGCTACCGCTACCGGTAGCGACCGGGCGATGGCACGAATCCTGCTCGGCGTGTCCGGCGGGATCGCCGCCTACAAGGCAGTCGAGCTGGTGCGCCTGGCGACGGGCGCCGGCCACGCCGTGCGCGTCATCCAGACGCGGTCGAGCCTCGAGTTCGTCGGCCGCGCCACCTTCGAGGGGGTGACCGGCGCGCCGGTTCTCGTCGGCGAGTTCGAGCCCGACCCGGCGCGCGGCGCGTTTCCAGGCGACCGTGCACCCGATCACGAGCCGATCTCACACCTCGAGCTGGTGCGCCGCTGCGACGCGTACTGCGTCGCGCCCGCGTCGGCCAACACGATCGCCAAGCTGGCCCACGGGCTGGCCGACAACCTCCTGACGAGCGCCGCGCTCGCCTGCACCGCGCCGCTGGTGGTGGCGCCGGCGATGAACAGCCACATGTTCGAGCACCCGGCCACCCAGGAGAACCTCGAGCTGCTGCGCCGGCGCGGCGCGCGGATGGTGCCCCCCGGCACGGGCGCGCTGGCGTCGAAGGGCGAGTGGGGGGTGGGCCGGCTGGCCGAGCCGCCGGAGATCCTGGCTGCGATCGAGGAGGCGCTCGGCCCGGCCCGGTTCGCGCCGCGCTCGTTGGACGGCCTGCGCGTGCTCGTGACCGCGGGCGGCACGCGCGAGCCGATCGACTCTGTCCGCTACGTGGGCAACCGCTCGTCCGGGCGCATGGGGCTGGCGCTCGCCGAGGAGGCCGCCCGGCGGGGCGCCGAGGTGACGCTGATCTGCGCGAACGTCTCGCTGCCGCGGCCCGAGGGCGTGCGCTCGATCGACGTGGAGACGGCCGCCGAGCTGGAGGCCGCCGCGCTCGCCGAGTTCCCGTCCGCGGACGTGCTGCTGATGGCGGCCGCCGTGTCCGACTACCGGCCGCGGGCGCCGGAGGCGGGCAAGATCGTCAAGACCGAGCGGGCCGAGCTCTCGCTCGAGCTCGAGGGCACGACCGACGTGCTGGCGGCGCTCGCCGGCGCGCGCCGCCCGGACCAGACGCTCGTGGGGTTCGCTGCGGAGCACGGCGAGGGCGGGGTGGAGCGCGGCCGCTCGAAGCTCGAGCGCAAGCGGCTGGACGCCGTGGTCGTCAACGACATCTCGCGCCCGGACATCGGCTTCGACTCGGGCGAGAACGAGGTCACGATCGTCACGGCGGGCGGCGACCGGCACGTCGCGCGGGGGCCGAAGAGCGAGGTGGCGACAGCCGTCCTCGATGACGTCGAGCGGCTAAGGACAAGCGCCGCGGCGCCGAGTACCGTGGAAGGCGAGCAATCATGAGCGAGAGCGTCTACGACCTGTTCATGAAAGGCAGCGAGCTGCTCGAGGCGGGGGACTTCATGGCCGCCGCGATCCCGCTCGAGCGGGCACGCGACCTTGAGCCCGACAAGAGCTCGATCCGCGAGGCCCTCGGACGCGCGTACTTCCGCTCGGCCCGCTTCCAGCAGGCCGCCGAGGAGTTCGCCGCGGTGGTCGAGCAGCATCCCGTGAACCACTACGCCCACTTCTGCCTGGGGCGCTCGCTGGAGAACACGGGCCGCCCGCGCGAGGCGAGCCGCCACGCGGCCCTGGCCGCGGGGATGAGGCCGGACCGCAAGGACTACCGCGCGCTGCGGGACCGGCTGCGGCGCCGGGCGGCGTAGGCGGGGGACGCGGCCCGGCCGGCGGCGGCCCAGCCCCCGACGAACGGCGGCAACCAGCGGGTGTGGCACGGAACGGGAGACATAGGCCCGTTTCGTGAGGGACCCCCCGGAGCGCTAGGGGTGTTCAACGAAACGGGAGAAATAGTCCCGCTTCGTCGAACACCCCCTTGAAGCGACCGGCACCAACCGGGCCCACCCCTGGTTGCCGCCGTTCGCCACAACCCGCAGCCCGGCCAAACAGATCAACCCCGCGCCCGCGCCGCATAGTCCCTCACCGCCACCGCGCCCTCCACCACCAGCCCGAGCAACCGGTCCACGGCGGCCTCGTCCACCGAGTCCACCGGCAGGTCCGCGTGCACCCATATGTCGCGCGAGCGCGTGCACCCGAAGCGGACGACGCGTGTCTGCCGGTTCCACCACAGCAGCATCCACGGGTCGAGGTCGCCCGCGTCCGGCAGCGCAACCGCCTGCGCGCGCAGCATGCCGTCCGCGATCCGAAGCCCCAGGTTGAGCGGCCATCCGCCCGCCGACTCGCCCGGCACGGTCAGGCCCCACTCGGCGTGCGCGAGCCGCCGGGCGGCCAGGGCCGGCATCCCGGTCACGTAGGCGTCGACCACGTCGGCGGCTGCCATTCGGGCAGAGTACGAGCCGTGCGCGCCCTGGTGCAGCGAGTCAGCGAGGCGTCGGTCACGGTGGACGGCGAGCGGGTCGCGGGGATCGGCCGGGGGCTGCTGGTGCTGCTCGGCGTGCGCACCGGCGACGGCAACGAGGAGGCAGACCGGGTCGCCCGCAAGGTGCGAGCGCTCCGGATCTTCGAGGACGACGAGGGCAGGATGAACCGCTCGGTCGACGACGTGGGGGGCGAGATTCTCTGCGTCAGCCAGTTCACTCTGTATGGAGACGTACGCAAGGGCAACCGGCCGAGCTTCGTGGAGGCGGCTCCTCCCGAGACCGCCGAGCCGCTCTATGAGCGGGTGCGACAAGCGCTGGGCGCCCAGGGCGGCGTCTTCGGTGCCCGCATGGAGGTTTCCCTGGTCAACAGCGGCCCGGTCACGCTGCTGGTGGAGTAGGTTCCGCTCCCATGGAGATGAACGAGGCAAGGCGCTCGATCCTGCGCCTGGTCTGCGACACGATCGTCCCGGCGCTCGAGCACGACGGCGACGACGACGGTTTCTGGGCGCGCAGCTCCTCCGAGGTCGGCACCCCCGAGGCGGCCGAGGGGCTGATCGCGTCGCTGCCCCCCGAGCAGGCGGAGGGGCTCGGGCAGCTGCTCGACGGGCTCGCCGAGATGGGCTTCGCGTTCGCCTCGCGGCGCTCGCGCGAGCAGCTGCTGCGCAACCTCGCCGCGCTCGGTCCCGACGCCGCGGCGGGCGCCGCCGCCCTCACCGGCATGGCTCTCTTCCTGGCCTACGGCATGCCGGACCCGCGGACGGGCCGCAACCCGTTCTGGCAGACCTTCGGCTATGCGGGCCCGAAGCCGATCGAGGCGGACGAGCCGAAGCCGATCACGCCGGTGGTGCCGGACGGGGCCGAGCTCACGCTGGAGGCCGACGCCTGCGTGGTCGGCTCGGGCGCCGGCGGGGCGGTGATCGCCGCAGCGCTCGCCGAGGCAGGGCTCAAGGTGGTGGTGCTCGAGGCGGCCGGCTACTTCAACGAGCAGGACTTCAACGGCTACGAGCTGTGGGCCTACCAGAACATGTACTGGCGCGGCGGCCCGCAGGCGACGGCGGACCTGAACGTCACGCTCCAGGCGGGCACCACGCTCGGCGGCGGCACCACGATCAACTGGACCAACTGCCTGCGCACGAAGCCCTGGGTGCGCGAGCAGTGGGCGACGGAGCACGGCCTGGACGGCCTCGACGGGCCCGACTTCGACCGCCACCTCGACGCCGTCTTCGAGCGCATCTCGGTCAACGACCGCTGCTCAGACCTGAACGGCCCCCAGACGCGCATGAGGGAGGGCGCCGAGGCGCTCGGCTGGTCGTTCAGGACGATCCTGCGCAACATCGACGAGAGCCGCTACGACCCCGAGACCGCCGGCCACATCGGGTTCGGCGACCGCTCGGGCGCCAAGCAGAGCACCGGCAAGACCTACCTCGTGGACGCGGCACAGAACGGCGCCGACATCGTCGTGCGCTGCACGGCGCAGCGCGTCACGACCGAGAACGGCCGCGCGACCGGCGTCGAGGCCCTCTACGCCGACCCGGAGACCGGCAGCACCGCGAGCGTCACGGTGAGAGCGCCGCGCGTGGTCGTGGCCTGCGGCTCGCTCGAGTCGCCAGCGCTGTTGCTGCGCTCCGGCATCGGCGGCCCCGCGGTCGGCCACAACCTGCGCCTCCATCCATGCACGGCGGTCTTCGCCGGCTACGCCGAGGACCAGCGCGCCTGGTGGGGCGCGCCGCACGCCGGCCTCGTGGACGAGTTCGCGAACGTCGAGGACGGCCACGGCTTCCTGCTCGAGGCGGCCCAGTACGCGCCCGGGCTCGGCGCGTCGGCGCTGCCGTTCACGACGGGCGAGCAGCACAAGGAGCTGATGAGCCGGTTCCGCTCCGGGGCGAGCGTGATCGGCCTGCTGCGCGACCACGGCAGCGGCCGGGTCACCGTGGACGAGCAGGGCCAGGCGGTGCCGTGGTACTCGCTCACCGACGAGCTCGACGTGCGCAACACACTGCGGGCGCTCGACGCCCAGATCCGCCTCCACCACGCCGCCGGCGCCCAGGAGATCTCGGCGCTCGCGGCCGGCCTGCCGCGCTGGCGGATCGGCGACGACCTCGAGGCCTTCATCGAGCGCTGCCAGAGGATCCCTCTCAGGGCCGGCGGGTACCGGCTCTTCTCGGCGCACCAGATGGGCAGCTGTCGGATGGGCCCGGACCCTGCCACCAGCGTGGCCGACCCGACCGGTCAGCTGCACGACACGCCCGGCGTGTGGATCGGCGACGCCAGCGCGTTCCCGACCAGCTCCGGGACCAACCCGATGATCACGATCATGGCCCTCGCCCGGCGCACCGCCGAGGCGATGCTGGCCGCGACGCCGGCCCCGACCGCGGCGACCGCGGTCGGCGGCTGAAAGGAGACCCGATGGCGGTTGCCGCAGACATCCTCGTACGCGACAAGCTCTTCATCGGCGGCGAGTGGGTCGAGCCCGCCGGCGACGGGACGATCGACGTGATCAACCCCTCGACCGAGGAGGTCGTCGGGCGGGTGCCGGAGGGCACCCCCGATGACGCCGACCGCGCGGCGCGCGCCGCCCGCGAGGCGTTCGACGACTGGTCGCAGACCTCGCCATACGACCGCGCGCGCTACATGGAGGCGATCGCCGCGATGCTCACCGAGCGCGGCGACGAGCTGGCGGCGCTCATCTCCACCGAGATGGGCATGCCGGTGCGCCTGTCACGCATGATCCAGGCCGGTCTGCCGACGCTCACGTTCAACTCCATGCCGCAGCTCGTCGAGGAGATCGCCTGGCAGGAGGAGGTCGGCAACTCGCTGATCGTCCGCGAGCCGGCCGGCGTGGTGGCGGCGATCACGCCGTGGAACTACCCGCTGCACCAGATCGCCAACAAGGTCGCGCCCGCGATGACGGCCGGCTGCACCGTTGTGCTGAAGCCGAGCGAGGTCGTGCCGCTGAACGCGTTCGTGCTGGCCGAGGTGATCGAGGCGGTCGGCCTGCCCAAGGGCGTCTTCAACCTCGTCACCGGCACCGGGCCGGTGGTGGGGGAGGCGATGGTCTCGCACCCCGAGGTCGACATGGTCAGCTTCACCGGCTCCACACGCGCGGGGCGGCGCGTGTCCGAGCTGGCCGCCGCGGCGCCGAAGGCGGTCGCGCTCGAGCTGGGCGGCAAGTCGCCGAACGTGATCCTCGACGACGCCGACCTCGCGAAGGCGGTCGCCGCCGGGGTCGCCAACTGCTTCCTCAACTCGGGCCAGACGTGCAGCGCGCTCACGCGCATGCTGGTGCCGCGCGAGAAGCTGGCGGAGGCGGAGCAGATCGCCGCGGCGGTCGCCGAGCAGCAGACCCCCGGCGATCCCTTCGCCGAGGGCACGCGCCTCGGCCCGCTCGTCTCGGAGACGCAGCTTGAGCGCGTGCGCGGCTACATCGAGAAGGGCGTCAGCGAGGGCGCCCGCCTCGTCACCGGCGGGGCCGAGCCGCCCGAGGGCGCGGAGCGCGGCTACTTCGTGCGCCCGACCGTCTTCTCGGACGTCGACAACTCGATGACGATCGCCCAGGAGGAGATCTTCGGGCCGGTCCTCTCGATCATCCCGTACGACGACGAAGAGGACGCGGTCCGCATCGCCAACGACACCGTGTACGGGCTCGCCGGCGCCGTCTGGTCGGAGGACGAGGAGCGGGCGAAGCGGGTCGCGCGGCGCATCCGTACGGGCCAGGTGGAGATCAACGGCGGCGCGTTCAACCCGATGGCGCCGTTCGGCGGATACAAGCAGTCCGGGCACGGCCGGGAGCTCGGCCGGTACGGCCTCGAGGAGTTCCTCGTGGCCAAGTCGATGCAGCTCTGAGGGCGACCCGGCGGGCGCGCGCGGCGGCCCGGCGACGCGCCCGGTCGAAGCCGCTCAGCGTGTCTATACTCATCCGTCGCTAGGACTTTCAGTCGTACGCGGCCCGAGAGGCCGCGCCTGAAGGTGGGCTTCGCAGCCCACCTTTTTTTCTACCTGATGAAGATCGATCCGCTCCAGACAGACATCGAACAGCGACTCGCCTCCGTCGAGCCGGAGGTCGAGCTGCTCGCGTGCGAGCGGATCGGCCCCGAGCGGCTGCGGCTGGTGATCGACCGGCCGGGTGGCGTGGACCTCGCGCTCTGCGAGCGCGTGACCGGCCATCTGCGCGACCTCCTCGTGGACTACGGCATCGAGGTGTCGTCGCCGGGCCCGCAGCGGCCGCTCACCAAGCCTGATCACTTCCGCCGCTTCCTCGGCCGGCGCGCGCGACTGCGCCTCGGGGTGCCGAGGGACGGGCACAAGAGCTTGACAGGCGAGCTCGTCGGGGCCTCCGACGAGGAGGTCACCGTGGCCGTCCGCACGAGGGGTGCCGCCGAAGGCGGTCACCCCGCAGTGGGGATCGTCTCGATCCCGTACTCGGAGATCAACAAGAGCAACCTGCTGGAGGGGGAGCGATGACCAAGGAGATCGTCGAGGCCGTTGGGGTCCTCGAGCGCGAGAAGGGCATCTCCGCGGACAGGCTGATGGCCGCCTTGGAGGACGCCCTCCTGTCCGCCTACAAGAAGACCGCCGGCGCGGCCAAGTACGCGCGCGTCGAGGTGGACCGCGACAGCGGCGACTTCCGCGTGTACGAGCTCTTGCTGCCGGCCGAGCTCGAGGAGCAGCTGCTCGACGAGGTCGAGGAGGAGCTCGGCGAGCCGACCGTCGATCCCGAGACCGGCGAGCTCCAGTACCCGGAGCCGCCCGAGATCGACCAGGAGCGCCTCGCCCAGTACCGCGATCAGATCGACGAGCGCGACGTCACGCCGCACGACTTCGGGCGCATCGCCGCCCAGACCGCCAAGCAGGTGATCCTGCAGCGCATCCGCGAGGCCGAGCGGGACATGATGTTCCACGAGTACCAGGACCGCGTCGGCGAGCTGATCACAGGCATCGTCCAGCAGTCCGACTCCCGCTACACGCTCGTGCAGCTGCGCGAGCGCGTGGAGGCGCTGCTGCCGCGCGGCGAGCAGGTGCACGGCGAGCGCTACGACCACGGCCAGCGGATCAAGGCGATCATCACCGACGTCTCGAACCAGGCGAAGGGGCCGAGCATCATCGTGTCCCGGCGTTCGCCCGAGCTGATCCGCGCGCTGTTCGACCTCGAGGTGCCGGAGATCCAGTCCGGCGACGTTGAGATCCAGAACGTCGCGCGCGAGCCCGGCTACCGGTCGAAGATCGCGGTGGTGTCGCACACCTCCGGCGTCGACCCGGTCGGCGCCTGCGTCGGCCCGCGCGGGTCGCGCGTGCGCATGGTCGTGTCCGAGCTGCGCGGCGAGAAGATCGACATCATCCCCTTCAACGAGGAGCCCGCCCGCTTCGTCGCCAAGGCGCTGTCGCCGGCGCGCGTGCGCGAGGTGCTGGTGGACGACGAGGCCAAGCAGGCGACCGTGATCGTCCCCGACGACCAGCTCTCGCTCGCGATCGGCAAGGACGGCCTGAACGCGCGGCTCGCGGCCCGTCTCACCGGCTGGCGCGTGGACATCCGCTCCGAGACCGAGTTCGCCGAGGAAGAGTCCGAGATGGGCTACGACGAGGAAGAGGTGTCGGGGCGCTGCGCCGCGATCCTCGCGAACGGCAAGCGCTGCCCGAACGCCGCGCTGCCGGGCTCGCGCTACTGCGGGCTGCCGGCGCACCAGGAGCTCGAGGGCAAGGACACCGACAACGTGGTGCCGCCCGAGGACGAGGGCGGCGAGGAGCCCGCGCCCGAGCCGGAGGAGGCGCCGGTCGCGGAGGAGGCGCCCGCTGCCGAGGGGACGCCGGTCGCGGAGGAGGCCCCCGCTGCCGAGGAGACCCCCGTTGCGGAGGGCGACCCTCCGCCGGCCGCAGTCGAGGAGGCGAGCGCCGAGGAGGCGATGATCGAGGAGGCTGAGTCCACCCCCGCCGAGGAGCCCGCGCCCGCCGAGGTGGAGGGCAAGTCGCCTGAGGAGGTCGAGGGCAAGTCCCCCGAGGAGATCGAGGGCAAGTCCCCCGAGGAGATCGATGCCCCCGAGGAGGCGCGGGAGCCGTAGAGCCCTTTCGCCGCTGTGTCAGCTGCAGGCGCTCGCTCCCGAAGGGGGCGCTGTTGCGGCTTGTGCGGGGGCCCGAGGGGCGGATAGCCGCCGACCCGGACGCGAGGGCGGAGGGGCGTGGCGCCTATGTATGCAGGGAGCCGGAGTGCGCCGAGCGCCTTGCCGGCGGGAGGCCGCTCGCGCGGTCCTTCCGGGCTCCGGTGACACTTGAACCCGAGACCATAGACTTAGTTCGCGAATGGCAAAGAAGCGTGTCCACGAGATAGCGAAGGAAAAGGGGATCCCCAGCAAGCAGGTCCTCCAGATCCTTCAGAAGGCCGGCCTCGACGTGAAGGCGGCCGCGTCCAGTGTCGACGAGCGCGACATCGAGCGCGCCTTCGGCAACGGCGCCGGCCGCGACGAGGCGCCCCAGGCCGCCGAGGCGGCCGCGCCGGGCGGTGCCCCGCCGCGCGGCGACGCGCCCCAGCCGGGCGCGGGTGACGGCGGCCGCCGGCCCGACGGCGGCGGACGCCGACCCGAGGGCGGGCAGCGCGAGGGCGGCGCACCGCGGCCGGACAATCGGGCCGCGGGCGGCAGGCCCGGCGACGCAGGCGGCAGGCCCGGCGACGCAGGCGGCAGGCCCGGCGGCCAGCGCCAGGGCGGCGGCAGGCCGGGCGGCGAGGGTCGCCGCGACCGCCCGCGCCCCACGCGCTCCGAGGGCGCGCCGGGCGGCGGTGGCGGCGGCCGGCGCCGGCGCGTGGTGATCGACTCGCAGGCGTCGCGACGCGACCGCACCCCGCCGCCGCAGCAGCAGCCCCCGGCGCGCCGCGGCCGCGGCCGCAGGCGCAGGCCGCAATGGGTCGAGCCGGACCTCGAGGCGCAGGCCGCCGCGGCGGCGGAGGCCGCCGCGCAGGAGGAGCCTGCGGTCCAGGTGCGCTCGGGCTCGACCGTCAAGGAGGTCGCCGAGTCGCTCCAGCTGTCCTCGCCCGAGGTGATCAAGAAGCTGATGGAGCTCGGCGAGATGGCCACGCTCACCCAGACCCTCTCCGACGAGGCGATCGAGGTGCTCGCGGACTCGTTCGACAAGCGCGTGGAGATCGTCTCGGCCGCGGAGGAGGTCGAGGAGGAGCCGGCCTACGAGGACACCGAGGACGAGCTGGCCGAGCGCCCGCCGGTGATCACGGTGATGGGCCACGTGGACCACGGCAAGACCTCGCTGCTCGACGCCATCCGCGAGACCGAGGTGGCCGCCGGCGAGGCGGGCGGGATCACGCAGCACATCGGCGCGTACCAGGTCCACCACGACGGCCACACGATCACGTTCCTCGACACGCCGGGCCACGAGGCCTTCACGGCCATGCGCGCCCGCGGCGCCAAGGTCACGGACATCGCGGTGATCGTGGTCGCCGCAGACGACGGCGTGATGCCGCAGACGGTCGAGGCGATCGACCACGCGAAGGCCGCCGGCGTGCCGGTGATGGTGGCCGTGAACAAGATCGACAAGGAGGGCGCCGACCCGAACCGCGTGCGCGGCGAGCTGGCCCAGCAGGGCCTGACGCCCGCCGACTGGGGCGGCGACACCGAGTTCGTGGACGTCTCGGCCAAGACGAGGCAGAACCTCGACGACCTGCTCGAGACGCTCGTCACGCTCGCCGAGATCCAGGAGCTGAAGGCGAACCCGGACACGAACGCGTCCGGGTTCGTGATCGAGTCGCGGCTGGATCCCGGCCGCGGCCCCGTGGTGACCCTCCTGATCCACCGCGGCCGGCTCCAGGTCAGCGACGCGCTCGTGGCGGGCCAGCACTGGGGCCGCGTGCGGGCGATGCAGGACTTCCGCGGCCAGCGGGTCAAGGAGGCCACGCCGGGCATGCCGGTCGAGATCCTCGGCTTCGACGGCGTGCCGGACGCCGGCGAGCACTTCCGCGTGGTCGAGAACGAGCGCGAGGCGCGCCGGCTCGCGCAGGAGCGCTCGATCCGCGTCAAGCAGGAGGCGCTCGCGCGGCAGGCGGGCCGGCGGGTGTCGCTCGAGGACGTGCTGGCGCGCGCCGAGCGCGGCGAGAAGGAGCTGAACCTGGTCGTGAAGGCGGACGTCGCCGGATCGCTCGAGGCGCTCGCCGACGAGATCGCCCGGCTGCCGCAGGAGCAGGTCCAGGTGAACATCATTCGCGACGGCGTGGGCGGCATCTCCGAGTCCGACGTGATGCTGGCCTCGGCGTCCGACGCGGTCGTGATCGGCTTCAACGTGCGTCCCGTCGGCAACGCCGCCCAGGTGGCCGACACCGAGGGCGTCGAGATCCGCACCTACTCGGTCATCTACAAGGTGATCGAGGACCTGCGCGACGCGATGGAGGGACTGCTCGAGCCCGAGGAGGTCGAGGAGAGCGTCGCCACCGTGGAGGTGCGGCAGACGTTCAAGGCCTCGCGCGTCGGCACGATCGCCGGCTCGTACGTGGCCGACGGCACGGTGCGCCGCGGAGCGAGGTGCCGCCTGGTCCGCGACGGCACGGTCATCTACGACGGCCGGATCGGCTCCCTGCGGCGCTTCAAGGACGATGTCCGCGAGGTCACGCAGGGAATGGAGTGCGGCATCGTCCTCGAGAACTACCCCGACGTGAAGGAGGGCGACGTGATCGAGGTGTACGAGACCAGGCAGGTCGAGCAGCAGCTCAGTTGAGCTTCGTCTGCCTCCTCGAGATCCACCTCCACTTCCCCGACAACGGCAGCCTCAAGGGCAAGCGGAAGGAGCTGACGTCGCTGAAGGCGCAGCTCCACCGGCGGTTCGGGGCGGCGGTCGCGGAGACGGACCACCACGACCTGTGGCAGCGCTCCACGCTGTCCGCGGCGCTGGTCGGACGCGACGCCGGCCCGTTGCGCGAGGCGGCCGCGAAGCTGGAGCGCTACGTGGACTCGATGTTTCCTGATGGCGTGCGCGTGGAATGCACCCTCGTATCCGCCGAAGATCTGCGGGAGGACTAGGATGCCGGCCGACCGCATGAGGCGGGTCAACGAGGCGGTCCGCGAGGTTCTCTCCGCGCGGATCGCGGAGGGACTCAAAGACCCGCGCATAGGATTTGTGACGTTGACCGCGGTAGAGACAAGCCCGGACCTTCGCCATGCGCGCGTGTTCGTCAGCGTGCTCGGCGACGAGCGCGAGCGCGAGGACAGCCTCGCCGGTCTAGCGTCCTCGCACGGGGTGCTTCAGGCCGCGATCGCGCGCGAGCTGCGCATGAAGCGCACGCCGACCCTCCAGTTCGTCTACGACGAGTCGATAGACAGGGGCATGCGTATCTCGGAGCTCCTGGACGAGTGAGCATCGCGATCGGACAGGACCAGGTGGTCGCGGAGCTGCGCGAAGCGGAGAAGCTCCTCCTCACGACCCACGAGAACCCTGACGGCGACGCGCTCGGCTCGCTCGTGGGCATGCACCTGATCCTGCAGCAGCTCGGCAAGGACTCGGTGATGTACATGTCGCCGGACGAGTTCCCGCTGCCGTGGGAGTACCGCTTCTTCACCTTCGACGAGGACCTCGTCGGCGAGCCGCCATCGGACGTGGACGAGCGCACGATCGTGTTCCTCGACTGCGGCAACATCGACCGCATGCCGGTCGATTTCCTCCAGGCCGACGGGCTGCACATCCTCAACATCGACCACCACCACGACAACACCCGCTTCGGGACCGTGAACCTGGTGGACGCCGAGGCGTCGTGCACGGCCGAGATCGTGTGGCGGATCGCGCGCGAGCTGGGCGCGGAGGTCACGCCGCCGATCGCCGACGCGCTCTACGTCGGGCTCGTCACCGACACCGGCCGCTTCATGTACGAGAACACGAGCGCCGAGGCGCACCGCATGGCGGCCGAGCTGATCGAGATCGGGGTCGAGCCGGACAAGGTCTACCGGCGCCTTTATGAGGGCTTGCCCTTCCGGCGGCTGCTGCTGCTGCAGCGCGCGCTTGCGAGCGTGGAGCGCCACGACGGCGGCGCGCTCACGATCGCGCACGTCACGAAGCCGGACTTCGAGGAGACCGGCGCGCTCGAGACCGACTCCGAGGGCATCGTGGACCACATGCGCGCGGTCGAGGGGACGGCCGTGGCGGTGCTGGTGCGCGAGCAGCTCGCTCACGACCGCGAGGGAATGCGGAAGGTCAGCCTGCGGGCGACCGACGGCCGCGTGGACGTGTCGCGGATCGCCCGCTCGATGGGCGGCGGCGGCCACCCACAGGCTGCCGGCTTCTCGACGGCGCTGCCCTACGACGAATTGGTCGCCGCCCTGCGCGCCGGGGTCGGCGAGCAGCTCCGCTGACTGGAGTCGTCCTCTACCCGAAGCCGGCGGGGGTGACCTCGCACGACGTCGTGGCCACGGTGCGGCGTGCGCAGCCGCGGGGGACGAAGGTGGGGCACGCCGGCACGCTCGACCCGTTCGCCACCGGGTTGCTGCTCGTGCTCTTGGGGGGCGCGACGCGCGCCCAGCGCTGGTTCATGGCGCTGCCGAAGACCTATCGCGCGGTCGCGCGGCTCGGCTGGCGCTCGGACACCGGCGACCGGGACGGGCAGCTCGAGCACACCGGACGGGAGCCGGAGCGGCTCGAGATCCCCACCGGCGAGCTGATGCAGCGGCCGCCCGCCTACTCGGCCGTGAAGGTCGGCGGCGAGCGCGCATACCGGCTGGCGCGTCGGGGCGAGGCGGTCGTGCCGGACGCCCGTCCCGTGAGGGTCGAGCGGGCCGAGCTGCTGTGGCGGGAGGGCGACCGCGCGGCGTTCGAGATCGAGTGCTCGTCGGGCACGTACGTGCGCAGCCTGATCGCCGACCTCGGCGACGCCTATTGCGACGAGCTCGAGCGGACCGCGATCGGGCCGTTCCGCCTCGAGGAGGCGGACCTCGGGCGGATCGTGCCGCTGGCCGAGGCGCTCGCGTTCCTGCCGGAGCGCGGGCTGTCCGGCGACGAGGCGGAGGCGGTGCGCCACGGCCGGCGCGTGCCGGCGGGCGAGGCACCGCCGGGCCACGTGCGGCTCACCCACGAGGGCGAGGCGCTCGCGATCGGCGAGCTGCGCGCTGACGAGCTTCAGCCCGTCGTAGTGTTCGCTGCGAGATGAAGGTCACTCGCCTCCCCGACGTCGTGCCCGGCGAAGAGCGCCGCAGGGTGGCGATCGGCATGTTCGACGGCGTGCACCTCGGCCACCGCAAGGTGATCGAGGGCAACGACACGGTACTGACGTTCGACCCGCACCCGCTGTCGGTGATCCGCCCCGAGGCGGCGCCGAAGCTGCTGACCCCGCCGGCCGTCAAGCGCGACCTGATCGCCGGCCTCGGCGTGGACGAGCTGGTGGTGATCCCGTTCGACCGCGAGTTCGCGTCGCAGCCGCCGGAGGAGTTCGTG
>DASXAA010000132.1:0-2277 GCA_036407035.1 Thermoleophilaceae bacterium | reverse complement strand
CAGCTGGACAAGGCGATCTCCGTGGCGCAGTACCTCGACTCCGGCCCATGGGCGAAGGTGATCGGCGTCTTCCGCGAGCCCCTTCCCGACGGCGGCGACCTCGCCGGCCAGCGGTGCCGCGGGTTCGATCCGGCCGTGGACCTCGTGCTCGTCGGCATCTCTGTCGCGAAGGGCCGCACGACCGGCTACTTCCCCGGCTCCGGCTGCCAAGGCCCGGTCCCCGGGTTCGTCCTGGTCCAGCGCGACCTTGCGGGCAGGGAGCTCCGCTCCACCGTCGTCCACGAGCTGGCCCACCTCGCTCAGTACGCCTACAGCGGGGACTCCTGCCGCGCCGGGCTGCGCTGGCTCAGCGAGGCGACGGCCGCCTGGACCGAGAACCACGTCGGGGGCCTCGGCCCCGACTACCCCGAGCACTTCGCACCGTGGTTCCTCGATCGGCCGCGGCTCCCGCTCGAGACCTTCGAGGAGGACACCACCACGAAGACCCCGCGGCAGTACGGCGCCTACCTCTTCTTCCAGTGGCTCGCGAAGAACAAGGGCGCGGACGCCGTGAGCCGGATCTGGGCCGCGACCGAGCCGACGAGCCACCCGATCGACGCGATCCAGAACGTGCTGAGCGACCTCGGCTACGCCGGCGGCTTCGACGAGGCGTGGAAGCAGTTCGCCCTCGCGGGGCTGAACCCGCGCGAGCAGGTCGACTGGTTCAAGCAGTGGGGTTTGTCTAAGGGCGCCTTCATCGACCAGGACACGGTCCACACCGACGAGTTCGGCGTGACCTTCCCGGTGAGCCTCCCCCACCTGTCGGCCGAGTACCACGACCTCGACTTCAGCCCGGCCGTGAAGGGCATCGAGGTGAGCAACAAGCTCGCCGGCGTGCAAGGCGCGAGCGTGCAGGCGTGGCTGCGGATCGACGACGGCGGCCAGGAACGGATCGAGGTCCGCGACATCTCGGGCGAGCAGAAGACCACGTTCTGCCGCCGGTTCCCGGCCGAGAACGTGCAGGAGATCGCGCTCGTGATCGCCAACAGCGCCCACGCCGAGCGCAACAAGCTGCTCGAGGGCGAAGTGAGGGTGCGGGGCACCGCCTCGTGCGGCGCGTACGACGCCACGTCGACGATCACGATCGACTACGACGACGGCCTGACCGAGGTCTACAACGCCAGCTTCCCCCTGACGACGCAGTGGTCGCGGCCGCTGGCCGGCGGCGGCACCGAGACCTTCCTCTCCCGGGACATGGGCGACGACATGCAGGCGACCTGGAGCATCTCCGGCGTCTCCAGCACCGACGGCTGCACCTACTCGGGCCAGGCGAGCTGGAAGGCGACCGACCCGGGCGAGGCGACCCTCTACCTGCGCGACTTCGGGAAGGGCCACCCCGACACCAAGTACGAGTTCGGCGCGGGCGTGCCGTTCCAGGTCGGCTGGGCGCACCGCAGCTGCCCGGACGGCTACCAGGGAGACGTGTACTGGCCGCTCGGCCACGGGTTCCAGTCGGAGTCGCACCCATGGAACCCCGACGACCAGGGTATGACCGGCTCGGAGACCCGAAACCCGGGCGCGGGCGTGACGATCAAGTACGACTGGAGCCTGAGCCGGCGAGAGGTCGGGCCGTAGGCCGCCGGGCGCGCGAGCCTCGGCTCAGCACGACACGCGAGCGCGCGGCCGGTCCGCCGGCCCGGCATCCGGCCGCCGGGACGGCCGGGCGAGGCTGCGGACCGGGCAGGCTCCCGCGGTGCTCGGCAGCACGCGGATGCACTCGCGCGTGCGGCGAACCTTGACGCCGCGCGCCGAGCGCGAGGCCACGTTGCAGATCGTGCGCGTATGCTCGGCCAGCGTGGGGTAGGCGCGTACGGTGAACGTGCGCGAGCGGTGCGGCCCGAGCTTGGAGATCTTGAAGCAGGCGCGGTTCCCGTGGATCCGCCCCGACCGGCTGGCGCCCGCGAGGACGAGGCCCTTCGGCAGCGGGTCGCAGACGGTCACGCGCCGCGCGGTGCCGCGGCCCTTGTTCGTGACCTTCAGCCGGTAGCGCACGAGCTTGCCGGAGCGCGCGGGGTTGCGGTCGGCGCGCTTCTTGAGTACGAGCTTCGGCTTCGGCTTCGGCTTCGGCGCCGGCGGGAGGGGCGGCGGGAGCGGCGGTGGCAGCAGCGCGGCGAGGTAGTGCGAGGGGTCCGTGTCGCTGAGGTTGTTCTCGAGCACGTCCAGGCCGGTGACCGTCGCGGTGTTCTCGTACTGCCCGGTCAGGGCGACTCCCGACGCGGTGTAGGTCCAGGTCTCGCC
>DASXAA010000131.1:0-2987 GCA_036407035.1 Thermoleophilaceae bacterium | reverse complement strand
GGCACCGACCCCCTTCCCCAGCCGCAGTAAGCGCCGCGACCCACCGCCGCGCTGAGTGCGGCCCGCCAGGTACCCTGCGCCCCGCATGGAGGGCTACTTCCCCCGCGGCAGTTCGACCCTCAGGCGCGTGCACGGCGCGCGCATCGTGGGCGTCCTGTACGGCCAGCGCGCCCTCCTCATGCAGGCCACCCACCCGCTCGCGTTCGCCGGGCTGATGGCGAACACCGAGGGGCTCGGCGCGCCGTTCCAGCGGCTCTCGCACACGGCCAAGACGATGGAGACGGTCTTCTTCGGCACGCGCGAGGAGGCCGACCGCGCGACCGCCCGCGTGCGCCGCATGCACGAGCACGTGCGCGGCGAGATCCCGCAGCCGGCCGGCCACTGGCCCGCGGGCTCCGCCTACGCGGCCGACGATCCGCGGTTCCTGCTCTGGATTCTCGCCTGCCTGGCAGACTCGGCCCAGGCGGCCTACGAGCGCTTCGTGCGGCGGCTGACCCCCGATGAGCGCGAGGCCTACTGGGCCGACTACCTGACGGTGGGAGAGCTGTTCGGCCTGCCGCGCTCGGAGGCGCCCGCCGACTACGGCGCCTACCGCGGCTACATGGAGGAGCGGCTCGCGAGCGACGACCTGCACGTCACGCCCGACGCCCACCACATCGGCCGCATGGTGGCGTTCGACCTCCCGGTGCCGCGCGGGCGGCGGCCGGCGCTCGCGGTGATCAACCTGTGCGTGCTCGGCCTGCTGCCGGAGCGCGTGCGCTCGTTCTACGGCCTGCGCTGGACGCCCGCCCACGAGGCGGCGTTCCAGGCGGTGGCGGCGAGCTCGCGGGCGACGGCGCCCGTGACCCCCGCGCGGCTGCGGCGCGGTCCCAGCGCGGCCGACTACGAGCTGGTCGCGCGCACCGAGCGCCGGCGCCTGGGGCGGGCCGCCTAGGCTCGGACCTGCTCCACGAGCGCCGCGAGCTCGTCGACCTTCCGCTCCACCTCGTCGTGATCCTCGAGCGGCGGCGCGTAGAACACGCAGTACTCCACGCCGGCCCACGCCAGCCGCTCCACGGCGCGCGGCTCCGGCTTCACGCCGAAGTACCCGACCGGGATGTGGCCGCGGCCGGCGTCCGCGGCGCGCGACTGCAGCTCGTCGATGCGCTGCTTCAGCTGCTCCGGGTTCTCCATCCGGTTCGGCATCCACTCATCGCCGTAGGCGAGCACGCGGTCGAGCACCTTCGGGCCCACGCCGCCGACCACGATCGGCGGGTGCGGCTCCTGCAGCGGCTTCGGCCACGACCAGATCGGATCGAAGTCCACGTGGCGGCCGTGGTACTCGGCCTCGTCCTGCGTCCAGATCGCCTTCATCGCCTCGATCCGCTCGCGCATCACTCCGTGGCGCCGCGCCGGGTCGGTGCCGTGGTTTCGCATCTCCTCGCGGTTCCAGCCCGCGCCGACCCCGAACACGAACCGGCCGCCGGAGAGGCGGTCGAGGCTCGCCACCACCTTCGCGAGCACGATCGGCTCGTGCTCGGTCACGAGGCACACGCCGGTGCCGAGCTTGATCCGCTCCGTCACCGCGGCGGCCATCGCCAGCGCGACGAACGGGTCGTGCGAGTGCGAGTACTCGCGCGGCAGATCGCCGCCGCCCGGCCACGGCGTCTCGCGGCTCGCCGGAATGTGGGTGTGCTCGGTCACGAGCAGCGAGTCGAACCCGCGCTCCTCCACGAGCCGGGCGAGCCGGCGCGGCTCGATCGTGTAGTCGGTCAGGAAGATGGCGACGCCGAACTCCATCGCTCAGGCCTCCCAGCGGATCGGGAGCGACTCCAGCCCGTAGATGCCCGGCACCGTGCCGAGTCGCGGCTCGCCGTCGAGCTCCAGCCCGGGCATGCGCGCCGGCAGGAACGCGAGCGCCTCCTGAAGCTCCGCGCGCGCGAGGTTCGCGCCGAGGCAGTAGTGCACGCCGGCGCCGAACGTCAGAGGCTTGGCCTCGCCGCGGTCGGCGGTGATGTCGAACGCCTGCGGGTCGCCCTCCACGCCGTCGCGGTTCGCCGTGAACGAGCACACCATCACGACCGTTCCCGCCGGGAACGTCACGTCGCGGTACTCCACGTCCTCGTGCAGCAGCCGCGCGGTGAACGGGGTGATCGGCTCGATGCGGACGATCTCCTCGACCGCGTTCGGCGCCAGCTCCGGCCGCTCGGCCAGCAGCTCCCACTGGTCCGGGTGGGCCGCGAGCAGCCTGACGCCGTGCGCGAGCTGGCTCTGGGTGGTGTCGACCCCGCCGACCAGCACGTTCAGCACGAGGTTCACGCACTCCACGTCGGAGAGGCGGTCGCCCTCCTGTTCGGCGGCGATCAGCGTGGAGATGAGGTCGTCGCCGGGGTCGTCCTTGCGGCGCTCCAGCAGCTCGCCGGCCCACTCGTAGAACTCGGCGCACGCGCGCTCGATCAGGTCGCGCTCGTTTATCAGGCTGGGGCCGTCGAACTGGCGCTGGATCAGGTTCGACCACTCGTGCAGCCTGGGCGCATCCTCCAGCGGGGCGCCCATGACGGTGGCGATCGTGAGCGACGGGTAGGGCTTCGCGAACGCGCCGACGAACTCGCAGCGCCCGGCCTGCTCGATCTCGCCCCACAGCCGCTCGAGGAAGCCGCGCATGGCCGGGCGCCAGCGGTCGGCGGCGCGCGGCGTGAAGGCGGGGTTCACGAGGTTGCGCAGGCGCCGGTGCGCGTCGCCGTTGATGTGGAGGATGTTGCGGCGCATCTGCTCGAGCAACGCGCCCTCCTGCACCTCGAACAGCTCGGCGATCTTGAGCCCCGGGAAGGTCGCGCTGCGGGTGCGCAGGAAGAAGCTCGCGGCCTCGCGGTCGAGCACGAAGAAGCCGATCGGCGACGACGCGAGCCAGCTCCGCTCGGCGAGCTCGTGCATGACCGAGTGGAAGCGCTCGCCGCGCAGGGACGGGTCGAGGTAGTCGAGCTCCGGGACCTCCAGCTCCGTGACGA
>DASXAA010000130.1:0-9412 GCA_036407035.1 Thermoleophilaceae bacterium | reverse complement strand
GCTCGCGGCCGCGGGCCGCGCCCGGGCGGCGACCTTTACCTGGGAGGCGACCGCGCGGGGCACGCTGGAGAGCTACGGCCGCGCGCTCGGGCGCACGCTCCGCGGCGTCTGATGCGGCGCCCTTCTGTACGATGCCCGACCCCGAATGGGGCGCTACGTGTCACGAGTCCGCGAGCAGATGCGCCTGCGCGGCTGGACGGCGCCGCTCGTGTCGCGCGAGTACGACGTCATGGCCGATCGCGTGGCGACGGCTCATCACGAGCACGTGCTGGATTGGGGCGCCGGCCCCGGTCAGCTCACCGCGCGCCTCGCCCGTCGTGGCGTGAACGTGACCGCCTACGAATACCGACCCGGCGCCCCGGCGGGCACCACGGCCTTCCAGGACTTCCCCGGGCTCGTCTACGACCACAGCCAGTCGCCCGTCGAGTTGCCATATCCCGACGGCACCTTCGACGCCGTGATCTCGGCCGGCGTGCTCGAGCACGTGGCCGATCCGAACGGCTCGCTGCGTGAGCTGCATCGGGTCCTCGCCGCCGGCGGGCTTCTCTACGTCTACAAGCTCCCGTACCGCTTCTCGTACCTCGAGTGGATCGCGCGCCGGCTCGGCCGGTTCGGGCTCTACTACCACGGCAAGTTTCCCGACGATCGGCTCTACAGCGTGCGCAGCGCCGACGCCATGGTGACCGCGCACGGCTTCACCGTGCAGGAGTGTCGTCGCGCGAACCTGCTGCCGCTGACCGTGCCGACTCCAGCGCGTCGTCGCGTGAGCGATCTGCTGTGGCATCTCAATCGGGCACTTGGACGCACACCGCTCGTCGCGTTTGCCACGAACGTCGAGCTGATCGCTAGTCGTCGCCCCTGACGACGACGGCGTCAGGCACCCGGCCGCATCAGGAAATGCGTCAGGTTCGGCTCGAGCCGGCCACGGGGCCGGAAGCTCTCGCGGTAGGGCGGCAGGCCGGTGTCGATCCGCTCGATCGACCAGCCGGTGCGGGCGGCCAGCGCGCGCCACTGGGGCAGCGTCATCGCGCGGTCGCCGAGCCGGGCGTCGTAGAGGGCGTGGTCCACCGCGAGGTGGCCGGGCCGGCGCACCCGTGACCGGCGTCCCCCCAGGTTGACCAGCGCTGCGGCCGAGGTCCGCAGCGTGAAGGTCAGCATCGCGAGTCGGTGCCACGGGGTCTCGTTCAGGAGCATCAGTGTCCCGCCCGGCGTGAGCACGCGCCGCAACTCGTCGAGGAGCGCGTCCGGGCGGTCGGCATGGTGGAAGGCGGAGCTCATGACGGCGACGTCGATCGACCGGTCCTCGACCAGCAGCGGCACGAACTCCCCGCAGACCGCCTCGACCTTGGACATGTCGCCGTCCAGCAGCGCGACCATCTCCGGCAGCATCTCGCCCACCAGGTGGGGGGAGCTGTCCCACGCGACGACCTTTGCCACCTCCGCCCGCCGCGTCAGGAGGGCGGTGAGCCAGCCGGCCCCGCAACCAAGGTCGAGGAAGTGGGAGCCGGGCGACGCCAGCCGCTCCCACTCGACCAGCCCGGCCGCGTCCACGTGGTGCGTGTTGTCGCGCATGTGGGCGAGAAGGGCGCGCGGGTCCTGCCAGACACCACCGGCATTCCTTGCCCAGTCCTGCCGCTCGAGCTGAGCGATGCGTACGTCCCGTACCGGACTCACCTCGCCGGCCGCCTCATCGCGGCGACGATATAGCCTGAGCGGGGTCATGCTCGGCGGCCGTCCCGCTTCCATGGTCGCGAAGGAGGTCCTCGAGCCGCGCAACTACCTGGCCGCGCTGCGCATGGTCAGGCGCCTCGAGCGGCCGGCCGACGGCCTGCGCCGCTATTTCCTCGGGAAGGGCTCGTACCCATACGTCTGCGGGGTGCGCACGCCGTCCGGGATGGTCGCGCCCACCCTCTACAGCCACCACGACATGTGGACCGTGAACGAGGTCTTCTGCCGCGAGGACTACGCCACGGACAACGCCGCGGACGTCGTGGTGGACGTGGGCTCGAACATCGGGATCAGCGCCCTCTTCTTCCTCACGCGGTCCCCAGCGACTCGCTGCTGGCTCTACGAGCCCGTCCCCGCGAACGTCGAGCGTCTGCGCGCCAACCTGGCCGGGTACGAGGACCGCTACGTCCTACGCGACGTCGCGGTCGCGGCGACAGCCGGGCGGGCGGAGTTCGGGGTGGAGGAGAGCGGGCGCTACGGCGGCATCGGCGTCCGGACGGGACGATCGATCGAGGTCGAGTGCGCCGGCATCAACGACGTGCTGGACGACGTGCTCGGGTCGACCGGCCGCGTGGACGTGCTCAAGATCGACACCGAGGGAACGGAGCTGGAGATCCTGCGAGCCATCCGGCCGGAGCTGCTCCGGCGCGTGCGGACCGTCTTCCTCGAGGTGGAGGAGCGCCCGATATCAGGGGTCGATCAGTTCGATTCGCGGTACCACAACCAGACCTGGGTCCTGCGCAACCAGGCCCTCAGCGGGTAGGGCTCGTCTCGTAGGCACGGGCGACCGTCTCGAGCGACGAGGAGAGCGACAGCCGGGCGGCATTTCGCTCGAACCAGCGGGCCGTCGAGTCGCGCAGGTCCGCGCCCGCCTCGTGCACGCGGACGATCGCGTCGGCCAGATCGGCCGGAGAGGCCGACGCCGCGATCACGCCGTTCTGCCCGTCATCCACCAGCTCCGTCGCCGCGTTGTCCTCGTCGCGGACCACAATGCTCGGCGTCCCGCGTGCGGACGCCTCCACCACCACCAGCCCGTAGCCCTCGCGGCGCGAGGGGAGCACCATGCACATTGCGCGGCGGAGCGCCCGGTCCACCTCGTCGGCGGCCACGAAGCCGTGCACACGCACCGCGTCGCCAAGCCGCTCGCGCTCCACCTCGCGCTCGACGCTCGCCCGGTCGGGGCCGTCGCCGTAGATCTCGCAGCGCAGCCCGGCGATCCGCCCGCGGGCGGCCGCCACCGCCGGGACGAGAGCCGGGACGCGCTTCTCCGGGATATGACGTCCCGCGAACACGACCATCGGCTCGCGCGGCCCGGCCTCCACCTGCTCCACGGCGCCGTCGTACTCGCCCTCGAGGACGGTCAGCGGCCCGTCGAGCCCCTCCGCCCGCAGCCGCTCGGCGTGGAGGCGGGAGAAGCAGAACGCGCGCTGGGGAACGCGCGCGCACAGCCGCTGGACCCACCAGCCCAGGGCGCCGGCGCGGCCGAGGTACTCCCTCCAGTACGAGCGCGACCAGACCTCGTGCCAGTCCACCACCAGCCGGTACGGGTGGAGGCGCCGCCCGGCCGCGGCCGCCAGCAGCGAGAAGTAGGGGAACGAGGCGGTGTGAACGACGTCGTAGCGGCGCCCCTGCGTCAGGAGCTGCCAGAGCACGCCCGCCCCGAACACCACGGGCGGCAGGATCCGCCGCCGCCCGCCGGCGTATAGCCGCATCCTGGGCCCCACGGCGTGCACGCGGAGCCCCGGGATCTCGGGCGGGTCGCCGCGGTCCCACTGACGCAACGTCAGGTAGGAGACCTCGTGCCCCTCGCGGGCCAGGCGCTCCCCCAGGCTGCGGTACCAGCGCTCCGCCCCGCCGACCGTGTAGGGGAACAGGCAGTCGTACACGAGACAGATCCTCATCGGCTCCGGGAGGCTGCCAGATGTTTCGCTACCATCGCCGCGCAGCCCGCGCAACGTCGTCCATCGTCGCGGGTTCGTAAGGTTGCACCGCGCGTCTACCCAGGCTCTTTCACTGAGCACAGTCGAGCAGACAACCCGGTTCCCGAAGCCCGACCGCGAGCGTCCCGGCGGCGTGAAGGTGTCCGTCGTGATCCCATGCCTGAACGAGGCGCGCTCGATCGCGCGCTGCGTTCAGCTTGCGCGCAACGCGCTCAACGGCCACGACTGGCAGGGCGAGGTGATCGTCGCCGACAACGGCTCCGATGACGGCAGCGGCGACATGGCGCGCGATGCCGGCGCGCGCGTCGTGGTGGAGCCCAGGCGAGGCTACGGCAGCGCCTACCTCGCCGGCTTTGCCGCGGCGCGCGGCGACTACATCGTGATGGCGGACGCCGACCTGACCTACGACTTCGGAGACATACCGCGGTTCGTCGAGGAGCTCGAGGCCGGCGGCGACATGGTGCTGGGCGACCGGATGGACAGCATCCAGCCGGGCGCGATGCCGTGGCTTCACCGCTACGTCGGCAACCCGGTGCTGACCGGCGTCCTCAACCTCTTCTTCCGGACGGGCGTCAAGGACGCGCACTGCGGCATGCGGGCGTTCCGGAGCGAGCTGCTTCCGAAGCTCGAACTGCGCGCCACCGGCATGGAGTTCGCCTCCGAGATGGTCATCCGGGCGGCTAAGACGGACCTCGACATCCGCCAGTTCCCGATCGAATATCGACCCCGGGAGGGCCAGTCCAAGCTGTCGAGCTTCCGCGACGGCTGGAGGCACCTGCGCTTCCTGCTCGTGCACAGCCCGACCCACCTGTTCGTGATACCGGGGGCAGCCATGGCGCTGCTAGGCCTCCTCGTGATGCTGACCGTGATCGCTCACATAGAGGTGCTCGGCCGGGCGTGGGATCTCCACGCGATGGTGGGAGGGTCGCTGCTGACGATCGTCGGAACGCAGGTGCTCGCGCTGGGCCTATGCGCTCACGCATATGGCACCTACTTCATGGGTGAGCATGACCGTTGGTTCGATCGCATGAGGGCGCGTTTTCGGCTCGAGCACGGCCTGCTGGCGGGCGGGGCGATCATCCTTGCGGGGGTCGTCATCGGCGCCGTCATCGTGGGCACCTGGATCGGTCGCGGGTTCGGCGAACTGTCGGAGACTCGCCTGGCAATCCTGGCCGCCACGTTCATCACCGTGGGGGTCCAGGTCTTCTTCTCCTCCTTCCTTCTCTCGATACTCGGGCTGCGGCGCGAGGGTTAGGCGGCGGCGCGGGTGCGCGTTCGGCTGGCGATCGGGCTTGGATTCGCCGTTGTTGCCGTGGGCCTTCTGATCAGCCTCGGGAGGAGCGATCAGCGTCTCGCCGGCACGAACGCGCAGGTACAGGTGAGCGGCAATGCGGTCCCGGTCGCCGCCGGCCGCGTGCTCTGTCAGCCGGAGGGGATCCCCGCGGACACCGCCGAGGTGCGCGTGTATGTGGGAACGCCCGCGAGGGTCGCGGGCCCGCTCGACGTGACGTTCCGGAAGGGCGGCCGCGTGCTCGCGACGGGGACCCTGCGTGAGCTGCGGGACGGCGTCCCGGCGACGGCCTCGATGTCGCCCCGGATCGCAAACGAGGTTCCGGGGGCGAAGGTCTGCTTCCACAACAGGGGGCGGTCCAGGATCTATCTGGCGGGCGACCGGACCCCGGTACGGGGAAGCGGTGCGAATCCGTACGGCACCGTCTTCGACGATGAGCCGCGCGTGGACTACCTGCGGCCTGGACGGGAGTCGTGGTTGGCGCTGGCCGGCACGATCGCCCACCGGTTCGGCCTGGAAAAGACCTCCTTCTTCGGCCCCTGGACGATGTGGGTGGTGTTCGGGCTTATCGGCTGCACGTGGCTCGCGGCCGTGCTCCTGCTGCTCAGGAGGCTGCCGGCGCGATGAGCACGATCGAGTTCCGGCGCCGCGCGAAGCGGGGGGAGACGGGCGCCGGGGAGCGGCGGAGGTTCCGCCCCCGCCTCGGCCGCGTGCCGCGGGCCGCCTGGGTCTGCGCCGCGATCGCGTGCGTGAACGCGATCGCCTGGGCGGCAACCACCCCGCCCTACTGGATCCCCGACGAGCCCGCGAGCATCGGCTACGTCCAGTACGTCGCCGAGAACGGCGACGTGCCCCGGTACGGCGTGACGTCCGACCTCTCCGGGGAGCAGGGGATCGTGTACGGCGGCCTGCCCTTCGGCGTCGAGGGCCGCCCCGCCTGGCTCAAGGCAAACAGCGATGCGATGTTCGACCTGCTGGACGCCGGCACGGCGGACCGAACGCGACCAGGCCAGGCCGGCTACATGATCAACTACCCGCCGCTCTACTACGCCCTCGACGCGATCCCGTACCGGATCGGGTATGGCGCCAACTTCCTCGATCGCCTGTTCGCGATGCGGCTGCTCTCGGCGCTGCTCGCCGGGCTGACGGTGCTGTTCGTGTTCATGTTCCTGAGGGAGCTCCTGCCGTCCACGCCGTGGAGCTGGACGGTCGGGGGGCTGGCGGTCGCGTTCCAGCCGATGTTCGGGTTCATGTCGGGCGGGGTCAGCAACGACACGCTCCTGTACACATGTGCCGCCGCCCTCTTCTTCCTGATGGCGCGCGCCTTCCGGCGCGGCGTCGACCTCAAGCTCGGCGTCGGGATCGGGGTCGCGCTCGCGGCCGGTCTGCTGACGAAAGGGAGCATGCTCGCGTTGCTGCCGGGGACCGCGCTCGGCCTCGGGCTGATCGCCTGGCGGGCGAAGGGCCCCGCGCGGCGACCGGCCCTGCGGGGAGCGGCCGCGGCGGCGGGCGTAGGGCTCCTGCCCTACGGCGTGTGGCTCGTGATCGGCAACCTGATCCTGGATCGCCAGGCGTCCGACACCGGCGGCGTCACGAGCAGCACCGCCGGCTACGACTTGAGTATCTCGGGGCTGCTGAGCTACGTCTGGCAGTCCGTCCTTCCAAAGCTGCCCTTCATGGCCGACCAGATTCCCTGGTACGTGCCCTGGACGATCTACTTCCAGGGCTTCATCGGGCGCTTCGGCTGGGCGCAGTACACCTTCCCGCTTACGTGGAACCGCATCGCGCTCGGCCTGTTCGCGGTGCTTGCGGGCCTGGCGCTGAGGGAGCTCTGGCTCAGCCGTGCGGCCGTCCGCGCGCGCTGGCCGGAGCTGCTCACGTACCTGACCATGTTCGGCGGCCTCGTCCTGGTGATCGAGATCGCCGCCTACCGCTACCACGCGACCTTCTACGGCCAGTACTTCGAGCAGGGCCGCTACCTGCTTCCGATGCTCGCGCTCTACGGCGCCTTCGTCGCCCTCGCCGCCCGTGGCGCCGGCCGCAGGTGGGGACCCGCGCTCGGCGCGTTCCTGATCGTCCTCGCGATGGGCCACTCGCTCTTCGCGCAGCTTCTGACGATCGCTCGCTTCTACTCGTGAGGGGACTCATCCGGCGGGATCGGCGCTATTCCCGCTTCGTCTCTGCCGTTGAGCCGGAGCTCGTGAGCAGGCCACGCCTCCACCTGTTCGCCCGCGTGCCGATCGTCGGTGCTGCCGACACCCCTCCGGCCCCGCTGGTCGTGTGCATCGACCCCTCCGGCGACGGCGACGCTGAGGCCACGCGCGGCTCGCTCGCGGCCCAGACGGCCGGCCCGGCAGCCGTGATCGAGTCGCCGCTCGAACGGGCGCTGAACGACACACGGGCGGACTGGGTCGTGCGAGTCGCGGCCGGCGACCTGCTCGCCCCGCACGCGCTCGAACGGCTCGGGCAGGCCGTGACGCTGGCGCCGGGCGCGGCGATCGTGACCTGCGACGACGACGCGCTCGACCGGCGCGGGCGGCGCCATTCGCCGCGCCTGCGGCCCGGGCCCTCGCCGGACCTCTGGCTGGCGGGGGACCCGGCCCCGGCGCTGGTGGCGGTTCGGCGCGAGCGCGCGGCGGCGGAGATGACCGCGACCGCCACGCCCTACCGCCTGCTCCTGCTGCTCGGCGGCCCGGACGGCGCCGGGCAGGCCCACGTGCCCCTCGTGCTCTGCCATCGCGGGACGCCGGCGAAGGCCGCAGACAGCGGCGCCGCGGCGGAGGCGCTCGCCCGTTGGAGCCCCGGCGCCACGGTCGAGCGCGCCGAGGGCGGCGCGGCGCGCGTGCGCCGCCCGCTCGCCACGGAGCCGCACGTGGAGGCCATCGTGCTCTACCGGGACCGGCCCGAGCTGCTCGAGCGTTGCGCGCGCTCGCTGCTCGAGCGCTCGACCTACGAGCGGCTGACGCTGCGCGCGGTGGACAACGCGAGCACCGAGCCCGAGACCGCCGAGCTGGTGGCCAGGCTCGCCGGCGACCCGCGCGTGATCGCCGAGCGGGACGCCCGCCCGTTCAACTTCTCGCGGCTCGCCGGCGCGGCGGCCTCCCGCTCGCGCGCCGACGTCCTGGTGTTCCTCAACAACGACACCGAGGTGATCTCGCCGGACTGGCTCGAGACGCTGCTCGAGGAGGCGCTGCGGCCCGAGGTCGGCGCGGTCGCGCCGCTGCTCGTGTACCCGGACGGCCGCGTGCAGCACGCGGGGGCGGCGATCGGCCTGCACGGATGGGCCGGTCACCCGTTCGCGGGCCTGGCGCCGGAGGCGGAGACGCCCTTCGGCAGCCCGCTCGACGGCACGCGCAACTGGCTCGCCGTCAGCGCCGCCTGCCTGATGGTCGAGCGGCGCAAGTTCGAGCAGGTAGGCGGCTTCGACGAGGCGTTCGCGGTCGGCGGTGGGGACGTGGACCTGTGCCTGCGGCTGACGGCGGCGGGCTGGCGGTCGCTCTGCGTGCCGCACGTGCGGCTGGTGCACGACGAGTCGGCGTCACGGGACCCGCTGGCGATTCCGGCGCCGGACTTCGAGGCCTCCCGGCGCAGCTACGGCGACTTCCGCACGGTGGGCGACCCCTTCTACCATCCCGCCCTCACGCTCCAGGACACGACCTGCCGTGTGCGCACCGCAACGGAGGAAGTGGGGGCCGCATGAGAGGCATGAACCGACGGCGGCTGCGATACATCGGCGGCATCCTCCGGCAGGGTCCGACCGAGACCGCCTACGCCTACCTGCGCGCCCGTCGCAGGCGCAGGAACATCGCCGACGAGGAGCTCGCGCTGTCGCCCTCGGACGCGCCGGTCCTGACCGGCGACCTCGACGCCTCTCCTGCGGACCTCGACGCCAACGCGGCCGTGCTGCGCGCCTACGACGACGCCGAGCGGCTCGAGGTCCGCTCGATCCAGTGGTTCGTCCCGTCCTTCTACCTCGTCTACGCGGGTGGCATCCACACTGTCCTGCGCTTCGCGGACCACTTCCGGCGCGAGCACGGCGTGGAGAGCAGGTTCTGCGTGTTCGACTCGGACGACGAGGCCATGATCCGGCGCGTCGAACGGCGGATCGGGGAAGCGTTCCCGGCGCTGGCGGGGGCGCGCGTGACGCCCCGGTCCGTCGACCCGGAACCATGCGACGCCGCGTTCGCGACCGCCTGGGAGAGCGCCTACCGGCTGGTCCGGTTCCGCGGCGCACGGGCCAAGTTCTTCTTCCTCCAGGACTGGGAGCCCGACTTCCACCCGGCCGGCTCCGTGTCGGCGGTCATGGACGCCGTCGCCCGCGTCGGCTTCCCGGCCGTGGCCAACACGCCCGCGCTGGCCGACGCCTACCGCGCGCTCGGCAACCGCGCCGTCTCGTTCGTGCCTGCGGTGGACACGCGCCGCTTCCGCCCGCCCGACGGTCCGCGGGCGGACG
>DASXAA010000129.1:0-5183 GCA_036407035.1 Thermoleophilaceae bacterium | reverse complement strand
TTCGCCCGCTACCGCGTGGGCGCGAGTGCGGCGGCGAGGAGCGCGGCCGGGTTGCCCGGCGGCCAGCCGGGAAGCGGATCGATCGTGTCGAACTGGACGAATCCGCGAGCGGTCCAGAAGGCACGTGTTGCGTCGTAGGCCGCATAGTCGGCGGAGGGGTCGAGCGTCTTGACTTCGACGATCTGCACGCCGTCAGCGCCTAACTCTGCCAAGGCGTGATCGATGAGCCGGCCGCCGAGTCCTCTGCCGCGTCGACCGGCGGCGACCGCGGCCCACAAGATCTCCGCCGCGCGCGTGCCGCGGCGCTCCACGATGACAAAGCCGACGACGTCGTCCGCGTCGTCGATCATCCAGCCGCCATGGTCGCGCAGGTCACTTACCACTTTGTCGGGCACGTCGTCGGTAAAGAAGTCTGGGAGACCGGCGACGATCTCGGCGCACATGACGGCGTCCTGCGCGGCGGCGACCCGCACCGACGCCATCGCTCCTCAGTGACTCCACGAGGCGGTTTGCGCGCGCATGTGCCAAGCAAACCACACGCGCCTCGGACCAGGTGTTCCGGGGAGCCGTGGCTCAGCGGTCGCCGCGCGGCAACTTGTCGTTGATGCGTCCGAGCCGCCTGGCCGCTCCGTGCAGCGGCTCGGCGACGTCTGCGAGCTGGTGGACACTCCGCTCGAGCTCCTCGAGCATCGGAAGCATCGCGGGAAGGGATTCCTCGAGCACCACGAGCTTCGGCATTTCGGCGGCGATCGCCTCGGTGTCGGCGCGCATGTCGGTTACCTTCGTCCGCACGGCGACGAACTCGTCGCGCATCTCTGGGAGCACGCTCGTGTCCCGCTGTACGCGGCGCAGCTGCTCGACCAGGTGGGGCAGGGCGTCGGTGTTCCGATTGACGTGCGCGAGCTGTTCCGAGAGCGCCGGCAGAACGAGGACGGCTTTCACCACGTCGGGAAGCGCCGCGATGGTGTCGCGCACGGTCCGAACGCCGAGCAGCGACCGGACGGGCCGCAGCGGGATCATTTGAACAATGTAACACCGGAAAACGTCACGTTCCATTCCGTCACGTCGCAAGCCGCTACGATCCTGGAGTGGCGAGCGCCGGCGAACGACGTCTGAGAGCGGCCGACACGGCCCCCGGTTCCGAGAACCAGCTCACGATCGAGCAGCTCGCCCAGCGCATGGGCCTGTCAGTGCGGAACGTTCGCTCCCACCACGCCCGAGGGCTGCTGCCACCGCCTGAGGTCCGCTCCCGCGTCGGCTACTACGGGCCGGCGCACGAGGCCCGCCTCCGGCTCATCCGGGAGCTACAGGATGAGGGACTCAAGCTCGAAGGGGTGAAGCGGCTGCTCGACGAGACCCACTCGACCGGGGAGGGCCTGCTTCGAGTCAAGGAAGCCGCCGAGGCAGAGGCGGAGAGAGAGCAGCCGGAGGTCCTCAGCGCGGTGGAGCTCGCGCAGCGCTTCGACGTCGACGGCGAGACGGCGGCGAAGCTCCTCCGGAAGGCGCAGAAGCTCTCGATCCTCTCGCCCATGGGAGACGACCTCTACGAGGTACCCAGCCCATCGCTGCTCGCCGCTGCGGACGAGACGCAGCGCGTTGGCATCGAGCTCGAGCACGCGGTCGAGGCTATCGGCGAAGTGGAGCGGCACTCCACCGCGGTTGCGCGGCGCTTTGTGAAGTTGTTCCTGGACGACGTCTGGAAGCCCTTCGCACAGGCTGGAATGCCCGAGGATCAGTGGCCCGCGATCGCCGAGGCCATGGAGCGCGCCCGTCCCATTGCCGCTCGCGCCCTGGTCGCGGTCTTCCGACAGTGCATGATCCGCGAGGTCGACGCGACGTTCGCCGACATCGCGAAGAAGCTGTCCGAGGGCAAGCGCTAGCTTGCGTCGCCTGGCCCATGAGCCTGTAGCGTGGTCTCGTGACCGCGCGTGTGGGCGAGCGGCGGATGATTGAGCGCCTGGGAGAGGTGCTCGGCGGCCGCTAGGAGCGCGCGGTGGTCGTCTGCCCCCGCTGCGGCGAGCAGAACCCGGAGCGCTTCCGCTTGTGCGGGTTTTGCGGGGCGTCGCTCGCCACGCCGGGCAGGGCGAGGCGGAAGCTGGCCACGTTGCTGTTCTGCGACCTGAGCGGCTCGACGGCGATGGGCGAGCGCCTCGACGCCGAGTCGGTGAGGGATTTCATGTCGCAGTACTTCCGCGAGATGCGCGGGGCGATCGAGCGTCACGGCGGCACCGTCGAGAAGTTCGTGGGCGATGCGGTGATGGCCGTCTTCGGCGTCCCGATCGCGCACGAGGACGACGCCCTGAGGGCGGTTCGCGCGGCGGCGGAGATGCAACAGCGGTTCACCGCCCTGGGCGAGGAGTTCGAACGCAGGCACGGTCGCCGGGTGGCGATCCGCGTCGGCGTCAACAGCGGTGAGGTCGTGACCTCCGCGGACGCGGTGGCGGCGGAGACGATCGTGACGGGCGACGCCGTCAACGTCGCGGCGCGGCTGGAGCAGGCCGCCCCGCCGGGCGAGACGCTGCTCGGCGATCAGACCTACCGGCTCACCGAGCACGCCGTATCGGCGGAGCCGGTGGAGCCGCTGACGCTCAAGGGGAAGGCCGAGCCCGTGCCCGCGTACCGGCTCGTGGCAGTGCTGCCGCCCGCGCCGGCAAGGCGGCTCGACACCGAGATGGTCGGCCGCGAGGCCGAGCTCGCCGCCCTCGAGGGAGCGTTCGACGCTTGCGTCCGCGAGGGGCGCGCGGGCCTTGCGACGATGCTGGGGGATCCCGGTGTCGGCAAGTCGCGCCTGGCGGCGGCGTTCCTCGACCGGTTGCCGGCTGACGCCACCGTGCTCGTCGGGGACTGCCCCTCCTATGGCGAGGCGCTCAGCTACGGGCCGCTGGCCAGGGCCGTCCGCAAGGCGGTGGGCATCGAGGACGCGAGCTCGCCGGCGCAGGCCCGCGCGCGGCTCGACGAGGCTGTGGGCGGCAGGCGCGTGCCCGAGCGGGCGCTCGACGTCTTCCTGACAGCGATCGGGCTTGGGGACAGCCCGGCGCCGCCGCCCGAGCTCGCGTTTGCCACCCGGTCGCTGCTCGAGGCGCTGGCGGGGGAGGGGCCGCTCGTCCTGATGGTGGACGACGTCCAGTGGGCCGAGCCCGTGTTCCTCGACCTCCTCGCGGGCGTGACCCGTCAGTCGCAGCGCACCCCGATCATGCTCTTGTGCCTGGCGCGGCCCGAGCTGCTCGAGCTGCGCCCGGACTGGCTCGACGCCGCCGAGCTCCACATCCGCCTCGAGCCGCTCGGGTCAACCGAGTCCGCACGGGTCATCGGTCGGATCCTCGACGGCGCGGAGCTCCCTGAGCAGCTTCGCGCGCGGGTGATCGAACTGGCGCAGGGCAACCCGCTCTTCATCGAGGAGCTCCTCGGCATGCTGATCGACGAAGGGCTCGTGCGGCCGGGGGCCGACACCGAGATCGCGATACCGGCGACGCTCGAGGCGCTGCTGGCCGCGCGGCTCGACCGTCTCGACCGGCCACAGCGGGACACGATCGAGTCCGCCGCCGTCGAGGGCCACCTGTTCCATCGCGGCGCGGTCGAGGCCATCTGCGCGCCGCAGCGGCGAGGCGAGGTGCCGCCCGCGCTCGACGCACTCGTGGCCGGCGACTTCACCCGCCCTGCTCCCCCCGCCGTCGTGGGCGACGCCGCCTTCCGCTTCCGCCACGCCATGATCCGCGACGCCGCGTACCGTGGCGTCGCCAAGAGCGCCCGAGCGGAGCTGCACGAACACCTCGCGGGCTGGCTCGAGTCGACGGCCGGACCGGCCGAGGGCGACGGCGACGAGCTCGTCGGATTCCACCTCGAGCACGCCTACCGCTACCGGGCTGAGCTCGGACTGCTCGACGAGCGGGCGGCCGGTCTCGCGCGTCGCGCCGCGGAGCGGCTCGGCCGGGCAGGCCGGCGTGGGCTCCTCGTGAGGTTGGACCCGGCGGCGGCGAGCCTTCTGGACCGGGCGGCGTCGCTACTTCCGGAGGACGATCCGCTGCGCCGGCGCCTGCTGACCGACCTCGCCAGCGCGCTCTTCCTCGTGGGCAACTACCGCCGCGCCGATGCCGTGCTGACGGAGGCGATCGAGCGCGCACGCGCCGCCGGCGACCGTCACACCCTGCTCGAGGCCGAGCTGGAGCGCGCCTCGACGCGCCTGCGCATGAACCCGCACGAGAGCCCGGACGAAGTCGTCCGGCTCGCCGAAACCGCCGTCGAGGTCTTCCAGGAGCAGGGCGACCAGGCCCGGCTTGCGAAAGCCTGGTATCAGATCGGCGTGACACTGGGCTACGCGCAGGCCCGCTGGGGTGAGGCCGAGCGCGCGTTCAGGCGCGGACTCGAGCACGCCGCCGCCGGCGGCCGCGGGACGGAGTCGGTTGCCGGGTGGACGCGCTTCGGGCTGGGACTGGCCGCGATATTCGGCCCGACGCCCGTGCCGGACGCGATCCGGCGCTGCGAGGAGATGCTCGCGGCCGCCGGGGACAACCGCGCGGGCCAGGCTGCGGCCATGCTGCCGCTGGGACGGCTGCAGGCGAGCCTGGGCCGCTTCGACGACGCACGACGCTCGATTGCCCGCGCGCGGACGCTGTTCGAGCAACGCGGGCTGACCATCGGGGCCGCGACCTGCTCGCTCCAGCGAGGCGAGGTTGAGTTCCTCGCGAGCGACTACCTCGCGGCTGAGCGGGAGCTCCGCCCGACGCACGACCTTCTCGCACGCACGGGCGACCGTCGCCAGTTCGCGGCTGCATCCGCCTGCCTCGCAAACGCCCTCTACGGCCAGGGCCGCTACGAGGAGGCGGAGCGGGTGCTCGGCGGCGACGAGGTCGAGGATCCGGTCGAGGGCGCTGTCGAGGCGGTGCGGCGCCGGCTGGCGGGTGTGTTCACGATGCGCTGGGGAGGGACCGCGGCGAAGCTCTTCGCCCGCCGCGGGCTGCACGAGCGGGCGGAAGCGCTGGCGCGCGAGACCGTCGCCATCGCCGAGGGCAGCGACGCGCCCGTCGTGCACGGCGACGCGCTCATGGACCTGGCCGAGGTCCTGCGACTCGCCGCCCGGTCACCGGCGGAGACAGGGCCTGTGGTCCGCGAGGCGCTCGGCCTGTACCGGGCCAAGGGCGACATCGCCTCGAGCGAGCGCGCGGAGCGCCTGCTGCGGGAAATCG
>DASXAA010000128.1:0-16906 GCA_036407035.1 Thermoleophilaceae bacterium | reverse complement strand
CCGGCTCTGGGAGGGCCGCGACGGCGCCTACGCGTACCGGTCGCTGCTCGACGCCGGCGCCGTCCTGGCGAACGGATCGGACGCGCCGGTCGAGGAGCTCGACCCGCTGCTCGGAATCCGCGCCGGCGTGCTGCGCACGCTCGACGACCGGGGGCCGTGGCGGCCGGAGCAGGCGGTCACGGTGGCCGAGGCGCTGGAGGCGACGTGCGTGGCGCCGGCGCGGCTGAGCGGCGACGAGGAGCGGCGGGGGACGCTCACGCCGGGCAAGCTGGCGGACCTGGTGGTGCTGAACCGCGACCCGCTCGCGTGTCCCCCGGAGGAGCTCGCGCAGATCGAGGTGGTGGCGACGATGCTGGGCGGGCGGTGGGTGCACAACCCGCCGCCGTGGGGGTAGGCGGTCGGCGGCCGCGGCCGGGGCCGGCGGCGTGGCGGGTCGGGCGTCTGCGGCGGGCCACCAGGGGGTGGGCCCCAGGGGGGCGGGCCGGTTTCCGTTGCACGGTGCGTCGCAATCCAGCCCAAGGGGGGTGGGCCGGATTCCGTCCGGGATTTCGTCGCGATCCAGCCCACCCCCCTCCGAGACGGCGCCCCGTTCCCGGACCCCCCTTGGTTGCCGCCGTTCCCGGCCCGCAACCCGGCGGCGCGGGACCCCGACCCCGCGCCCGCCCGTAGCTTCCGTGATGCCCCCGGTGACCGGCGACCGCCACCAGCGCGCCACCAGGCGCAGCGGCCGCGCGGCCCTGGTGGCGCCGCTGGCGGCCGGCGCTCTCGTGGCCGCGGCGGTGACGGCGGCACCAGCCGGTGATCCGGCCGCGCCCGCCGCGAGCCGGCCCATGCACGGTGGCCGACCGCCGGCGCGCGCCCCCGCCCACCCCGCCCCGCCACTCGTAACCCACTCGCCTGCCCCGCGCTATCCCCGCGTCGCCTGGCGCCGCTCCCTCGCCCTCGGCGTGCCCGCGGGTGGCCGCCTGATCCGAGGCGTCCGGCTGCCGCGCGAGGGCGCCGACTTCTTCACGTGGGATCCCGTCCTCCGCCGCTCGCCCAACCGCCCCTGGCGCCGCTGGGGAACCGACCGCCTCGTCCGCACCGTGCTGCGCGTGGCCCGCGCGTTCCACGCCGCCCACGCCGAGCGCCGCCTGGCCGTCGGCGACCTGAGCCGCCCCCACGGCGGCGACTTCGGCCCACAGTACGGCTACATCGGGCACGCCTCCCACCAGAACGGCCTCGACGTGGACGTCTACTACCCGCGCGCCGACCGGCGCGAGCTCGCCCCCAAGTACGCGTCCGACATCGACCGCCGGCTGTCGCAGGAGCTCGTCGACCGGTTCCTCGCCGCGGGTGCCGCGACCATCTTCGTCGGCCCCTCCACCGGGCTCACCGGCCCGGCCGGGCGCGTGCAGGTGCTCGTCAACCACGACAATCACCTGCACGTACGTCTTCCATAGGCGCCGCGGCGCCGCCGGAAGGACCATCTGCCCAATGGGACTCGCCCCCGCCACCCTGCTCGAGCGCTCGGCCGAGCTCGACGCGCTCGCCTCGCACCTCGCCGAGCTGGAGTCCACCTCCGCGGGGCGCCTCGTGCTCGTGGCCGGCGAGGCGGGCATCGGCAAGACGACGCTCCTGCGCGCCTTCTGCGCCGGCCTGCCGGAGGCCGGCCTGCTCTGGGGCGGCTGCGACGCCCTCCACACCCCGCGGCCGCTCGGCCCCTTCCTGGACATCGCCCGCGACGCGGGCGGCGAGCTCGCGGCGCTCGCCGACGAGGACACCACGCCGTCGGCGCTCGCGGCGGCGCTGGCGGAGGAGCTCGGCCGCCGGCGCTCGGCGGTGCTCGTGGTCGAGGATCTCCACTGGGCCGACGAGGCGACCCTCGACCTGCTGCGTCTGCTGGCCCGGCGGATCGCGTCGCTGCCGGCGCTCGTCGTCGCGACGTACCGGGAGGAGCAGCTCGACCGCGCCCATCCCGTGCGGGTGGCCCTGGGGGACCTGAGCGGCCCCGCCGTGACCCGGCTCGCGCTCCGGTCCCTGTCGGTCGACGCGGTGGCGGCGCTCGCCGGCTCCGCGGACCTCGACGCCGCCGAGCTCCATCGCAGGACCGGCGGCAACCCGTTCTACGTGACCGAGGTACTCGCCGCGGGCGACGGTGGCCGGGTGCCGGCGACCGTCCGCGACGCGGTGCTGGCGCGTGCGGCCCGCCTCGAGCCCCGCGCCCGCGCGCTGCTCGAGGCAGTGGCGATCGTGCCCCACCGCGCCGAGGTGTGGCTGCTCGAGGCGCTCGCCCCCGACGAGCTCCCACTGCTCGAGTCCTGCCTCGCCTCGGGCATGCTGCAGGCCGACCGCGACGCCGTCGCGTTCCGCCACGAGATCGCGCGGGTGGCGGTGGAGGACGCGATTCCGCCGGACAGGCGCGTGGCGCTCCACCGGGCGGCCCTCGCCGCGCTCGCTCAGGCGCCTGGCCGCCGCCCCGAGGCCGCGCGGCTCGCACACCATGCGGAGGCCGCCGGCGACGCCGAGGCGGTCCTCCGGCACGCGCCGGCGGCGGGCGACCGCGCCGCCGCGGTCGGGGCCCACCGCGAGGCGGCGGAGCAGTTCGCCCGCGCGCTGCGCTTCGCCGGCGGTCTCCCCTCCGAGGGCCGCGCGGAGCTCCTGGAGCGCCGCTCCTACGAGTGCTACCTCACAATTCGCATCCCGGAGGCCATCGAGGCCCGTCGGGGCGCGCTCGCCGAGCGCCGCCGGCAGGGCGACCGGCTCGGCGAGGGCGACGCTCACCGCTGGCTGTCGCGCCTGGGCGTGGTTCGACGGCGACGGCGCCACCGCCGAGGCCGAGGCGCACCGGGCGATCGAGGTGCTCGAGCCGCAGCCGCCCGGGCGGGAGCTCGCGATGGCCTACAGCAACCTCTCGCAGCTGCGGATGCTGGCCGGCGACCGCGAGGGCACCGTGGACTGGGGCGACCGCGCGATCGCCCTGGCCGAGCGCCTCGGCGAGGTGGAGATCCTCGCGCACGCGCTCAACAACGTGGGGACCGCCGAGCTCGGCGACAACCGCGAGGCCGGGCAGGCGAAGCTCGAACGCAGCCTCGAGCTGGCCCTCGGCGCCCGCCTCGAGGAGCACGTGGCGCGCGCCTACACCAACCTCTCCGCCACCGCGGTTACGCGGAACGCCCACGACCTCGCGGCCCGCAACCTCGACGCCGGCATCACCTACTGCCGCGAGCACGACCTCGACTCGTGGTTCCTCTACATGACCGGCTGGAGGGCGCGGTCGCTGCTGGAGCAGGGCCACTGGGACCGCGCCGCGGACGCCGCGGACACGGTCATCCGGCACCCCGCCGTCACCGCCCCGAGCCTCGTCACGGCGCTCGTCGTCGTGGGCCTCCTGCGCGCCCGCCGCGGGGACCCGGATCCATGGTCGCCGCTCGACCGGGCGCTCGAGCTGGCGCGGCGCACCGGCGAGCTTCAGCGCCTGGCGCCCGTGGCCGCCGCGCGAGCCGAGACCAGGTGGCTGGCCGCCGAGGACAAGCGGATCGGTGGCGAGACGGACGCCGCGCTGTCGCTCGCGATCGACCTGGGCGACCGGATGGCCGCGGGATGGCTGTACCTCTGGCGCCGCCGCGCCGGCGTGGCCGACTCGCCCCCGCTCGGCGACCTTCCGGAGCCGATCCGCCTCGAGCTGGCGGGCCAGGGGATGGAGGCGGCCGCGCTCTGGAACCTGAGCGGGCGCCCTTACGAGGCCGCGCTCGCGCTCGCCGGCGCCGACGACGATCAGGCCCTGCGTCGCGGCCTCGGTGAGCTGCAGGAGCTCGGGGCCCGCTCGGCGGCGAGCCGCGTCACCCGCATCCTTCGCAAGCGCGGGGCGCGCGACCTGCGCGTGGGCCCGCGTGCATCCACGCGCGACAACCCCGCCGGCCTGACCGAGCGCGAGCTGGAGGTGCTCGCGCTGGTCGCCGAGGGACTGCGCAACTCGGACATCGCGGCCCAGCTCTTCCTCTCCGAACGGACCGTGGACCACCACGTCTCGTCGATCCTGCGCAAGCTCGGGGTCGCCAACCGCGGTCAGGCGGCCGCCGAGGCGGCCCGTCTGGGCATCGCCGCAAGATAGGCAATCCTCCCGATGTGCACGGGGCCCCGCGACCGTACGGTCGCTCCACGTGAAAGCCACACACGAGGAGGCAGGATGACCCTGTACACGATCCTACGCCGCAGCGGCTGGCGCACACCGGAGGAGCTGCAGGAGGCGGCGGCGCGCTCCACGCGCGTCGCGAACGAGGAGATGCCCGACGAGGTCCGCTGGATCCGCAGCTACGTGCTCGAGGAGGGCGACGGAAGCGTCGGCACGGTGTGCATCTACGAGGCCACGAGCCCCGAGGCGATCCGCCGCCACGCGTCGCTCGCGGACCTGCCCGTGGACGAGATCATCGCGGTCGCCGAGACGGTCGTCGTGCGGCCGGACCCGCAGCCCGCCGCCGCATAGACGCGGGCCCCGGGTAGCGTTGGCGGAGTGCGTTCCTCGCACTCCGCCAACCTGGTCCGCTACGGCGTGCCGGCCGCGATCCTGCTGGCCGGCCTGATCGTGAGCGCCGTCGGCGGCCGCATCGGCATGGAGGCCGGCGCCCTCTTCATCAGCGCGGCCGCGGCCGTGCTGCTGCTGAACGTGCTGTTCCGCATGGGCGTGGAGGGCGATCGCGAGCGCGACCGCGAGGAGGAGGCCCGGCGCTACTTCGACGAGCACGGCCACTGGCCCGACGAGGCGCCCCGAGAGCGCAGGCCGCGCCGCCCGCCGGTCTGATACAAGACGCTCCGTGGACCGCCGGCTCGCCTACCGGAACCTGCGGACCGGCCTCATCGCCGGGCTCATCGTCCTGATCGTGTTCGCCCTCTCGTGGGTGGCGGGGTTCGTGTACTGATGGCCGCGCAGGAGGTCCATCACGCGACCGCCGAGGCGCCGCCCGCCGGAGAGGCGGTGCACCTCCCGGGCCCCTCGTACCTCCCGGTGCTGACCGCCGCCGGCACGGCGATCGGAATCGTCGGCGTCGTGATCTCGTGGGTGCTGGTCGTGATCGGCGCGGCGATCGCGCTCGTGTCGATCGTGCGCTGGATCCGCGAGACCCGGCGCGACATCGCCGAGCTACCGCTCGAGCACGAGCACTAGCACTAACCCTGGCCGGCGGCCGCCTCGAGGTCGCTCGGCAGCTCGCTCGTCGCGCCGTCCGAGACCCACGTGCGGACGATGTCGCGCATCGACAGGATGCCCACCATCTCACCGCCGTCGATCACGACCAGGTGGCGGAAGCCGCCGCGCACCATCGCCTCGGCCGCCCGCTCGAGCGACCAGTCCGGCGCAGCGAAGACCAGGTCTCTCGAGAGGTGGTCGGCCACACGCTCGGTGTCCGCGCTCTGCCCCGCTCCGATCGCCATCAGGATGTCGCGCTCGGTGATGATTCCGGGCCCCGGCTGGTCCGGGTCGATCACGACGGCGGCGCCCACTCCGCGCTCCGCCATCGCCGTCGCCGCGTCGCGCAGGGTCCGTCCCGGGCTCACGGTCAGGACCACCGAGCTCATCCCCTTGCGGACCTGCATGCATCCCCCTTCGTGCGGATCGTCTCAAGCTAGCGTACCGGTCGGCGGCGGATGCCGCAGGGGTACGTAAGCGCCCTGTCAACCGCGGTTCCGTGCATCGGCAGCGTGAAATAGACTCGCGCGCCGTGACCTCTGAGAGGGAGCAGGACCCGGCGACCGACGAGCGGATCGAGGGCGAGGCGCACCCGATCGCGCGGATGATCATGATCGGGATCGGCGCGTCGATCGTGGGCATCGCGATCACGCTCTGGATCGACTGGTTCCCCGAGCCCGCCGACACGGCCGCCCACAAGATCGACACGGTCTACGACGTCCTGCTGATCGCGTCGGTGCCGGTGTTCGTGCTGGTGATGACGGTCGCGATCTACTCGGTCTGGAAGTTCCGCGCCAAGCCCGGCGACATGCGCGACGGGCCGCCGATCCACGGCAACACGCGGCTCGAGATCATCTGGGTGACGATCCCGTTCCTGATGGTCACGGGGCTCGCGATCTACGGCTGGGTGACGCTCAACGACATCGAGGCGAAGCAGCCGGACGAGATGGTCGTGCAGGTGACCGGGCGACAGTTCACCTGGACCTTCGGGTACCCCTCGGAGAAGGTGAGCTCGACCGTGCTCGTGCTGCCCAAGGACCGCCCCGTGGAGTTCCGGATCAAGTCGGAGGACGTGATCCACTCCTTCTGGGTGCCCCAGTTCCGGCTCAAGTCGGACGCGGTCCCGGGCCTCACGACCAAGGTCCGCCTGACCCCGAACCGGAACGGCAACTTCGAGGTCGTCTGCACCGAGCTGTGCGGCCTCGGACACGCGACGATGCGCAACGCGGTCAGGGTCGTGCCCCAGGGCGAGTTCCAGAAGTGGCTCGACGACCAGAAGAAGGCCGCCGGCGGCGGAGGCACGGCAGGTGGCGGTGGAGGCGGAGGCGGCGGTGCGACCGCCGAGGGCAAGCAGCTCTTCACCTCGAACGGCTGCAACGGCTGCCACACGCTCGCCGACGCGGGAGCGAAGGGCAACGTCGGCCCGAACCTGGACGAGCTGCCGAAGTCGAGCCTGAACGAGACCTTCATCAAGGAGTCGATCGTCGACCCCAGCGCCAAGGTGGAGAAGGGCTTCCCGGACAATGTGATGCCGAAGAACTTCGGGCAGCAGCTCTCCCCGGATGAGATCGACGCGCTGGTGAAGTACCTTCTTGACGTAAGCGGAGGCAAGAGCAAGTGACCCTCACCCACAAGCTCACTGCGCCCGGCTGGTATCGCGCAGCCCTGGGCATCGCCGTGATGTTCGGCGTCGGCATGGGCATCGTCTGTGCCGTCCGCGCCCTCTACGGCTGGGACCCGATCCTCGACTGGGACGCGATCATCACGGTCGGCGCCCTGATCGCGGCGCCGCTCGGCTTCCTGGTCGGGATGGGCTGCTTCGACTACTGGTTCTACTGGGCCTCGGGCAGTCCCACCCGCCCCGAGGACCACTCCGGCCACGGCGCCCGCTCCTGGCGGGACTACTTCCGGGTCAACACCGACCACAAGGTCATCGGGATCCAGTACATCTGCACGACGTTCTTCTTCTTCGTCGCCGGCGGCCTGATGGCGATGCTGATGCGCGCGGAGCTCGCCGCCCCCGGTACGCAGTTCGTGGACCCGAACACGTTCAACGGCCTGTTCTCGGTCCACGCCTCCCTGATGATCTTCCTGTTCATCATCCCGGTGTTCGCCGGGATCGCGAACTTCGTCATCCCGCTGATGATCGGCGCGCCGGACATGGCGTTCCCGCGCCTGAACGCCCTCTCCTACTGGATGCTGCCGGTCGCCGGCGTGATGATGCTCTGCAGCTACTTCGCCGACGGCGGGGCGTTCGCGACCGGCTGGACGGCCTACGCGCCGCTGTCCACGCACACGCCGCTCGGCCAGCAGTTCTTCACGGTCGGCGTGCAGTTCGCCGGCGCCTCCTCGATCGCGACCGCGCTCAACTTCCTGGTCACCATCATCACCATGCGCGCGCCGGGGATGACGTTCTGGCGCATGCCGCTGCTGTGCTGGGCGAACTTCACGACCTCGCTGCTGGTCGTGATCGCCACTCCCTTCATCGCCGGCTCGCAGTTCTTCGTGCTGCTCGACCGGACGATCGGCACCCAGTTCTTCAACCCGAGCGCCGGCGGCGACGTGCTCATGTACCAGCACGTCTTCTGGTTCTACTCGCACCCGGCCGTCTACATCATGATGCTGCCCGGCTTCGGGATCATCAGCGAGGTCATCTCCACGAACGCCCGCAAGCCGATCTTCGGCTACCGGATGATGGCGTTCTCGCTGGTGGCGATCGTGATCCTCGGCTTCACGGTCTGGGCCCACCACATGTTCGTGTCGGGCATGCAGTCGTGGATCCGCGTCCCGATGATGATCACGACGATGCTGATCGCGGTGCCGACCGGCATCAAGATCTTCAGCTGGCTGGCGACGCTCTGGCGCGGGGTGATCCACCTGCGAACGCCCATGCTGTTCGCGCTGGGCTTCATCACGATGTTCACGCTCGGCGGGATCAGCGGCATCATGCTCGCCGTCGTGCCGTTCGACATCCACGTGTCGGACACGTACTTCATCGTCGCCCACATCCACTACGTGCTGTTCGGCGGCTCCGTGTTCACGATCTTCGCCGGGATCTACCACTGGTTCCCGAAGATGACCGGGCGGATGTACGACGAGGGCCTCGGCAAGCTGCACTTCTGGCTCTCGTTCGTCTTCTTCAACCTGACGTTCGGCCCGATGCACTTCGTCGGCATCGACGGCATGCCGCGGCGCGTGGCCGACTACGCCGACCAGTACGCGACCTGGAACGCGATCATCTCGGTCTCGGCGTTCCTGTTCGGCCTCTCGTTCCTGATCTTCGTCTACAACATGGTCGCCTCGTGGCGACACGGGCCGGCGGCGCCCGGCAACCCGTGGCGGGCGCACTCGATCGAGTGGCTCGTCTCCTCGCCGCCACCGATCTTCAACTTCGACGAGGTGCCGACGGTCGTGGGCGGCCCGTACGAGTACGGCGTGCCCGGGGCGGTCCACGCGGTCTTCAAGGAGAAGAGGCCCGCCGCCGTGCCGGCGCCGGCGGGCGGCGGAGCACCGGCGCCGACGACCGAATGAAGAAGATCCTGGTCGTCGCCAACGAGACGGTGGCCGGCAAGCCGCTGATCGACGCCGTGCGCCGCCACGCCGAGGGCGGCGGGGTGCACGTGCACGTGATCTGCCCGCAGAACGAGCCGCGGCACGGCTACGTCATCTACGACAGCACCGTCCGCGAGGCGGCCGAGAACCGGCTGAAGCTCACGCTCGCGCAGCTCGCGGACGCCGGCATCGAGGCCGACGGCGAGGTCATGGACCCGGATCCGTACTCGGCCGTGATGGACGCCCTCGGCCAGGAGGACTACGACGACATCATCATCTCGACCCACCCGGAGACGCGCTCGGGCTGGCTGCGCCAGGGGCTCGTGGACCGCGTCCAGCGGGCGGCCAGGCGGCCGGTGGAGCACGTGGTGGTGGACCTCGACGCCGAGCGCGACGACGTCAAGCGCACGCTGGTGGTGGCCAACGAAACCGTCGGCGGGCACGAGCTGCTCGAGGTGCTGAAGCGCAAGGCGGCCGAGGAGCCGCGGCGCTTCATCGTGATCGCGCCGCAGTCCGGTGGGAACGGCGTGGGCGACGCCCACAAGCGCCTCGCCCACACGCTGAACGTGCTGGAGGACGCGGGGCTCCAGGCGATCGGCCAGGTCGTCCACCCCGACCCGTTCACGGCGATCCAGAACGCGCTCCAGTTCTACGCGCCGGACGACATCGTCATCTCGACGTTCCCCGAGACCCGCTCCGGCTGGCTGCGGGCGGACCTCGTCGGCCGGGTGCAGTCCTCCACCGGCAAGCCGGTGGAGCACGTCGTCAGCGAGGAGGAGGCCGCCTAGTGGAGGCCGCCTCACACACCGCCGCGGGCGTTCACGAGCACCACGAGCACATGCCCGAGGCGAACGTCTCCTCGCGCGTGGAGGCGCAGTTCCTCGGGATGCTGCTTTTCATCATCTCCGAGATCATGCTCTTCGGAGCGTTCTTCACGGCCTACTTCTTCATCCGGGTCGTGAACGGGGATCAGTGGTTCCCTGTCGACGGCCACTCGCTGCCGGTCAGCGTCGCCGCGGTCAACACGTGCATTCTGCTCTCCTCGAGCTTCACGATGCATTGGACGCTCGAGTCCGCGCGCAACGAGAACCGCCGCGCGCTCCAGGTCGGGATCCTGACGACCTTCCTCCTCGGGCTGACGTTCCTCTCGGTGCAGATCAACGAGTACGTCCACCTCGGCTTCGCCCCCTCGGACAGCGCCCAGGCCACGGTCTTCTACTGCCTCACCGGCCTGCACGGCTGCCACGTGTTCGTCGGCCTGACGCTGCTCCTGATGGTCACGATCCGCGCCTTCCGCGGCCACTTCTCCGCCAAGGAGCACCGCGGCGTGGAGGTGCCTGGCATCTACTGGCACTTCGTGGACATCATGTGGATCTTCGTGTTCTCCACGCTGTACGTCCTCTGAGAGGACGCCCGTGCTGAACCCGCTCCGCAGCGAGCAGGAGGCCTTCCGCTTCCTGATCTACGTGCTGGTCGTGGTGGTGGTGGTGGTCGGCGCGGTGCTGGTGCTGCGGGCGATCCTTTGACGAGCGACCTCGAGGTGGCCGAGCGCGCCGCGCGGGCCGCGGGCGAGGTGCTGCTCGGCTGGTACGGGCGCGAGCCGGAGGGGCTCGGCAGCAAGTCGTCGGAGACCGACATGGTGTCGGACGCCGACCGCGAGGCCGAGCGGGCGATAGGCGTTGTGCTCGCCGCGGAGCGGCCCGACGACGGCCTGCTAGCCGAGGAGGGCGCGCACCGCGAGGCGGCGAGCGGGCGGCGCTGGATCGTCGACCCTCTCGACGGCACGGTCAACTTCCTCTACGGCTTTCCGGTCTGGGGCGTGAGCGTGGCGCTCGAGGACGCCTCCGGTGTCGCCGTGGGCGTGGTGCACGATCCGCTCCGCGGCGAGACGTTCCGCGCAGCGCGCGGCGGCGGCGCCGACCTCGGCGGCCGGCCGCTGCGGGTGCGCGGCGAGCGGCCGCTGGAGCGCGCCCTGGTCGCGACCGGCTTCGGCTACGACCCGCTGCGCCGCGCGGCCCAGGCGGGCGTCGTGCGCCGGCTGCTGCCGCGCGTGAGGGACATCCGCCGGGCGGGCGCCGCCGCGATCGACCTGGCCTGGGTGGCGGCCGGTCGCCTCGACGCGTTCTACGAGCGAGGGCTCAACCCCTGGGACTCGGCCGCCGGCACGCTGCTCGTGACGGAGGCGGGCGGCGTGATCGGCGAGCTCCCGGGCGACCCGCCGGGGCTGATCGCGGCGAGCGGCCCGGAGCTGCTCCGCTCGCTCGCCGACGTCGTGGCCTAGCCGCCGCCCTTGCCCAGCAGGAAGTCCACGACCGCCTGCAGCTGGTTGTCGCTCAGCCGGTCGCCGAAGTTGCCCGGCATCACGCCACCCTGGAAGCCCGACGTGATGACCTTGTCCGGCTCGACGATCGACTCGCGCACGTAGTCCTCCGGCGGCTGCCCCTCCTTCTGGGCCGCCGCGGCGAGGTCCTCGAGGCTGGGACCGATGTTGCCGTTCGTGCCCGCCGGGCCGAACGTATGGCAGGCGCCACAGCCGGCGGCCACGAAGATCTGCTTGCCGCTCGTGGCTCCGGCCAGGCCCGCCTGGGCGAGCGCGCCCTGGTCCTCGCCCGGCTTCGAGGCGGCGTAGCCCACGTAGGCGGCCACGTCCTTGGCCTCCTGGCCCGTCACGATTCCCGCCGGCATGACGCTTGTCTTGCGCGGATGCAGGATCTGGCGGTGCACGACGCCCTCGACCGTGTCGCGCGTCTCGCCGTCCTTCAGCGCCTGGGCGAAGGCCGCGTCGAGGTTCGGGCCCGTCTGGCCCTGCGTGCCGGCCCGGCTCAGCGTGTGGCACGAGCCGCAGTTCTGCACGAACAGCGCCTTGCCCTTCGAGAGGTCGGGCTCCTCCCGCCCGCAGCCGGCCACGGGCAACGCCACGACCGCGGCGGCCGCCGCGGCGAGGAGGAACTTGGCCGTGTTCCGGGCGAGGCCCACGGGGCGGGAAGCCTATCCGTTGGACACGCCGGAGGGCGGGGACGGCAACGCCTCGAGCCGCCCCTCGGCGGCTGCGATCACGCCCTCGGCCACGCTCTCCCAGCTGTACCTGCGGTGGGCCTCCTCGGCGAGCGCCGCGCGCGCCCGCTCACGCACCTCCGGCTCCAGCGTGAGCCACGTGACGAGCTTCGCCGCGATCTCCTCCACGGCGTCCGGGCCGACCCGGAACGACAGCAGCGGGCGCAGCTCCTCGTCGAGCGCGGGCGCCAGCGTGGCCGTCACCTCGGCCATCCCGGAGTGGCCGGCGGACAGCGGCAGGGCGCCGCACGCGGCCGCCTCGGCCGCGACCATCCCGAACGCCTCCGGGAACGTGCTCGGCATCACCTGCGCCTCGCAGGCGGCCACGAGGTCGGGCAGGTCGCCGTGCTCGAGGCGGCCGGTGAAGTGCACCCGCGGGGCCGCCTCCCGGCCGAGGCGCCGGTAGTCGTCCTCGTCGACCCGGTCGAGGAACGCGCGCAGGTAGCCGAGCTCGCCGGCGGGCCCGCCCTCGAGCTCGCGCCCGCGGGCGGCGATGTCGCGCAGCGTGTCGAGGTCGCCGGCCGACAGGGCCGCCACGAACCGGCCCAGCGCGTCGCGGTAGGTGCCGAAGCCGACGATCACGAGGCGCGCCTCCGGCACCGTTCCCACCACGAGCGGCCAGGCGGCCAGCAGCAGGTCGAGCCCCTTCGAGACGATCAGCTTCCCGACGTAGCTGACGATCCGGTCCCGGCGCGGGTCGAGCGCTCGCAGCGCCTCGGCCGCCCCGGCCTCGCCGCCCCAGTCCGCGGCGCGGCCCCCCTCCACGCGGTCCGCGAGCGACCGCACGGCCTGTGCCGCCTCGGCGGCGGGCCGCGGGCGGAACGCGTGCACGTCCACGCCCGGCGGCCCCAGGCGGGTGCGCTCGGGCAGGGAGGGCTCGTCGGCCAGCACCTCCCAGAGGCTTTCGGCGGTGTGGCGCGAGCCGACCAGCACCCCGGCGGCGCCGCGCACCCCCTCGAGCGCCCACGGGAGGAAGCGGTCCGGGTGCGGCCGTACCGTGTACTCGAGCGCGCTCCCATGCACCTTCATCGCGTAAGGCACGCGTCCGTCGAGTCCCCGCCGCAAGATCGCGGGGCCCATGATCAGATGGTTGGCGAGGGCGACGTCCGGGCGCACGCGCCCGGCCACCTCGCGCACCGCCGCGACGTTGGCCTCGACGTAGCGCTCGACGGCGGCGTCGTCGAGGTCCGGGTACGGCACGGCGTCGAACCCCTCGTAGCGGTCCGCCACGTACACGGGCAGCACGCGCCCGATGTCCGGAAGCCAGACGGTGCAGCGCGCCGGCCCGGGGTCCTCGCCGGGCCGGGCGACGGCGTCCACGAAGTCGAGCTCGGCGGCGTTCCGGTCCTGGCAGAGCAGGTGCACCTCGTGGCCGAGCCGGACGAGCGCCCTACAGAGCTCGGCGTTGTAGATGTTGCTGCCGGTCCCCCGGAGCAAGTAGCCGTGGAAGATCAGGATCCGCACGGCTGGCTATTGTTCCGCGGCGACTCAGATGCCGCCCCGCCAGAGATACCGCCTGCGCGCCCGCTCCGACCGCGAGATCGTTCGCGAGATCGAGCCCGGCGTGACGTACGTGGACGAGGAGAGCGGAGAGCCCTTCGAGGTGGTCGGCGCGGTGCTGCCCCTCGCGCCCTCTCCGAGCGACCTCCCGTACACGGTGGAGAACCTGAGGATGTGCGGGTGCTCGCTCGAGCAGCTCGTCCAGAAGGACCTGAACGACTGCCCCCACTGCGGCCGCCGGCTGCCCGCCGTCGAGCGCTAGCCGCAGGCCCCTGCTCCGTGCGCCGTGCCCTGACCCTGCTGCTCGCGCTGCTCGCCGTGGCCGGCGCGGCGGGCTGCGGCGCCGACGACGAGCCGTCGGCCGAGCGGCCGCCCGACGCGCCCGAGCTCACCGTCCCGCGCACCGAGACGACCGAGCTCGAGGAGACCCCCACCGCCGAGGAGCCCACGACCACGACGGAGACGGTCCCGCCGCCGGCGACCACGGAGGAGGAGCCCGCCCCGCCGGCGACGACGACCTCCCCTCCCGACACGCCCACGAGCGACACCCCGCCGCCGCCGGACAGCCCGGCCGAGCGGTTCGAGGACTTCTGCAACGAGAACCCCGGGGCCTGCGGGTAGCCGCTGGACGGCTGGTTCCACGGTCGGGGCCCGGCACCCGGCGCGCCGTACGCTCGCGCGCGCATCGATGAAATGGCAGGCCGTCCCGCTGGGGAAGGGGTCTGGGTCGCCCCCGCCGGGGAAGCGGGCGCGGCGCGCCACGGAGCGGGGAGGTGGGCCGGCTCTCGTTCAGCATCTCGTCGGAATCCGGCCCACCCGCCGGCCGGACCCCTCTTGGCTGCCGCCTTTCCCACGCCGCACCCTCCGCCGCGCCGGCAAAGCGGCCGGCCTCGGCCGCAACGCGCGCCGCGGGCCGCGCCGCGCCGCCGGGCCCCTCCGACCCGACCAGCTAATGGACGAGCAGGCCGCCGAGCGCGGCCTCGCGGGTGTCGAAGCAGCGCAGCCGGCCCGCGAGGCCGGTGATCTCGAACGGGCGCATCACGCGCTCGGTCGGGCACACCAGCACCAGCCCGCCGTCGCGGCTGTGCAGCTGCCTGAGCGCGTTCAGGAGCACGCCGATGCCGGTCGAGTCCATGAACGTCACGCTCGACAGGTCGACCACCACGCCGGTCTTCCCCTCCTCGACGAGCCGCAGCAGCCGGCGCCCCAGCTTCGGCGCCGTGAGGGCGTCGATCTCGCCTTGTGGAGCCAGGACGTGCGTCCGCTCGTCCACGGGTTCATCGACGAGCCCGAAGTCGGTTACTCCCCCCATGAGGTGGCGCGAACCTATCACCACCGGGGGCGGCAGCGCCACCCGGATTTCGACTAATTCCCGTGGTGGGTCGGCAGGGGCGAGCTCGGCCTGCGGACGCGCGACGGGACGGGTCTCGGCACGGTCGGCTCGGCCCCGCGGCGCCGCGCCGGACGCCGGTGCGGCGTGTGGTCGCGCACGCGCCCGCGGCCGGGGCGCCAGCGCCCGAGCGGGAGCCGGATGCCGTCCCCGCCGGGGCCGTCGCGGTTCGGGCCCGGATCCGGGCCCTCTCCCCCGCCGCCGTCGTCTCCGGGCGAGTCGTCGCCGTCGTCCCGCAGCCTGAAGAACCAGATCAGCCAGACGATCAGCAGGCCCACGTCGAACACGCGGAAGCCGACCATGAAGATCCACCCCTCGGTGGTCACGGCTCGATGCTAGCGCGCCCCAGGTGCCCGGAAAAGGGCACCCGCGCCGGGACGGGGGCGGGATGGGCCCCCGCTAGCCGGCTTCCTTGGTCGTCGGCTTGTTGTCGGGGACGTACGTGACGGTGTACAGCAGCCGCGCACCGTGGTACGTGCAGCCGAACACGTCGACGTTGCCAGGCGTCTGGAGAGCGAAGTCGCGCAGGCTGCGCGGCGGATCGCAGTTGTCCTTCGCGCGCGACGAGCGCCACCAGTTGCCGTTGCCGAGCGAGTTCGCGAACGCGGGCGCCCAGGTCGGGACGGTGAGCCCCACGTAGTAGCCCTTGTGCACGCGCATCGGCCGGTCGAGCACGAACGTCGGGCTCGAGCCGAGGAAGTCGTCCACGTCGTACAGGTCCGACTGGGCCAGCAGGCGGTGGTTCAGGCGCGTCTTGCGCGTGTCGCCCTTGCGCAGGATCGACAGGCGCACCTGGGCCGGGCTGCCGAAGTTGTCGTTGAAGAACTGGATCTGCGCGTCCGTCGGCTTGGAGAGCTGGACGGTGAAGGCGACGATCCAACCGGTCCGCCGGATCAGGTAGGGATCCTTCACGTTGCCGGCGCGGCCCTGGTAGCCGGTGACGCGCACCGCGGCCTCGCAGGGGTCGGCGGGGCAGCTCGGCGTGACCGACGGGGCCTTCGCCCCCAGCTCGACCACGCGCGCGGACGCGGCCTGCGGGACGGCCAGCACGGCCGCCGCCAGGCAGAAAGGCAAGAGGATTCGCTTCATGATCGGGGTACCAACACTCCCTTCGTCCCCGAGTTGCGGAACCCTACTTGTACCGATAGGTAATGCGTCCTCGGTCCAGGTCGTACGGGGACAGCTCGATCTTCACCCGGTCACCGGGCAGGATGCGGATGTAGTGCCTCCGCATCTTGCCCGAGATATGACCGAGAACTTCGTGCCCATTGTCGAGCTTGACCTTAAACATCGTGTTAGGGAGGGCCTCCACGATCTCGCCCTCCATCTCGATCTTCTCTTCCTTGGGCACGACTGAGACCGGCTCCTAGATGAGCCGAACGTTCACCGCCTTCGGCCCCTTGTCGCCCTGCTCCTCCTCGTACTCCACCTTCGAATTCTCGGCCAGGCTCTTGAAGCCCTGGCCGTCGATGCCCGTGTAATGCACGAACAGGTCACGGTCGCCTTCGTCCGGCGTTATGAACCCGTAGCCCTTCTCGTCGTTGAACCACTTGACGGTCCCGGTAGGCACCTGCACTGCCCCTTCCTGCGTAAGCCCGCTCGGTACTTCAGATCGCGAATCCGAACCTGGCCGCTGTCGTCCCACGCCGGCTACGCCGGCCCTACGGGCGCAAAGCTACCACGGCGTTACGTGCCGCGGAGGTCGCCGGCTACCGCGGCCAGTTGCTCCCGGTCGGCCTCACGCGGCCTCACGGGAAGCTGCAGCGGGTCGTCGTCGTACCGCGGGATCACGTGCAGGTGGAAGTGGAACACCGTCTGCCACGCGGCGGGCTCGCAGCAGTTGAGGACGTTCACGCCGTCGCAGCCGAGCCGGTCCTTCATCGTCAGAGCGAGCCGCTTAGCCGCCGCGCCGGCGGCGGCGATGTCGGCCTCGTCCACCTCGTAGAGATTGCGCGAGTGGTTGCGTGGGATCACGAGCGCGTGGCCGCGCGTCCACGGGTTGATGTCCATGAACGCGAGCGTGTGCTCGTCCTCCTGGATGATCTCCGAGGGGAGCTCGCCCGCGACGATCTTGCAGAAGATGCAGTCCGGGTCCGTTGTCACGGGCGCGGAGCCTACAGCCATCCGGCGCGCCGGAAGCGCCAGTAGAGCGTTCCGCACACCAGCGCCATGAACGCCAGCACGGCCGGATAGCCGAAGGTCCAGCCCAGCTCCGGCATGTGGTCGAAGTTCATCCCGTAGATCCC
>DASXAA010000127.1:0-36521 GCA_036407035.1 Thermoleophilaceae bacterium | reverse complement strand
CAAGTTCGCTCTCGTGCTGCTAACTGATCGCCGGGTGTTGATAGTCCGCGGCGGGCTTACGATGGGGGCCGAGGACCTTCCGTTGGAGCAGATCACTGCGGTTTCCACCAGCCTCACGAAGCTGACCATTGCGACTGGAGGGAGGCAGGAGGTTGACGTCCGGGCAGTCTCCAAGCCCGAGGAGATCGCGTCCGCCATTCGGCAAGCGATCTCACAAGCCGGCGTTGCAGGCTCAGATAGCCATGCGAGTGCTCAGCCGGATGTTTATGACCAACTCCGCAAGCTCGGGGAGTTGCGGGATGCGGGCGTTCTGACGACCGAAGAGTTCGAGGAGAAGAAGGCGAACCTGCTTGGCCAGATATAGCCATCGTCTGGGATTGAGAAACGTGCTGGCCGTCGGGTACCAATCCGGGTACCAATCCGAGAGCAAGTGGGGCCAACTCTGCCGGCGCGAGCCCCGGGAACACCGGGCACCGCACCTCACCCGGTAGGCATCGACCGACCTCATAACCCGAAGGTCGCGGGGTTCGAATCCCGCCCCCGCTATTGCACGGGAACCCGCTTGAAGAGCGGGTTTTCGCGTTTCTGGAGATTGTCTGGCGCTAGTCAGCCCACCAGTCGCGCCGGCCATCGACGTCTTCGCGCGGAGCGTCGCCGAGATGGGGCGCGCCGATGACGAGGATCTCGAGCCCCTCCGGCCCGGCCTCGTAGCCTCGCCACGTTCCGGGCGGGACCCGCACCGCGTCCCATTCCCCAAGCTCCACGATCTCGTCGTCGAGCTTCATCCGCCCGCTCCCGCGCAGGACCACGTACACCTCCTCCTGCTTCTTGTGCGTGTGACCGTACGGAAAGCGATAGCCGGGCGGGACGCGCTGGTAGCTCAGGCCGGATTCCTCGAGCTCGAGCGCCTGGGTCGCCATGCGGAACTCGAGGTCCGGCGCGCCGTCGAACCTATGGCCGACGTCCTCCAGGTCCTCCTTGAGGTTCCTGAGGGTGAACGCCACGGCGCAATCCTATGGCAGCCCTGCGATCCTGGATCGTCGGGAGGGCAAGAGCGAATGCAGTTCTATCTCGACGGATACAAACCCGGAGACCCGTACGTCGAGGAGCCGCATCCCTCGGTCGCGGAGCGGGCGGGAGGCCTCCCCGATGACGTCGACGTCCTGATCATCGGAGCCGGTCCGGCCGGGCTGGTCCTGGCTGCGCAGATGGCCCGCTTCCCGGAGATCAGGACCGCGGTCATCGACCGCAAGGACGGTCCGCTCGAGGTGGGCCAGGCCGACGGAGTCGCCTGCCGCACCGTGGAGATGTTCGAGGCGTTCGGCCTGGCTGATCGCCTGGTGAACGAGGCGTACTGGGTCAACGAGGTCTCCTTCTGGCGGCCGGACCCTGAGGACTCGACCAAGATCACCCGCACCGGGCGCATTCAAGACACCGAAGAAGGCTTGTCGGAGTTCCCGCACGTGATTGTCAACCAGGCACGGATGCTCGCCTACCTGCTGGATGACATGGAGCGGTCTGCCGGCAGGCTGGCGCCGTTCTACGGCCTGCAGGCAACCAAGATCGAGCTGGGCGCGGCCGGTTCGGCGGAGCACCCTGTGACGGTCACGCTGCGTCACACGAGACAACTCGAGGAGACCGGGGAGGTCTCGACGATTCGGTCCAGGTATGTCGTCGGTTGCGACGGCTCGCGCAGCGTCACCCGCGGCGAGATCGGCCGCGCACTCGTCGGCGACACGACGAATGAGTCCTGGGGCGTGATGGACGTCTTGGCTGTCACCGACTTCCCGGACATCCGGGTCAAGTGCGCCATCCACTCCGCAAGAGGCAACGCCCTCATCATCCCCCGTGAGGGCGGATACCTGGTCCGGTTCTACATCGAGCTGGACGAGGTCAGCGACAGGGAAATGCTCGACAAGCGAAGTGTCACCCCGGAGAAGCTGACCCAGGTCGCCAATCGGATCCTGCACCCGTACCGCGTCGAGGTCATGGATGTCGGGTGGTGGTCGGTGTACGAGATAGGCCAGCGGCTCTGTGACAAGTTCGACGATGTGCCGGCGGAGGAGGTGGCCACACGTCTCCCGAGGGTGTTCATCGCAGGCGATGCCTGCCACACCCACAGCGCCAAGGCCGGCCAGGGCATGAACGTGGCCATGGCCGACGCCTGGAACCTTGGCTGGAAGCTGGGTTGCGTCCTCGGCGGGGTGGCCAGGCCAGAGCTCCTGCATACCTACTCAGAGGAACGTCAGACGGTCGCCCAGGAGCTGATCGATTTCGACCGCGAGTTCTCCCGCAGGTTCAGGGCGCGCCCGAGCGAGCCGGGCGACTCCGACGGAGGGCGGGTCGATCCGGAGGAGTTCCAGAGGTACTTCACCGCGCAAGCGCGTTTCACCGCCGGAGTCGCGACCAGATACGCCCCATCGATGATCACGGCCGGCCCGCTGTTCCAGCATCTCGCGGAGGGCTTCCAGATCGGGACGCGCTTTCACTCAGTACCGGTCGTCCGGCTGGCCGATGCCAAACCGGTCCACCTCGGCCACGCCGCCCGAGCGGACGGCGCTTGGCGCGTCCACATCTTCGCCGACGACAAGGACCCGACGGGTGGTGATTCGCGCGCCCGGGAGTTGTGCGAGTTCCTGGGCTCGGACAGATCTCCGATCGAGCGTCATACGCCGGCGGGCGCCGAGCCCGACTCCGTGATCGATGTGCGCGCCATCTTCCAGCAGGGGCATCGTGATCTTGCCGTCGACCAGATGCCGCCGGTGCTGCTGCCGAAGAAGGGCAAGTTCGGCCTGGTCGACTACGAGAAGACGTTCTGCCCGGACCCGACGGCTGATGACGTCTTTGAGCTGCGGGGTGTGAACCGCGAGACGGGCTGCATGGTCATCGTCCGTCCCGACCAGTACGTCGCACATGTGTTGCCACTCCACGGGCACGACGCGCTGGCCGACTTCTTCGCGGGGATCCTGATCGACGCCGAATAGCACCCGTAGCGGAATGAGTCTCGCAATCGAGCACGGGGCCGAGCCCGTGTCCTGCGACCGCGACTTCGGCCGCCGCATCAGGGGCCGGGCGGCTCCTCCTGCGGCCCGGTCACCGGCGGCCACGCGTCCTTCGCGAGCAGCATCCCGCGCTGGCGGAACAGGGTCGTCGCGCGCGGGCCGGTCAGGTACTTGACGAAGGCGGCCATGATCGGGCGGACGTCACGGAGGCGTCGCAGCGTCACGAACGTGATCGGGTAGGCGTTGGGGTGCGACAGCGCGCGCACGGAGGCGTCGTTCGGCGCCGCGCCTCCGACGGGGACGGCGCAGGTCGTCCCCTGGAACGCGCGGGCGCGCGACCAGCTCGTCACCGCCGCGATCGCAAGGTCGCCCGACGCGGCCTCCGACAGGCCGCCGTCGTACGCGGCCCGGGCGCCTCGCGGCAGCCGGGTGTCGGCGCCGAAGCGGGGCTCCACGGAGCGTTCGATGCCGGTGCCGGCGCGACGGAGCGCGATCGCGTCCCCGCCCGCCGGGGTCGGGACCCCGGCCGCCGACCATGTGCGGATCTTCCCTGCAGCGATCCGGCTCGCGACCGCGCGGGACACTCCGGACGTGCAGGCGGGATGGCCGCGCCCCACGACCAGCACGTCGGCGTCGCGGCCGAGGTCCGCGCGCACCTGAACGTGGCGGCGCTCGGCGCGCCTCAGCCGGCGATCGAGGAAGATCCCCTCCGCGCTGGGATAGCGACGCATGCGGATCAGGTTCCTCAGGTAGATATCGCCGGACGGGCCCACCACGGCGCTCGCGTTGTCGAAGATGTACCGGTGCCTCCGGCCTCCGACGCGGACCGTGATCGGCACGACTCGCTGCCCCCGCGGGTGTATGCCGAACGTGGTCGTCGTGAACCCGATCAGGTGGTCGACGCGGCTCGGGATGACGGAGTTGAAGAACGTACCCTCGACCCGCTGCGCCGAGGCCGTGGCAGGCGCGAGCAGGAAGGCGGCGACGACGAGCGTGGCCAGGCGCATCACGAGAGCAGACCACCGAGTCGCCCTCGGGGCCACGAGAACCATGCGAATTTCGTGCTTTCGGGGGCGCGCTCAGCTGAACGTCACGAGCGCCTCGTCCATCGTGCGTGCCCCGGCGCGGCACCATGCGCGTGCCCGGGCAGCCGTGAGGTGCGTGCATCCGGTGCGGGCGAACCGGCCGTTCGTCACGACGGCGATCGTCTTGCCGAGCCAGCGGTAGCAGGCCGCGCGCGGCGCGCCGAGGAAGACCGCGCAGCGCGAGATCAGGTCGACGTACGCCGAGTTCGGGTAGTCGAGCAGGTTCTGGACCTTCGTCCCGCGCACGCAGGCGGAGGCGTCCGGCGGCGAGGGCAGGCCGGCGCAGATCAGCAGCTGCCGCGCCGGGTCGGGCGGGCCGATCACCGCCGCGGCGGTCACGCACGCCGAACGTTGCAGACCGCGGAGGCCGTCGCACAGTCCGGTGATGTCGTCGGGCGACTCGATCGTCACCCCATCGGGCCGGTTGTCCACGAACGCCCGGTACCAGCACGGCCTCACGAACTCCCGCGGCTGCGCGCCGCACAGCCGCCGCGGGTCGGTCACCGCGCCGTCCGGCAGCCGGGCGTCGTCCGCGCCGACGACCGCGAACCAGTAGTCGTGGTACGCGCCCTGGGCGCAGTCGGGCGCCGACCTGTCGCCGAGCGCCCGGCAGAGGCCGAGCGCGGGACGCAGCTGGTCCGAGTAGATCCGCATGAACGCGTGGCCCAGCCCGTGCACGCAGCTGTAGAGCCGGTAGCGCGTGCCGGCGCCGGAGCACGCCCGCGCGGCGGCGCGCGGCCGGCTCGGGTCGATGTCCCGCGCGACCGCCGTCACGAGCCCGTGCGCGAAGCCGGCCGGGCAGCCCGGATCGTTGCTTTGAGGCAGGTAGTTCATGAGCGTGCCGAGGGACACCCCGACCCTCCGCGCGTACGTGCGACCCACCGTGTGCATCACGCCGTGGCAGTTCGAGAGCAGGAAGCCGCCCTGGCTCCAGGCCATGTCGGCGATCGTCTTCACGACCGGACCGGGGTCGCGCTTCGCGCCAACCATCGCGATGAAGGCGCGCGCATAGCAGTCGCGCGCGGCGTCGTCGGCGAGCCGCCGGCATTCCTGCGGGTCGACCACGCGCGCGGCCGGCACCCCAGCGCCCTCGTCGGGATCGAGTGCGAGCAGCGCGGTCGCGGCGCCCGCCGCGGCGAGCACCGCCACGCCGAGCGCCAGGACCAGACGCTGCCTCATCCGCCCGTGATCACGAAGCGCTCCGACCCCCTCGAGACGTTGCCCTTGATGTCCTTCGCCAGCCACCGGAACGTGGTCGTCCTGGTCACGTGGAAGACCTCGCCGGGCTCGCGCGGGCCGGTGGCGTCCCACAACCGCGAGCTGTTGGTCGGCCGCGAGCCGTCCGTCGTATAGCGGATCACCGATGGCTCGTTCACGTACTCGAACGTCGTTTGGATCTCACCGCTCGACTCGAACGGCCCCGTCATCCGCACGTCCGGCGGCGTCACGTCCTTCGAGTAGTCGTAGGCCGACTCGAGCAAGCCGAAGTTGCCGCGGGCGAACTCGAGCGCCTCGAACTTGCCCTCGGTCGCGTAGTCCGGCTGGAAGCCGACGCCGGTCTGGAGCGTCCCGCCGGACAGCACCGCGCCGACCGCATGCGGCAGCGACAGCGGCTCCGTCAGGAGCACGTTCGCGGCGGGCGTCTGCGGGTTCGGGTTCACCACCGACGCGACCGTCCGGATCTCCTCGTTCGCCGTGCCGGCGTCGATCTTGATCTTGTCGCCCGGCGCGAAGCCGTTGCGGTTGGCCGCCCTGATCCCGGTGGCCCCGGCCTCGGAGGCGACCGTCAGGGAGGTGTCCACGAAGCGGTCGGCTCCGGTCTCAAAGCTGTACGCGATGACCCCGCGGTTGTACCAGTGCTCGTCGGCGCTGTTGCCGGCCGCCGAGTAGAGGACGTCCGCGACCGGACCCGTTCGCTCCGGCAGGATCACGGTGTCGCGCTGCTCCTTGATCCGGTTCAGGATCTTGTCGCCGGCGGCGAAGAAGTACTTCTCCACGCCGATGTTCGCGTGCACGGCGTCGCCCTCCGAGCGGTCGGGCAGGTACGCCCCCGGCGCCCACATGAAGTAGCCGCCGAAGCTGTGGATGTTGTTCGAGAACTTGATGTTGTCGAACGTGTCCGCGACCCAGAGCTCGTTCTTGATCTCCGGCTCCGACGCCTCGCCAGGCCCGGCGTACACGTCGCTCGTGCACGAGTACGACGCGCCGATGTAGCCGTCGAAGATCGTGGCGAACGTGTTGTTGCGGTTCAGGTCGACGCCCCAGGCGTTCCGCGACCCGGGGTCCGAGTTGACGTAGGGCACGCCCGTCGAGGGGTTGATCCTCGGGCGCCAGAAGTTGTCCGCGCGCGGGTTGTCGGTCTCCTTTCCACCGACGACGCAGTGGTTCGTCATGTTGCGCCGCTGCATGTTGAAGTTGTGCATCGAGTAGTGGGCGCCGTCGGGGTTCGACGACGGCAGGATGTAGATGTCGAGGGTGTCGACCAGCCTCCTGGTCGTGCTGTTGATCGCGTAGTTGCGGAGCAACTCCTCGGCCGTCTCGAGGCAGGTCAGCGGCGTCGCCCACTCACGGGCGTGCTGCTGGCAGTAGAGGAAGACGCCCACCTTGTTGCTCTTCTTCTTCCCATGGACGCCCTTGCCGATCCGGAGCACGAAGTACTTGAACGGCCCGCGCTTGACGTGGGCGTTGGTGGAGGTCGTCAGGAAGTCCGACAGCGCGACCTTCGCCCGCGGCTGGACGATGCCCTCGCCCGCGTTCCCGCGATACGTGAGCGCGACGACGAGCCGTGACGCCGCGCGGTTGGTGTTGATCGCCTGGATCACGTCCTGGGCTGTGCTCGAGGGCGCGCCGGCGGCATCGGTCGCGAGGTCCACGACGATGTCCTGCCCGTTCACGATCACCGCGAGCCGCGAGTCGGGGACGCCCGGATTGCGGAACTCGGCGGTGATGTCGTTGCCGCCGTCCTGGCCCCAGGCGCGCGAGGTGAGCACCACTGCTCCGCCCTGTAGTGCGCTTGGCACTGAGTTGCCGGGCGGGTTCGCGCCGGCCATCGTCGCCTGTGCCCGCCGCTGGTAGCCGTTGGTCCTGTACGGCAGCGGCACGACGCTCGAGATGTTCGGGAACTCGTCGGCGAGCTCCGTGAACCGCGCGTAGACCTCGGTCGGGTCCATGTAGCGCGTCGTGAAGTCACGCAGGAAGTCCGACCCCATCGGCGGCAGGCCGCCTCCGAGCCAGGTGTTCACGTCGGCCTCTTTGGTCGCGCCCGTACTCGACCCGATCCGGATGCGGCTCGGCCGCGGCGGGTCGAAGCTGTTCCGGTCGCCGATCCGGACCAGCAGCCGGTGCTCCACGTAGGTGTCCGGCGTCGTGTCGGGATCGATGTTCACGCTCATCGTCCGCGGGGGGGAGTCGATCGGCGTGCCGGCGCCGGTGTCCCAGGACAGCGAGAGCGTCGGGCCCGTGTAGACCGAGCCCTCGGGCGCCGCGCCGCCCAGGCGGTCCTTCGCCTCCACGGACAGATACCTGCCGGCGTAGTTCTCGAAGTAGTCGACCCGCAGGACGACGATCTCGTCCTCGTGGGTGGCGGTCCTGAAGCTCTTCCCGACCGCGGCCGTACCGGCGCGGTGCTCGGCGCGCCTGCCCCGCTTGTATGCGGCGATCCGCTTCTCCCAGGTGGCAGGGCCCTCGATCGTGGAGCCGAGCCTGTAGCCCGCGCGGTGGAGCCTGGCGAGGGTGCGGGAGGTGCCGAAGACCATCGCGGTCACCGTTCCGTTGTCGTTGCGGCGGAGGTAGTGGTCGTTGAACTCCACCCCGTACCGCGCGGCCCTCACCTGCAGCCGCATCGCCGCCGCCTTGCTCGGGAGATTCACTTCCACCAGGCTCTCGCCCTGGTTGGGATCGATGCCGCGCTTCTCATGCGCGACCGCGACGGCGGTCATCGCCATCCACGCGAACACACAAAGAGACACGGCCGCAACTGCCCGGCGCCGGATCGCCGACCTGATCATGCGGTCCCCCTATTCAGTTTTTTGGAACGGTCCCCCACGGGCCGGGGCCGGTCCGGTAGAGCGCGCGGCTCGGAGACCGCCCCCGCCCAAAGGCGCGGCTGAAGTACCCGGATTGTGGGTTTGCTAAACCAGGCTTCACCGAACGCGCGCGGAGCCCAGCCGAGCCAGCCGCGGGAGCGTGCGAGAGCGCAGGGCCTACCCCGCCGCAGGCGCGTCCTCCCCGCCGTCCCAGAGCTCGTCGATCACCACGGCGAGCTTCCTGTCGTTCCAGAGCGCTCTGAGCTCACCTCCCGGTATGTCGTGGATCACTACGTCGGGGTCCCCCAGGCCCGCCTGCCCGGCCAGCTCCACAAGGCGCTCGTGAGCGTCGCGCAGGATGATCGCCTGCTCTGACGCCGCGCTCGTGTCGGACTCGCGCCACCTCCGGGCCATCGCGGCCACGTCCTTCGGCGGCCACGTGAAGGCTCTCGTGCCGTCCTCGTAGCGGCACGACAGCGCGCCGGAGCTGTCGTGGCGCCAGTGGTCGGGCGGGCGGATCTCGCCGGCGAGCAGGTCGATCATCAGGCATTGGGCGTCGAGGGAGTCCATTGCCGAAGCATGCGCCGAATCGTGTTACGGGTCAGCACGCGAGTGCGACATTTCCGTGACAACTTCGTGAACGGACTGTCTCGTGCTCGGCCGAGGCCCGAGAAGCGGTCGCCCTCGTCGGGGCGGGGAGGGGGACCTGTGCGATCTGTGGGAGGCGGCGAACCGGGCCGCCGGCTATCCGGCGCCTCGGCCGTCGGCTATCCGGCGCCTCGGCGGCCGGCTATCCGGCGCCGGGGAGCAGGCCGTCGCGGTAGGGAGCGACCTCGGGCTCCGGGTATCGCGCGTATGCCACGTCCGGGTCGGTCGTCTCCTCCTCGACCGAGGCCCCGCGGCGCCGCGCCGCCTCGTCCACGACATACGCGCCGCCGTTGCAGTTCTCGGAGACGTGCTCCCGGCCGCCGATCGCCAGGACCGCGCACGGCCCGCTCCCTGCGCCCACGATGATGTGCGTAGTCCCCGGCGGGCAGTGCACGAAGTCCCATTGCCGCAAGGGACGCTCCGCGCCCTCGACGATCAGGAGCGGCTCGCCGTAGAGCACGAGGAACTCCTCGTGGTCGGCCTCCCAGTGGTACATGCCGATCGGTTCACCCGGCTGCAGCACGAACAGGTTCACGCCCACCTGCGGGAACAGCGTCTCGCACTCGAGGTCCGACTCGCCGGTCAGCGCCGCGCACAAGCCGCGTCCCTCGCGCTCGCGCCACCGCGACTCGCGCGCGTTCAGGACGAACCAGCCGTCTCCGGTGGGCCAGAGCCCGTTCTCGTTCCGCTCGAGCGGCGCCTCGGGGACCACCACGCGATCATAGGACCGCGGCCTCAGCGGCGCCGGTTCAGTTCGGCCGCGACCTCGTCGACACCGCTGCGCTCGTAGAAGTCCACCGCCACCAGGTTCGGCAGCAGCCCCCGCTCGCGCTCGCAGCGCTCGAGCCGGTCACGCAGCACGTCGCCGCCGATCCGCTCGTTGCGCGTCACCGACGGCGGGAACGTCGCGATCCAGTGGTTCACGAGGAACAGCGGGCTGTCCGGGCTGCCCCGGAACCGCCGGCAGCTCAGCTCGGCCGCATTGCTCGCGTTGTACGGCGTGTCCTGGACGAACGAGAAGCCGGGGAGGTACCAGGGCGGGTCGCCGCCGTCGGCCTCGGCGAACACGATGAGGCGCTTGTCGTCGCGCACGAGTCGCCCGAGCGTGGGCAGCGGCCGGTCGCGCCGGAGCTCGGCGGCCTCCGAGACCAGGCCGGCCCGGCGCATCTCGCGCGCGAAGTCGCTCGGCCGGACGTACGGCTCGACGAAGAGCACGATCACCGCGCCGCGGTCGGAGTCCAGGAAGCGGCGGATGATCCCGAGCTGCTCCTCGAGCGGCTCCGACCCGAGCTCGCACAGCGTGTGGCACACGTACACGCCGCGCGGGCCCTTCAGGTTGCCGGCGCCGACACGGCCGGCGAGCGCGTCGGCCGCCCTCAGCGCCTCCGGGCTCAGCTGGCGCGCGACCTTGTTGCGCGACGACCCCTCATAGGCGAGGTCCGTTCGCACCAGGCGGCTGTCCGTATCGCGCACGCCGTAGTGGACGTCGATCAGGAGCCCCCTGATCCCGTCACGGAGCTGCCGCTCGATGCCATGGCGCTGGTTCGGGAAGAGCCACCCGGGCTCGTCCGCCGCGGCGTACGAATTGTGCGTCGACGGGAAGACCACCTCGTTCAGCGTCCGCGCGCACAGGGCCCGCGAGCCGTTGCATCCGCCCGCCGGCGCCAGGACCGCCTCCACGGACGCCGCGCGCGGCGATGGCAGCACGAACACGATCACGACCACCGTGACGACCGCGACGGCCGCCGTGACCGCAGCGATCAGCCGCGGCGTGGCGACCTTGGTGGTCGGGCCCGCGAGCCGCCGCCCCGACCGCTCCGTGAGCTCGGCCGCGCCCAGCAGCACCAGCAGCACCCCGGCGACCACCAGCAGCCCGCGGCCGACCGCCGTGGGGGACAGGACGAGACCCACACCGAGCGCGACGAGGACGGCGGCGCGGGCCAGCCGTGGTGCGGTCGCCTGCGAGCGCGCCAGCCCAACGGCCTTCCCCAGGAGGCCGCGCACCGACACTCCCGAGGCGAGCGTCGCGACAACCACTCCGCAGAGCGACGCCAGCAACGCCGCCGAGCGGAGGTCGGCGAAGAAGGCGTCCCAGACCACCCTGACCGCGTGACGCTCGTGCTCCTCGGTGAGGTTCGCCGCGTTCGCGGCGTGGGTGACGAAGAAGTCGCCGAACCCGGCCAGCAGGGCCGCGGTGGAGAGGCCGGCCAGCGTTGCCGCCAGTCCGAGGTACGTCAGCGCGCCCCGCACACCGCCGGCGAGCACGCCGAGTGCGGCGGCCGCCGCCACGGTGATCGCGAGCAGCGGCCACCACAGCCCCGACAGCTTGTCGATGAACCGCACCGCAGTGAGCTCGAAGCCCTGCGGCCGCAGCTCCAGCACCTCGGGCGCGATCCGCGGCGGGAGCGCCCGCGCGACGCGCGGCGACACCCCGCGCACCACCTCGACCAACAGACCGCTCGCGCGCGCCAGGTCGAAGACGACGCTGCGCTTGCCGTGGAGCAGCATGTCGTGCCGCACCGCGACGGCGGTCGCGAACGCGCGGCGGAACGCGCCCGTGTCGAGCAGCGCCGCGACCGCCGGCTCGAGCAGCGGCCGCACCGCGAGCAGGTCCGGTCGCACCCCCTGCGTGAGCCCGTCGACAGCGTGGTCGGCGATCACCGCGCGCACGTCCTCGCTGTCGAGCACGGAGGCCGCCCGGTTGCTGAACGCGGACCGGTCGGCGAGCTCGTAGCGCGTGTATCCGGCGACCGCCGTCGCGACCGCGAGCAGGGCCACGACGACCGTCAGAACCGCGCATGTCCGCGTATGGGAAGCCATCCGTGTCTCCCGCCGGCCGCGGCGCGTTGGTAGCGTCGGCGGGGCGAGCCAGAGGGGAACGATGATCGATTTGGCAAACCGTGTCGTGGTCGTGACGGGCGCCGCCGGCGGCATCGGCTCCGCCACCGCCCGGACGCTGGCCGGTGCCGGCGCGCGGATCGTCCTCCACGACCTCGATCGGGAGGGCCCGCTGAAGACCCTCGCGGACGAGCTGGGCGACCGCGCCGTCGCGCTCGGCGCCGACCTTTCCGATCCGCGCGAAGCTGCGCGCCTCTGGCGCGAGGCGGTCGAGTGGGGCGGGCACGTTGACGTGCTCGTCAACAACGCCGGCATCTACCAGGCCGCCGAGGTCGACGGGGACCTGGACTCCTGGCTCGCCTCCTGGGAGCGCACGCTCGCGGTCTGCCTCGTGTCGCCGGCCACGCTCTGCCGTGAGGCGATCGGCACGTTCCGCGAGCAGGAGGGCGGCGGGATCATCGTGAACATGGCGAGCCGCGCGGCGTTCCGCGGCGAGGACCCCGACTACTGGCACTACGCCGCCGCCAAGGCCGGCGTGGTCGCCATGACGCGCACGATCGCCCGCCAGTTCGGCCGCGACGGCGTGACAGCCTTCGCCGTCGCGCCCGGATTCGTCAACACGCCCTTCAACGACCCGGCGGTCGCCCTGCACGGGCTCGACTTCTTCGCCGAGGACACGGGCCTCGGCGAGGTTGCCGAGCCGGACGACGTGGCCAACGTGATCGCCTTCCTCGCGAGCGGCCTCGCGCGGCACGCCACCGGCACGACGATCGACGTCAACGGCGCCAGCTACGTGCGGTGAGCGAAGACCGGCCCGTGGCCGTGGTGACGGGCGGCAACCGCGGCATCGGCCTCGAGGTGTGCCGCCAGCTCGCCGCGGGCGGATACGCCGTCGTGCTCGGCTCCCGGGACGTCGGCAAGGGAAAGCAGGCGGCGGCGCGGCTCGACGGCGTGGCGGCGTGCGCCCTCGACGTGGCCGACGACCGGAGCGTCGACGCCGCGGGGGCGTGGGTCGCGGACCGGTTCGGCCGCTGCGACGCGCTCGTGAACAACGCCGCCATCCTCTACGACACCTGGGCCCACGCGGCGAGCGCCGACCTCGGCGAGGTGCACGACGCCGTCGAGACGAACCTGTTCGGCGCCTGGCGCACCACGCTCGCGCTCCTGCCGCTCCTGCGACGGTCGCCGCACGGGAGGGTCGTCAACGTGTCGAGCCAGGGCGGCTCGCTCGCGAGCATGGGCGCCGGCACTCCCGCGTACAACGTCACCAAGGCCGCGCTCAACGCGCTGACGCGCACGCTCGCCGCCGAGCTGCGCCCCGACGGCATCCTCGTCAACTCCATCTGCCCCGGCTGGACGGCGACCGACATGGGCGGCGCCGGCGCGCGGCCGGTCGCCGAGGGGGCCGCGTCGGTTGTCCGGGGCGTGACGCTGCCGGACGATGGCCCCACCGGCGGGTTCTTCCGCGACGGCAGGTCCCTGCCCTGGTGACACGAAGGGTGCGGCTGGCCGCACCCGAGGACACATGCCTGCCACATCGTGCCGCGGGCGGCGTCGCGCGAATCTGCGTGTCATGAGCGAGTACCGCACCCAGGAGCCCGAGATGACCGCCCTTGAAGCCCGCACCCACCTGGTCCAGCTCGAGACAGAGCGCGCCCTCGCTCAGACCACCGAGCTCGCCGGCGTGCGGGCATACATGGCCGACCTCGAAGAGGAGATCGAGGAGACGCGCCGCGCCTACACGCTCGCGGCCGTGCTCGAGATCGCGAGCCTCCGCGCCGAGCTGTTCGGCGAGCAGGTCGGGTAGGCCCCTCGGACGGGCGGCGCCGGTCGCCGCCCGTCACACTCGGGCGGCGTGAGCCCGAGCCGCAGCCGCGAGCGCCTGGCCGTCGCGGGCGCCTTCCTGATCCACTCCACGGTGTCCGGCACCTGGGCGCCGCGCCTGCCCGCTATCAAGTCCTCGCTCGATCTGTCCGACGGCGAGCTCGGCACGGCGCTCGTGGGTCTCGCGATCGGACTGCTCGCCGGCACTCGCCTGGCCGGCGCCCCCGTCGACCGTTTCGGCAGCCGCCCGGTGATGCGCGTGGGCTTCCCGGTGCTGTGCGCCACGCTCCTCCTGCCTGCGCTCGCGGACAGCCTGGCGACGCTCTTCCTCGCGCTGCTCGCGCTCGGCCTGATGGCCGGCCTGCTCGACGTGGCGATGAACGCGCAGGGAATCGAGGTCGAGCGCCATCTCGGGCGCCCGCTCCTGAACGGGCTCCACGGGCTCTGGAGCGTGGGCCTCGGCCTGGGCGCCGGCGGGGCGGCGCTTGCAGCGGCCGCCGGCCTCGACCCGCTCGAGCACTTCGCGATCGTCGCCGCGCTGCTGGCGGGGGTGTCCGTGGTCCTGCTGAGGTGGCTCCTGCCGACACCGCACCACCGCATCCGCGAGGCGGCCGAGGTCGGCCGCGTGCCGTGGACACTCGCCCTCGTCCTGCTCGGCGTGATCGCGTTCTGCTCGTTCGCCGGCGAGGGCGCGGCGTCCGACTGGAGCGCCGTATACCTCGCGCAGGAGCTGTCGGCGTCGGGCGGCCTGGCGGCCGTCGGGTTCGCCGCGTTCGCGACCGCGATGGCGGTCTCGCGATTCACCGCCGACCGCCTACGGGCGCGGTTCGGCCCCGTGGCGCTGGTCCGAGGCGGGGCTCTGGTCGCGGCCGCCGGCCTCCTGCTCGGCCTCGTCGTGCACGAGCCGGCGGCGGTGATCGCGGCGTTCGCCGTGCTCGGCTGCGGGCTTGGCCCGATCGTGCCGACCGTCTTCGGCGCGGCCGGCGAGCTCGATCCGCGCGCGACCGGCCGGCTCGTCGGCCGGGTGGCCACGCTCGGCTACGTCGGGACCGTCGTCGGTCCGATCGTGATCGGGTGGGTCGCCCAGGCCACGAGCCTGCGCGCCGCGCTCGGTCTCGTGGTCGCCCTCGCGCTCCTGATCGCCGCGATCGCCTGGGCGGCCAGCCCCGGAGCAGGCCGTGCCCCGAGGCGATCCGCTCGGGCCCGGCGGGCCGTCCGGCCCTGACCGCGGGCACCGCCGGGGTCGAGTGTCGAGTTAGTCGGGCTCAGCGCGACAAACTCGACAGTGGACGGGTGCGCGGCGGGTGGACGGGTGCGAGCGGGTGGACCGGTGCGCGGCGGGTGGACGGGTGCGGGCGGGGCAATCACGGGGCAATCACGAGGGGGTGGGCCGGAAAGCGTCCACCATTTGGACGGAAACCGGCCCACCCCCGGACCACCCTTGGTTGCCCGCCGTAGACGCCAAGCCCAGCACGGCGCCGGCCGTGAGGCGCCGGCCGTGAGGCGCTGGCCGTGAAGCGCCGCCCGCGAAGCGCCCGCCGCACGGACGCCAAGCCCGCCCCGGCCCCGAGCGGCCCCGAGCTACCCTCTCCACCCATGTGTCGCAACATCCGAACCCTCCACAACTTCGAGCCGCCCGCCTCCGAGGAGGAGGTCCGCTCGGCCGCGCTCCAGTACGTGCGCAAGATCAGCGGCTACACCAAGCCCTCCCAGGCGAACGCCGAGGCGTTCGAGCGCGCGGTTGATGCCGTCGCCGCGGCGTCGTCGGAGCTGCTGGGCGAGCTGGTCACCACGGCTTCGCCCAAGAACCGCGAGGTCGAGGCCGCCAAGGCGAAGGCCCGCAGCGCTCAGCGCTACGCCGCTTAGAAAATTCAGTGAACCATTTGGGCTCCTGCTCCGTTTAACCCAATGGAGCCCAATGACCGCACTCGAAGCCCTCAGCCACCTGCACGAGCTCCAGGCCGAGCGCGCGCTCGCCCTCACGACCCAACTCGCCCGCGTGCGCTCCTACATGGCCGACCTCGACGAGGAGATTGAGGAGTTCCGCCAGGTCTACGTCGGGGCGGCGGTCACGGAGATCGCGACCCTGCGATCGGAGCTCTTCGGGCCGCAGGTCGGGTAGGCCGCCCGCGCGCCGCGCGGTAACAGGATCTCGACATCCGGCGGCGCGCCGCTCCATAGCGTCGGGCGCCCACTCACCCGACGTAGGAGGTCCAATGATGCACCGACGTCTCGTGGCCGGGGCGGTCGCCTCGGTCGCGGTCGCCGCAGTTGGGGCCGGCACGGCCGCCGCGACCGGCTTCTTCTCACGGCCGGACGACACAGAGCGCGCCGTCACCGCCGCACTCGAGGATCGCCATCCGAGGAACGTCATCTTCTTCCTCGGGGACGGCATGGGCACGCAGGAGATCACCGCCGCCCGCTACTACCAGGGAGTGCGCTCGCCGCTGAACGTCGACCGGCTGCCGCTGACCGGATTCGACACCACGTGGTCCGTCAAGCCGGCGGCGGGCCCGCCGTTCCTGCCGGATTACGATCCGGACTCGGCGTCCACCGGCACGATGTGGGCGACGGGCAGGAAGACGCTCGACGAGCGCATCTCGCAGGGGCCGAGCAGCGACATCGGCGTGCCCGGGACGAACCTCCGGACGGTGCTCGAGCTGGCGCAGCGCAAGGGCATGAAGGTCGGCGACGTCTCCACCGCCGAGATCACGGACGCCACGCCGGCGGTGCTGGCGTCGCACATCTCGCTGCGCGGCTGCCAGGGACCCGCCGACATGGGCCCGTGCGCGAGCGAGACGAAGGCCGCAGGCGGGCTCGGCTCGATCGCCGAGCAGGAGGTGGACCACGAGGTCGACGTGCTGCTGGGCGGCGGCCGCAACCGTTTCCTCCAGACGATCACGGGCGGCCCCGACGCCGGTGAGACGGTCGTGGAGTCGGCGCAGGGAAAGGGCTACCGGTACGTGACCGATGCGGCCGGCCTCGCCGGCGTCCACAGCTCGAGGAAGCCGGTGCTCGGCCTGTTCACGGGCGGCAACATGTCGCTCGAATGGAGCGGCCCGGCCGCCTCGCTGGGCAAGGGCAGCGCCCCCGTGGCGTGCAACGAGAACCAGCGCCCGGCGAACGAGCCGAGCCTGCCCGCGATGACGGCAAAGGCGATCGACCTGCTGGAGAACCGCAAGGGCTTCTTCCTGCAGGTTGAGGGCGCGTCGATCGACAAGCAGGACCACGCGACGAACGCCTGCGGCCAGCTCGGCGAGACGGTCGCCTTCGACAGGGCGATCGGCGTGGGGCTCGACTACCAGCGCCACCACCCGGACACGCTGATCGTGGCGACCGCGGACCACTCGCACACGAGCCAGATCGTGTCCGAGGACGCGAGCGGCAGCGGGCTGCCGACGGGCTACTCGACCAACCTCACGACGAAGGACGGTCAGACGCTCAGCCTCACGTACGGCACGGCCGGGTACGGCGGGACGGGCAACCCGCCGGTGGCGACGCCGCCGAGCCAGCAGCACACCGGTGCGGTCGTGCCGGTCTGGGCCAGGGGCCCGGGCGGGCTCGCCGTGCTCGGCACGAACGACCACACCGACCTGTTCGAGACGCTGGGCGGTTAGCGCCGGGCCCGCTCGGCCGGGCCCGCTGCTGCGCAGCGGGCCCGGCCGTCACGCTCAGTCCACCGTACGCGCGCGGTAGCGCGCGAGCGTGAGCGGCACCGCGACCGCGAGCAGCGCCGCGCACCAGGCGAGCGACGCGATCACGGGATGCGCGAGCGGCCAGGCGGCGCCCTCGGGAATGGCGGTCGGGTTGCCGAACAGCGTCCGGGTCGCCGCGGCCAGCGCGCTGACCGGGTTCCACTCGGCGACCTGGCGCAGCCCGTCCGGCAAGCCGGCGATCGGCACGAACGTGCTCGCCAGGAACGTGAGCGGGAAGACGATCACGAAGGCGAGGCCCATCACGGCGTCCGGCGTGCGCACGATCAGGCCGACGAGCGTGCCGATCCACATCATCGTGAACGTGAAGCCGAGCAGCAGCCCGTAGCCGGCGATCGCATGGGCGAGGTCCGCGTGGATCTCCCAGCCCACGATCAGGCCGCTGACACTCAGGATCGCGATCGCGAGCGTGGCCGCCGCCAGCTCCGCCAGCAGGTGCCCGAGCAGGAACGACAGGCGCGACATCGGCAGCGCCCGGAAGCGGTCGACGATGCCCTCGGTCATGTCGGTGGCCATCGAGCTCGCCGGGCTCATCATCCCGAAGGCGATCGTCTGCACGAGGATGCCGCCGATCAGGTACTCGCGGTAGTCGCCGCCGGGGACCGCGATCACGCCGCCGAAGACGAACGCGAACAGCAGCACGAACATCAGCGGCTGGATCGTCACGTCGAGCAGCTTCTCGGGGATCTGGCGCACGTGGGCGATGCTGCGCTTCGCGATCACGAGGCTGTCCGACACGAGCCACCGGCAGCGGGCGGCGGGGCCGGGGTCGACTGCGTCGGCGGCGGGGCCGGGGTCGATTGCGTGGTCGAGCGTCGTCATGCGGCCACCTCCTCGGCAGGTACGCGCGGTGCTTTCACGAGGGTCAGGAAGACGTCGTCTAGGGTCGGCTCGCGGCGGTGCACGTCGACCGCCTCGACGCCGCCGGAGTCGAGCGCGCGGACGATCTCCATCAGCCGCGTGCCTGGCCGGATGGCCGACGTGACCTGGAGCGACTCCCGGTCGCGGTCCGGCGCGCTGTCCGAGAACGGCGCGAGCGCCGACGCCGCGGGCCCCAGCTCCGCCTCCGCCGTGACCGTCACGGCCACCCGCTCGCCGCCGATCCGCGCCTTCAGGTCGGCCGGCGATCCGGCGGCCGCCACCCGGCCGTGGTCGAGCACGACGATCTCGTCGGCGAGCCGGTCGGCCTCCTCGAGGTACTGGGTCGTGAGGAGCAGCGTGGTGCCGTCGCGGACGAGCTCGGCGAGCAGCGCCCAGAGCTCGCGGCGGCTGGCGGGGTCGAGCCCTGTGGTCGGCTCGTCGAGGAAGAGCACGGGCGGCGCGGCGACCAGACTTGCGGCCAGGTCCAGCCGCCGGCGCATCCCACCCGAGTAGGTCTTGACGAGCCGGTCGGCGGCGTCCGTGAGCCCGAACCGCTCGAGCAGCTCGTCCGCGCGCGAGCGGGCGAGGGCCGAGGGCAGGTGGTAGAGCCTGCCGACCATCTCGAGGTTGGCGCGGCCGGTGAGCAGGCCGTCGACGGTCGCGTACTGGCCGGCCACGCCGATCCGGGCGCGCACGCGCTCGGGCGCGGCGACGGTGTCGAAGCCGGCGACGAGCGCCCTGCCGGTCGTCGGCCGGGCGAGCGTGGTCAGCAGGCGGATCGCGGTCGTCTTGCCGGCACCGTTGTGTCCGAGCAGGCCGAGGACCGTGCCGCGCGGGATGATGAGGTCGAGGTCGCGGAGGGCCCAGATGTCGCCGAAGCGCTTGCCGAGACCCTCCGCGACGACGCCGTCGTCCCCGCCGGCCGGGCCTGCCGAAACCGCTTCGGCGACGACCCCGTGGTCGGCGCCGGCCGAAGCCTTTTCGCCCGCCGCCGGCAGTTGGATTTTCGTACGTTGTATGTCATGCTCGTACATCGTACGAACACCTTAGCAGTACGCTGTACGAATGGCAACCCCCGAACCCCCATCGATCTGGCTACGCCCCGAGCCGGGCGCGCGCCGCGCCGCTTACACGCGCGAGCAGATCGCGCAGACGGCGATCGAGATCGCCGACGCGGAGGGGTTCGGCGCGGTGTCGATGCGGCGCGTGGCCGCGGAGCTCGGCGCGGGCACGATGACCCTCTACCACTACGTCCGCAACAAGGACGAGCTGATCGCGCTGATCGACGACGCGATCATGGGCGAGCTGATCATCCCGGAGGACGAGATTCCCGAGGGCTGGCGCGACGGCCTCGCCGAGATCGCCCGCCGCACCCGCGACGCGTTCCTGCGCCACCCGTGGTCGTTCGAGATCCCGCAGGGCGAGGAGGGCGGGCCGAACGGCACGAAGCACTTCGAGCAGTCGCTGGCGATCGTCGCCGGGACGGGGCTCGACCGGATGGAGCAGCTCGAGATCGTCGCCCTGGTGGACGACTACGTGTTCGGGTTCGCGCTACGCACGAACACCGTGCGCGCCAGCGCCGGCCCGGACCCCGCCGCCCTGGCCGACGAGTGGGGAGGCGCCATCCGCGCGCGCATCGATTCCCTGCCGGACGACGAGTTCCCGCACCTCAAGGCGTTCTTCGGCGCCGGCGACCCGCGCGACGTGCTCGTGGAGCTGTTCGAGAACGTGATCGGCGAGACCCGGTTCGAGCGGGGACTCGAGCTGGTGCTGGACGGCATCGAGCGGCGGATCGAGCGCGCTCAGTAGAAGGTCAGGTAGCGGTCCCACTCCCACTGGCTGACGGTGTTGTGGAAGTCGTCCCACTCGGCGCGCTTGAACTCGATGTAGGCCGCGTGCAGGTCGGCGCCGAAGACGTCGAGCGTCAGCGGGTCCGCCTCGAACGCGTCGATGGCCTCCGCCAGGTTCCGCGGCAGGACCCCCACGCCCAGCGCGGCGATCTGCTCGTCCGTCTGGACGTACATGTCGCGGTCGATCGGCGGCCCCGGGTCGAGCTCGCGCTCCACGCCCTCGAGCCCGGCGGCCAGCACCAGCGCTGCCCCGAGGTACGCGTTCACCGACGCGTCGACCGCGCGCGACTCCACTCGCGGCGACTTGGTCGGCACCCGCAGCATGTGCGTGCGGTTGTTGCGCCCGTAGGAGATGAAGACGGGCGCCCAGGTCGAGCCGCTCATCGCCCCCTGACGGATGAGGCGCTTGTACGAGTTCACGGTCGGGCACGTGACGGCGACGATCGCGGGCGCGTGCGCAAGGATGCCGGCGAGGAAGCGGTAGCCAAGCTCGGAGATGCCGCACCCGTAGCGATCCTCGGCGTTCCCGGGCTCGAACAGGTTGGCCCCGCCGTCCGTGGCCGCGAGCGACATGTTGAAGTGCGCGCCTCCGCCCGTGCGATCGCTCCACGGCTTCGCCATGAACGTGGCCTCGTAGCCGTGTGAGCGCGCCACCTCCTTGGCCATCATCCGGAAGAGCATGAAGCGGTCGGCCATGCCGACGGCGTCGGTGTAGCTGAAGTCGAACTCGTACTGGCCGTTGCCGTCCTCGTGGTCGAAGGAATGCACGTCCCAGCCGAGGGCGTTCATGTACCCGACCATCTCGTCCAGGAAGTCGAGCGACTCGAGCATGCCCACCGCGTCGTAGCAGGGCTTGTCGAGCGTGTCCCTCGGGTTCCAGGGCTCGGGACGGCCGTCGTCGCCCTGGCGGACGAAGAAGAACTCCGTCTCCATGCCCAGGTTGAAGACGTAGCCGAGCCCGCGCGCCCGCTCGGCCTGGCGGGTGAGGACCGTGCGCGAACACATCGGGTACGGCTCGCCGCGCAGGTAGAGGTTGCCGGGCGCATACGCCACCTGCGGACGCCAGGGGAGCGGGACGATCGCCTCCGGGTCCGGCCACACCGCCAGCTCGTCGTCGGCGGGTGACTGGCCGAGCATGTCGAGGGCGGCGCCGGTGAACAGCTCGGAGCCGTGCATCATCGAGTGGAAGTGGTCGATGGGGACCGTCTTGCACTTGGCGATCCCGTGGCCGTCGGCGTAAGTCGCCATGCAGTACTCGACTCCCTCCGCGCGCAGTCTCTCCTGGAGCTGGTCGAGCGCGCCCCCCTCGTACGTTGGCGTCGGCACGGCGCGAATATATTCGGCCCCTCCCATGCGATGGAAGGGGTGGTGAGCTTGGCGCGCTGGGCGGCGTTGACCATGGACGAGATCGGCGAGGCGGCGGCGACGGGCGCGGTCGCGGTGGTCCCCGTCGGAGCGACCGAGCAGCACGGGCCCCATCTCGCCACCGGCACCGACACTCTGTTGGCCGAGCACGTCGCCGTCGCCGCGGCGGACAGCACCGGCGACGTCGTCCTGCCGGCGCTCGCCTACGGCTGCTCGCTGGGCCATACCGACCACTGGCCCGGCACGCTCTCCCTGCTCCCCACGACGATGATCGCCACGCTCGTGGACGTAGGCCGCTGGGCCCACGCCTCGGGGTTTCGCAAGCTGGTGATCGTCAACGGGCACGCAACGAACGGGCCGCCCTGTCAGAGCGCGATCCTCCAGCTGCGCCACGAGCTGCCCGACCTGCGGCCGCGCTTCGTGTCGATCTTCGATCTCACACCGGCGATCGCGGCGCGCTACACCGAGGACGCGCCGGACTTCCACGCGAACGAGGCGGAGACCTCGATGCTGCTCGAGATCGACCAGGGCCTCGTCCGCACCGAGCTCGCCGTCGACGAGCCGGACCGCACCGTCGGCCGAGAGCTTCTCTACCCGATGCCTGCGGTCACCCGCAGCGGGGTGGTGGGCGCGCCCACGACCGCCTCCGCTGCGCGCGGCGCGGAGCTGCTCGAGCTGCTGGTGACGGCGCTCGCCGGCCTCCTGGAGCGCGCCCGGGCCGAGGAGGACCCCGAGCTCTGACCCGGTTCAGCCGCTCGTGGTCAGCAGGCGCGCCCGCAGCGCCTCGAGCTCCTCGTCGGTCATCCCGCCCGCGCGCATCTGCGCCTCCGCGTCGAGCGAGGACAGCGTCTCGAGGAGCACCTCGGGCGCGGTCGTCCCGCGCCCGGCTAGGTACTCGTCGACCTCCCGGCATTCCTCCGGGAAGTGCGGCGCGAGCCGGCCGGCGCTGAGGTCGTAGTCGGCGGCGATGTCCTCGTCGGCGACGCCCACGAGCGCGAGCACGAGCATGGCGACCTGACCGGAGCGGTCGCGCCCGCGGCCGCAGTGGAAGAGAACGCCGCCGGGCTCCGCGCGCGCGATCGCCGAGACCGCGCGGGCGCTCCGCTCGGGGAAGCGGTCGATGTGGGGCCCGTAGTAGAGCGGGGTCGCGAACTGGGGGCCGTTCGCCCACTGGCCCGACCAGAAGCCGTCGTCGTCGGCGCCGTCGAGCGGGACGTGGACGGTCGTGATCCCGGCGGGCCGCGGGGCGGTGTCGGCCCCGACCTCGTCGGGCTCGCGCAGGTCGACGACCGTGCGCACGCCGTGCGCCTCGAGCGCCTCCCAGCCGTGTGCGCTCAGGCAGTCGACCGCGTCAGCGCGGACAAGCGCCCCGCGCCGCGTCTCGTGCCCGTCCGCCGCGGGCAGCCCGCCTAGGTCGCGCACGTTGCGGCAGCCGTCCCACTCGAGGTGGCGGGTCAAGGCTCCTCGTGGGTCGCGAGCGTCATCTTGATGAATCGAAGCAGGTCGGGCTTGAGGCTCGTGAGCGGCGCGTCGTTCCCCTCGAGCACGTGCGAGATCACGACCCTGTTGATCCCACCGACCACCGCCGCCACGATCGTGTCCGACACGGGGACGATCTTCGGGTCGCGCTGCCTCAGCCCGTCGTGGAGGGCCCGCAGCAGCCCGGCCGTCCGGTCGCGGCGCTCCTTCCAGCGCTCGCGCGCCGCGTCGCCGGCGGCCCAGAACTCGATCATGTACGCGCGCGTGAAGGCGTGGTCGGCCTCGAGGAACTCGAGCCAGGTCGAGAACACCGAGTCGAGGATCTCCTCCCAGTCGTCGAGGCCCTGGCGCGCCTCCGTCATCGCGTCGTAGATGGCCGCGGCGCCGGTGTCGTACGACGCGAGGTAGCAGTCCTCCTTGTCGGCGAACTGCTCGTAGAACGCCCGTCTCGACACGCCCGCCAGGGCGATCACGTCGGCCACCGTCGTCGCGGCGTAGCCCTTCTCCGCGACCGCGTCCGCCACCGCGCAGATCAGGCGGCCTCGCTGCGACTCGCGCAGCTCCTCGCGCATGCTCCTGTGAGGTCGCCGCGGGAGGACTTCGATCTTGGCGGCTGCCACGTCGGAGACAGTAGCGTCTAGGCCGGAGACACAAGTGTTCTATCTTGAGACGCCGTGATCTCTCAGAAGGAGGAGGAAATGCGCCCACGCGCCCGCGTGGCTCGCCGGCTCGTACCGGTGGCCACGGCCGTCGCCCTGACCCTCGCCGTCGCGATGCCCGCGCTTGCGGCGCCGTCGGTGAGGTTCCACCGGATCAAGGGCTTCGACGCCCCCGGCACGCCGGCCAAGTACGACAAGGTCGGAGTGCTCGAGACCGGCCCGCGGAACGCGCCGAACATCCTGGTGCTGAACCCGGGCACGTCCGCGAGCGCGGCCTACTTCGAGCCGCTCGCGAAGACGGTCGTCCACAAGGCGAAGGGCTGGCAGGTCTGGTCGGTCGAGCGCAGGGAGAACCTGCTCGAGGACCAGTCGATGCTCAACAAGGGGAAGGCCGGCACGGCCACGCCGCAGCAGGTGTTCGACTACTACCTCGGCTACCTCTCCAATCCGAGCGTGACCGACCACTTCCGGCTGATCCCGGACTCGTCGGTCGGGTTCGCGCGCGGCTGGGGGATGCGCGTGGAGATCGAGGACCTGCACCGTGTGGTCAAGGAGGCCGAGAAGCGCGGCCGCCACGTGGTCGTCGGCGGGCACTCACTCGGCGGCTCGATCACCACGGCCTACGCGACGTGGGACTTCAAGGGCAAGCCGGGCGCAAAGGGCCTGTCCGGGCTCGTGTACATCGACGGCGGCAGCAGCCCCACCCCGCTCACCCCCGACGCGGCGCGCAAGGCGCTCGACGACCTCGCGAAGGGCTCGCCCTGGCTCGCCTTCGGCGGGATCGCCGCTCCGTTCGCCGGGCTCTTCAACTCGACCGGCTCGCTGAGCGTGCGTCTCGATCCCGACTCGCCCTCGCTCGGGCAGCAGTTCCCGCTCCTGCCGGCCAACCTCAAGCCGCCGTTGCCGGTGACGAACAAGGCGCAGTACGGGTACGCGCTCGACACCGAGACCTCGCCGCCGTCGCTGATCGCGGCGCAGGGCCACATCGGCCGGCTGGCAGCGAGCGGCGATCCGCGCGGCTGGGACCAGGCCGGGGAGATCAGCCCGATCGGGCGCTTCGCCGACATGTTCTCGGGCTACGGGCTGAAGGGCCTCGACGGCACCGCGTGGTACCACCCCATGCGGCTGACGATCGACTCGGGCGCCGTGGCTGCCGGGAACAGGAACGCGGCGCAGAAGGTGCTCGGCGTGCGGGCCACGCACGGCCACGACCTGCCGAAGCGGCTGCGGATCTACGCGTTCGGCGCGGCGCTCGGCGGCGAGCGCGTGCTCGACGCGGCCAAGATCCTGGCGCGGCAGTCGGGCATCCCGAGGCGGCAGCTGAAGCTGGTCGACCGCCACGAGACCTACTCGCACAACGACCCGAACTCGGCGGCGCCGAAGAACGCGTTCGTTGACAACCTGGTGCCGTTCCTGAAGCGGATCGCGCGCCGGTAGGGAGGAGAAGCGGCTACGCGCCGGGCGGCTGGGCGCCCGGCGCGCCGCCCGGCTGGGCGCCCGGCTGGGCGCCCGGTGTGCCCGGCTGGCCGATGCCCGGCTGGCCGACGCCCGGCTGGCCGACGCCCGGCCCACCCGCGGTCGGCCCGACGCCGCCCTGCTGCAGCGCCACCGCCCCCTCGCGCTGGGCGCGGTCCACGGCGGCCACGACGTTGTGCGGGCTCGAGATGCCCACGAACGTGAAGTCGCTGTCGTCGGTGCCGGCGGTGTCGAAGTCGACCGTGCCCACGCGCAGGATCCGCATGAGGAACGTCTGGTTCGTGTTGACGTTCTGGACGCGGTCGATGCGCGTCTGCTGGACGTGCTTGGAGAGGATGCCGCGCCGGATGTAGAGCCGCTGTGTGCTGACGATGTACGAGGTGGCCATCCGGCGGACGAAGCCGATCACGATCACGCCGGCGAATACCACGAGGCCGATCAGGACGCCGAGCCCCACGTCGGCGGCGAGCGCGACGATCACGCCGACCGCGATCGCGGCGAGGGTCCCGTAGATGTAGAAGGCGAGGAGCGCGCGCCAGCTCGGGTGGCCGTCGAAGATGACTTCCTCACCGGGGTGGAGATCCACACGGTGAGCCTACTCGCTGCCCGGCCGGAAGGGCAGGCCGGGCCCCGCGCCGGAAAGGGTGGCCGGGCCCGCCGTCAGCGCGGCCGCTAGCGTTCCGCCCGCCCATGGCCGAGACGTTCCCCCGCGCCGAGGCGCTCGCCCTACTGACCGGCCTCATCGCGCGTGCCGTCGTGTCTCTCCCGAGGCCGCTTCTGGGCCTCCTCTTCGGCGAGCCGCCGCCGCCCGCCCGCGGCCTCGACCCCGAGGCCTGGGCGCTCGCGCGCCTGTCGGCGATGGTGAACCGGCCGGCCGGCGACGTGCCGCTCGAGCTCGGCCGCCGCGTGTTCGAGGTGCGCTCGCGGCCGCTGTCGGTCCGCCCGGCGCCGGCGGTGGCGACCGAGGACCGCGTCCTGCCCGGCCAGGCGGGCGACCTGCGCGCCCGCCTGTACGTCCCGTCAAACGTGCCCGACCCGTCGCCGCTGCTCCTGTACTTCCACGGCGGCGGCTGGGTGCGCGGCTCGATCGCCACCCACGACGCCTCCTGCCGCATGCTCGCGCAGCTCGCCGGCGTGCGTCTCCTCTCGGTGGACTACCGGATGGCGCCTGAGCACCCGTTCCCGGCAGCCGCCGACGACGCGCAGGCCGCGTACGCCCACGTCGCCTCCAACCCGGGCGAGTACGGCGCGGACCCGGCCCGGCTGGCCCTCGGCGGCGACAGCGCGGGCGGCAACCTCGCCGCCGTCACGGCCCTCGCCCTGCGCGGCGGTGACCTCCCGCAGCCGGCGTTCCAGCTGCTGGTCTACCCGGCGTGCGACCTCGTCGGGAAGCGACCGTCGGTCGCCACCTTCTCGACCGGCTACTTCCTCACCGAGGCCAACATGGACTGGTACAAGGACCAGTACGTGCCCGACCGCGATCGCCGCGGCGACCCGCGCGTCTCGCCGCTGCTCGCCGACGACCTGGCGGGCCTGCCGCCGGCGTACGTGGCCACCGCGCTCGCGGACCCGTTGCGCGACGAGGGCGACGAGTACGCGGAGCGGCTGCTTGCCGCCGGCGTGCCGGTCGCGCACCAGGTGCACCCGCTGATCCACGGCTTCCTCAACATGACCGCCGGGCGCAGCAGCCGCGAGGCGATCGCCCAGATCGCGGGGGCGTTGCGGCAGGGACTCGCGTTCAGGTAGCCGGCCGCGCGCGCACGATCTGGCCCGCGCACACGGTGAACACCCACGGTGCGCGCAGCTCGAGCTCGATCCCGCTCAGCCGTCCGCGCATGCGCGCCGCGATGATCCCGGTGACGCGGCAGCCGCGCTCCTCGAGCTCCACCGGATCGCGGTGGATCTCCGAGAACGCCTCGAACTCCGACTCGAGCAGCCGCATGAACTGCGCGTGACCGCGGTGCACGCCGGCGTTGAGCGACTGCTCCGGTATCTCCCACTCCACGTCGGGAGAGAGGTAGGCGAAGCCCTCGTCGAGCGCGCCGCGGTTGTAAGCAGCGAAAGCGGCGCGCACGACGTCCGCCGGGGGGAGGACGGCGGTCTTGGGCTCTGGAGTCATTGCCTCCATGGCCCCAAGACTCCCATCCAGCGCGTGTTTCGGCATCGGTAGAAACCCCAAACCGAGCCCCCAAGGTTTCGGCCGGCATGGCTGAAATTCGGCCTGGGAGCACCTATTTCATGCCTAGGATGGCGGTGCGATGGAGGCGAAAACGGCCACAGTGGCCGCTTCCGACAGGGACGCGGCCATGCTCGAGCGCGAGCGCGAGCTCACGGAGATCGACCGGCTGATCGCCGGCGCGGAGTCGCGCGAGGGCCACGTGGCGGTCATCGAGGGGCCCGCGGGGATCGGGAAGAGCCGCCTGCTGGCGGCCGCCCGCGAGCGCGCCGCGGACCGGATGACCGTGCTCACCGCGCGCTGCGGCGAGCTCGAGCGCGAATTCCCCTTCGGCGCCGTCAGGCAGCTGTTCGAGGCGTACGCGCAGGACCCGGAGCGGCGCGAGCCGCTCTTCTCGGGCGCCGCGGCGCCCGCCGGCAGCGTGTTCGGGGTGCCGGACGCGGACGGCGACCACGGCGACGCCTCGTTCGCGGCCCTGCACGGCCTGTTCTGGGTGGCCCTGAACCTGTCCGAGGAACGCCCACTCTTGCTGGCGGTGGACGACATCCAGTGGATGGACCGCCCCTCGCTCCGCTTCTTCGCGTACCTGGCCCGCCGCCTCGACGGGGTGCGCATCCTCGTGGCCGCGACGCTCCGATCGGCGGAGCCCGGCACCGACCCGGCCCTGCTCGCCGAGATCGGCGCTGACCCGGCGGCCGTGCCGCTCAGGCCCGGCCCGCTGAGCGAGCCCGGCACGGCGGAGCTGGTCCGCCGCCGCCTCGGCGACGGCGCCGACCCCGGCTTCTGCGCCGCCTGCAACGCCGCCACCGGCGGCAACCCGCTCCTGCTCGGCCAGCTGCTGGGCGCGCTCGAGGCCGATCGCGTGAGCCCGACCGCGGACAACGCGGCGACCGTGCGCGAGATCGGTCCGCGCGCCGTCTCGCGCACGGTGCTTCTGCGGCTGGCGCGCGCGTCCGAGGACGCGATCGAGGTCGCGCGGGCCACGGCGATCCTCGGCGAGGCGGCCGAGCTGCCGGTGGTCGCGCGGGTCGCCGCGCTCGACGAGGAGCGGGCGGCGATCGCCACCGGCGAGCTCGTCCGCGCGGAGATCCTGCGCACGGAGGCGCCGCTCGGGTTCGTGCACCCGCTCGTTCGCGACGCCGTGTACGGCGAGCTGCCGCCCGGCAGACGAGAGCTGCAGCACGCCAAGGCCGCCGACGTGCTGCTCGAGGCCGGCGCCCCGCCGGACAAGCTGGCGCCGCAGCTGCTCGAGGTCCCGCGCCGGGGCAGGCCGGAGGTCGTCGAGCTGCTGCGCGAAGCAGCTCGCGACGCGGCCCGCCGCGGCGCGCCGGAGAGCACCGTCGCCTACCTGCGCCGCGCGCTCGAGGAGCCGCCGGACGCGGACACCCTGGCCGGCCTGCTCTTCGAACTGGGGATGGCGGAGAGCACGATGAACGCGCCCGCCGCGGTTGAGCACCTGAGCGCCGCGCGGGAGCGCCTCACGGACCCGGCCGCCGCGACCACCGCCGCGCTGACGCTCGCGCAGACGCTCATCTTCACCGGCAAGCCCACGGAGGGCGCGGCACTCGCGCGGCGCACGGCCGCCGAGCTTCCGCCGGGCTTCGAGGACGAGCGCTACGCGCTGATCGCGCTCGAGCACATGGCTGTGTTCTTCGGCGGCGACACGCCCGAGCACGCGCGCGGCCTCGAGCCGTATCGCGGCGGCGTGGACGGCGACGGGCCGGGCGCGAAGATGCTGAGCGCCGCGACCGCGTTCGCCTGGGCCGTGGGCGGGGGCCCGAGGGCCGGGTGCGAGGCGCTGGCGCTCGAGGCGCTCGCCGACGGGGTGCTGCTGCGAACCGGCAACACGCTCTTCTGGGCCTGCGCGCTGATCCCCCTCAGCCTGGGCGAGAGCGCGTACCACGCGGCCCACATGGAGGAGGCGCGCGCCGAGGGCTACCGGCGCGGGTCGGTGTTCGTGCTCCTCAGCATCGCGCTCTGGAGCGGCGCCTTCATGCTCGCGATGGGCGACCTCCAGCAGGCGGAGGAGGAGCTCCGGCAGGCCCTCCAGCTGGCGAAGCTGTGGGGCACGAGCGACGTGGCGAACGCCTGGAGCTACGGGTTCATGGCGGCCGTGCAGCTCGAGCGGCGCGACCTCGAGGCCGCCAACGAGTACCTGGACGCGGTCAGTCTCCCGACCGGCGACCACTCCGACGGCGCCCGCTTCTGGCGGCGGGCGAAGGCCGCCGTGCGACTGCTCGAGGGCATGCCGTCGGATGCGCTGCGGCTGGCCGAGGAGATGCGGGACCGGTGGCCGCACGTCACCCACCCGATGTGGAACCCCTGGCGCTCGCTGAAGGCGCAGGCGCTCCACGCCCTCGGCCGCACGGACGAGGCGATCGAGCTCATGAAGGAGGAGATCGAGCGTGCGCGCGAGTGGGGCGCGCCCTCGGTCGTCGGCCGCTGCCTGCGCGAGCTCGGCGAGCTCGAGGGCGAGGAGGGGATCGACCACCTGCGCGAGGCCGCCGACGTGCTCGCGCGCTCGCAGGCCCGCCTGGAGCACGCGCGCGCCCTCGCCCTTCTCGGCACCGCCCTTCGGCGGGCGCGCCGGCCGACCGAGGCGCGGGAGCCGCTGCGGCAGGCGCTCGAGCTGGCCGAGGCCTGCGGCGCGGACGTGCTCATGGAGCACGCTCGCTCTGAGCTCTACGCGGCCGGGGCGAGGCCGCGGACGACCGCGCTCGGCGGCCCCGAGGCGCTGACCGCGCGCGAGATGAAGGTGGCGACGCTGGCGGCCGACGGGCAGACCAACCGCGACATCGCGGAGACGCTCTTCGTCACCCCGAAGACCGTGGAGGTCCACCTCTCTAACGCGTACCGCAAGCTCGGAATCCGCTCGCGCAGGGAGCTCTCGGGGGCCTTAACGGCAGCCTAACGCCGGTATTCGCCACAAACGAGGCGTAAACCGGCGCAAAGACGCCATACCCCCCCAAGGGGGACGCGCGCGCTGGTTGCATCGCGGCCGTTGGCCGCTGCAACCCTGAGCAAACGCCACGACTGGACGGCGGTGCGTTCCTTCTGCGTCCGAGAGACGTTCCGGGTGTTGCGCTGCCCGACGGCCGCCGAGGACGCCGCGCAGGAGGCGCTCGCCCGCGCGTGGCTCAAGTGGGACCGCTGCCACGAGGAGGAGCGGCGCGCGGCCTGGCTGGGCGCTATCGCCCGCAACGAGGCCCTGCGGCTGCGGGCGCGCCAGCACGGCCGGCGCGAGGTGCCGCTCGAGGAGGACGACGGCGCGGGCGTGCCGCAGGCCGAGCCGGGGGCGTCCGTGGCGGAGCGGCTGGAGGTGCGCAGGGCGGTCGGCCATCTGAAGGAGGTCGACCAGGAGCTCGTGAGGCTGCGTTACTTCGAGGACCTGCCGCACGCGGAGGTGGCCGAGCAGATGGGGATGACCGAGGCGACGGTGAGGGTGCGCCTGCACCGTCTGCGCCGCCGCCTCGAGCGCGAGCTCGGCGACCAAGCCGCCGCGTAGCTACAGGTTGGTCACGCAGTCGAAGGCGTCGAAGCCGCCGATGGCGATCCAGGCGTACACGCACCCGGCCGCGACCGCGACCGTGACGAGCGCGCCCGCCCAGCGCCTCTTGATCATCACGAGCGTGACGAACGCGGCCACCAGCGCGCCGCCCGTCACGGCGAGCAGCTCCACCTTCGGCAGGTCGCCCGCGCAGCCGGCCCCCGCCGGCTGGTCCAGCACCATCATCGTGAGGAACATCTGGGCCGGCACCCAGAAGAGCAGGCAGATGAGCGCGATCCAGGCGAGCACCACGGCGGCGCCGCTGAGGCGCCGTCTCCACAGGCGAGGCGGGTGGACGCGGTGAGCCTCCACTGCCTCTCTTATCGGCAGCGGACGCCGGGCCCTCCAGCCTCAGAGCCTCTCAGCCGATGACGATCGTCTGGATCTCGGTCAGGCGCTCGAGCGCGTGGCGGCCGCCCACGCGGCCCGTGCCGCTGTCCGTGCCGGCGCGGCCGCCGAAGGGCAGGTGGTTCTCCCAGTAGTTGGTCGTCTCGTTGATGTTCACGAGGCCGGTGCGCACGCGGTCGGCGTAGCGCAGCCCGTCCATCACGTCGCCGGTGAACACCGCCGCGAGCAGCCCGTACGGCGAGGCGTTGGTGAGCTCGATCGCGTGCTCCAGGGACGAGACCGGCACGACCGGCGCGATCGGCCCGAACGTCTCCTCCTCGGCGGCCTGCGCGTCGGGCGGCACGCGGTCGAGCACGGTGGCGTGCCAGTAGAGCTCGGTCGGGCGGCCGTCGTCGCGCTCGCCGCCGGCCACGAGTCGCGCGCCGCGCTCCAGCGCGTCGCCCACGTGCTCGTCCATCTTCTCCGCCACGCCCTCGTTGTTGAGCGGGCCCATCGTCGTGGAGGGCTCGAACGGGTCGCCGAGCCGCACATCGGAGGCCACGCACGCCGCGAGCTTCTCCACGAACTCCTCGCGCACGCCCTCCTGCACGAGCAGACGCTCGCCGGCGGTGCAGCTCTGCCCGGCGCACAGGAAGCACGCGCTCACCGCGGCCTCCGCGGCGGCGTCCACGTCGGCGCCGTCCAGCACCACGAGCGGCCCGTTGCCGCCCATCTCCAGCAGCAGCTCCTTGCCCGCGGCGCGCTCGGCGATGCGACGGCCGGTGGCCGTGGAGCCGATGAAGCCGACCGCGACGGTGCCGGGGTTCGAGACCAGCTCGTCGCCGACCACCGCGCCCGGACCGAGCACGAAGTTGAACACGCCGGGCGGCAGGTCCGCCTCCGCCACGCACTCGGCCATCAGCCGCGAGCACACCGCCGTGCTGCTCGCCGGCGTCCAGACAACGGTGTTGCCGACCGCCAGCGCCGGGGCCACGATCTCGGCCGGCATCGTGTACGGCCAGTTCCAGGGCGTGACCACCGCGACCGGCCCGAGCGGGCGCCGCACGAGCAGCACGCGCTTGCCCGGCGAGGCGCTCGGCGGCAGCGAGCCCTCGAGCCGCACGCCGTCCTCGGCGGCGCCGCGCCACATCGCGACCAGCTCGTCCACCTCGTCGTACGACTCCGAGTGCAGCGGCTTGCCCTGGTCGAGCGTCAGCGCCTGGGCGAGCTCCTCGCGGCGGCGCTCGCAGGCGTCGGCCACCCGGTGCAGCGCGTCGCGGCGCGCGAACGCGGTCTCCCCCGACCAGGCGGGGAACGCCTCCGCGGCGGCCGCGATCGCGCGGCGGGCGTCCTCGCGGTCGCCCGCGGCGACGCTGCCGAGGTCGGCGCCGGTGGCCGGGCTCGTGGCGCGCGACTCCTCGCCGCTCAGGGCGTCGCGCCACTCGCCGGAGACGAACATGCGAGTCGAGCCGCCGACCTGAACAGTTGCGCCCGTCACTTGCAGCGGCCTAAGATATATGAGTTGAATTCCAGTCGCATCTAAGCGCTCTCGCGGAGGTCCCGCGGGGCACGGAGCGGCCGGAAGGGAGCGCGTGACAGAGATCCTCGCGGACATCGTTGCCGAGGGCCAGCGCCTGCTGGACGTCGCAGCGGCGGACGGTGTCCCCCTTCGCCTGCTGGGCGGAGTGGCCGTGCGGCTCCAGGCGCCCGAGATCCCGCCGGCGCTCGACCGGCAGTACAAGGACCTCGACTTCGCCGTCACGAAGAAGGGCGCCGGCGACCTCGACGGGATCCTGCGCCGCACCGGCTACGAGCCGCACCTCGCCTTCAACGCTATGCACGCGCGCGAGCGCGGGCTCTTCTTCGACGACGCGAACGAGCGCCAGGTGGACGTGTTCATAGGGTCGTTCCGGATGTGCCACCAGATCCCGTTCGACGACCGGCTGCAGACCACCGACGCGACGGTCCCGCTGGCCGAGCTGCTGCTCACGAAGCTCCAGATCATCGAGCTGAACGAGAAGGACGTGCGCGACACGGTCCTGCTGCTCCACGGCCACCCGGTCGAGGAGCAGGACAACGGCGCCGTGAACGCCGCCCGCATCGCGGAGCTGTGCGCGTCCGACTGGGGGCTGTGGCGGACGATCACCGCCAACCTGAAGCGCTGCTCCGAGCTGGTGCCCGACTACGACCTGGGCGACGACGAGCGGCAGCGGATCGCCACCCGGTTCGACGAGATCCTCGCCCGCATCGAGGAGGAGCCGAAGAGCCGCGGGTGGAAGCTGCGGGCCAGGGTCGGCGAGCGCAGGCGCTGGTACGAGCTGCCGGAGGAGGTAGATCAGTGAGGATCTTCTTTGCCACGGACATCCACGGCTCCGAGGTCTGCTGGAAGAAGTTCCTCAACTCGGGACCGCACTACGAGGCCGACGTGGTCATCCTGGGCGGCGACATGACCGGCAAGGCGCTCGTGCCGATCGTGGACGACGGCGGCGGGCGCTGGCACGCCACGCTGCTCGAGAACCGCGAGGAGCTGCAGGGCGAGGAGCAGGTCGAGAAGTTCGAGGATGCCGTCCGGCGGCGCGGCTATTACCCGTTCCGCACGGACCCCGACGAGCTCGGGGAGCTGAGCTCGGACGAGTCGAAGTGGCACGCGCTGTTCGACCAGCACATGATCGGCACCGTTGAGCGCTGGATGCAGATGGCCGACGAGCGGCTCGCCGGCAAGGGCATTCGCGTCTTCGTGTGCCCGGGCAACGACGACCAGCTCGAGATCGACGAGGTCGTCGAGCAGGCGAAGACCGTCGAGCTGGGCGAGGGCAAGGTGGTGGACATCGACGGCTTCCAGCTCGCGTCGTCCGGCTGGGCGAACCGCACGCCGTGGGACACCTATCGCGAGGAGGACGAGCCCGACCTCCACACGCGCATCGAGACGATGCTCCAGAACGTCACGGCGGAGCCGCAGCGCACCATCTTCAGCCTGCACTGCCCGCCCTACGGCACGGGCCTCGACGACGCGCCGCAGCTGAGCGCCGAGATGGACCTGAAGGACGCCGGCAGGTCGGTGGTGCCGGTCGGATCGACGGCGGTGCGACAGGCGATCGAGGAGCACCAGCCGGCGCTGGCGCTGCACGGGCACATCCACGAGGCGCGCGGCACGACCCGCCTCGGCAACACGCTGTGCATCAACCCGGGGAGCTCGTACGAGCAGGGTCAGCTCCTGGGAGCGGTCATCGACATGGATGGCAAGAAGAAGGTCAAGAAGTTCGTCCTGACGAGCGGCTAGGAGGAGGGCTACATGGCAACGGCTGCGGCAGGTGCGGGTGACACACCGGCAGGGGGTGAGCAGAGCCTCTTCGTACGCAAGGCCACCGGCCTCGTGCGCGGCTGGTCGGTGCGCGACGCCTTCATCTATGCGGCGTTCTCGATCAACCTCGTGACGCTCGGCTTCTGGATCTTCTCGTCGGCGCCGTTCATCCCGGACGGCAGCCTGCTCTGGGCGGTCGCCGCGGCCGGGGCGTACCTGATCCTCCAGGGGATCACCTACGCCTCGCTGATCGCCGCGATGCCGCGCGCGGGCGGCGATTACGTGTGGATGAGCCGCGTGCTCGGCGGCGGCATCGGGTTCGTGCTGGCCGTGGCAGGCTGGTGGTTCATCCTCTGGCTCTGGGTCCCGATCTACGCGAACATCCTCAACGTCGAGGTGCTGGGGCCGATGGCGGCGATCATCGGCTGGGACGGCGCGGTGGACTTCCTCGCCAAGGACGACGGCATCTTCGCGGCGTCGGTGGCCACCGCCGTCATCGCCTCGGTCTTCATTGCGCTCGGCGTGCGCACCTACGCGCGCGTGCAGAAGTTCTGCTTCTACGGCGGCTGCGTCGGGCTGGCGATCATGGCCATCCTGCTGCTCGTCAACTCCAAGTCCGGCTTCATCTCGTCGTTCAACGACCAGTCGGAGGACCTCTTCGGCGTCTCGAACGCGTACGGCAAGACGCTCGCCGCGGGCACCGACGGGTTCGACCCCGCGGGCCTCGGCTCGCTGGCGATCGGCGGCACACTGCTGCTGATCCCGATGCTGGCGTTCTTCAACCTCTGGTCGAACTGGGGCGCGACGCTCTACGGCGAGGTGCGCGGCGCCTCCGACTTCCGCAAGAACATCTACGCGATGGGCGGCGCGCTCGTGGCCACCTCGCTGGCGGCGATCGTGTTCTTCCTGCTGTTCGCGAAGACGTTCGGGTGGGACTGGTGGAACGCGGCGAACAACGCCTACTGGCTGGGCACGAGCCCGACCGGCGCGTTCCCGTACCCGGGCCTGCTGGCGGCGTCCTTCTTCGGCAGCCCGGTGCTCCAGTTCCTGTTCATCGCGGTGATGTCACTCTGGTTCTTCGGCTGGGTGGGCACGGTGTTCCTGTCGTCCACGCGCGTGATCTTCGCGGCCGCCTTCGACCGCGTGCTGCCGGAGTCGGTCGCCAAGGTCAGCAACAACGGCGTGCCGACGGCGGCCCTGCTGCTGATGGTGGTGCCGGGCATCGCGCTCGGGGCGGTCTACGCCTACAGCGACGACTTCCGCACCTACACACTCGACGCCACGCTGGTGATCGCGGTGACGTTCCTCGGCTCGGCCGTGGCCGCGGCGATCCTGCCGTGGCGCAAACCGGAGATCTACAACGCGTCGCCGATCGCGAGGTACAAGGTGTTCGGCATCCCGCTGATCACGTTCTCGGCGTGCGCGTTCATCGTGTTCCTGGTCTTCTGCCTCTTCAAGTGGCTCCAGGACGACGTGTACGCGGTCAACAACTCCGACTCGCTCATCTTCATGGGCGCGCTGTACGTGCTGGCGATCGTGATCTATGCGGTTTCGCGGCTGTATCGCCGGCGCCAGGGCATGGACCTGAAGATGGTCTACGGGGAAATCCCCGCGGAGTAGTCCCGGCGTGAGCGAACGGCTACCCGCCTCCGCGCGCGCCGTCGTCATCGGCGGCGGCGTCGCGGGGGCGAGCGTGGCCTGCGGGCTCGCCCGCGAGGGCTGGGACGAGCTCGTCCTGATCGACCAGGGGCCGCTCTGGCGGACCGGCGGCTCGACCTCGCATGCGCCGGGGCTGGTGTTCCAGCACAACCCGTCGCACACGATGACGACGCTTGCGGGCTGGACGGTCGAGCTGTTCTCCGAGCTCGGCGCCTACCACGCGGTCGGCGGGATCGAGGTGGCGACGAACGAGGAGCGCCGGGCGGAGCTCGACCGGCGCGCCGCCCGCGCGCGCGGCTACGGGCTCGACGCGCGGCTGTTGTCGCCGGACGAGGTGGCCGAGCGCGTTCCCTTGATCGACCCCGGCGCGATCCTCGGCGGCTTCCTCGTGGCGGACGACGGGATCGCGAAGGCGGTCGACGCCTGCGAGGCGATGGCGGGCGAGGCGATCGACCGCGGCGCGCTGCGGGCGTTCGGCTCCTGCGAGGCGACCGGGCTCACGGTCGAGCGCGGCCGGGTCGCCGGCGTGGAGACGTCGCTGGGGTCGATCCGCACGGAGCACGTGGTGATCGCGGCCGGCATCTGGGGGCCGCGCCTGGCGCGGCTCGTGCACGGCCTGAACATCCCTTTGACGCCGGTGCAGCACCAGCTCGCGTACACCGCGCCGCTGGCGTCCCTGGCCGGCG
>DASXAA010000126.1:0-13397 GCA_036407035.1 Thermoleophilaceae bacterium | reverse complement strand
CACTGGGCCTGGCAGATCAAGTTCGAGGCGGCGAAGAACACCGCCCTGCACGTGGACAAGATGCTTCACGCCTGCGGCGGGTCCGGGTACAAGCGCGACATGGAGCTCGAGCGCTACGTGCGCGACGCGAAGGCCGGCTGGGTCATGGGCCCGACCAACGAGGTGCTGCGCCAGTTCGTCGGCAAGGCCGTTCTGCTCGGCTTCGACGCGCTCGACTACTGGAACCAGAGCTACAACCGGCGCGTGGTGGAGAACGAGATCAAGAAGCTCGACCCCGCCGCCAAGCGCGAGCTGGCCAAGGAGCTGAGCGAGCAGGCCGACAAGGACGAGGCCCGCACGCCGGCCGGGGCCGCGTAGAGCCATGGCGGTCCAGGCCCCCACGCTCGTCTCCGGGCTGAAGCCGGTCGACCCGAGCTTCGAGTCGTGGTGGGTGCGGCCGGGCTCGGCCACGGCGGTCGAGCTGCGCGCCGGCGACCGCATGACCGTGATCGACCCCGACGGCGGCCAGCCCGCCGAGGTGACCGTGCTCGCCCCCGACGGACGCGAGGACCCGGGCGCGATCGGCGCCCGGGCGGACGCGCCGGCGTCAGTCCTGCGCGGCGCCGGCGACGGCTTCCTCGCGACGCTGCACGCCCGCGGCCCTAAACCCGCCGACGCGACGGCCGTGAGGCTGTTCGGGCCGGAGAGCCGGCCGGGCGAGTCGCAGGCGTTCGTGGCCGAGCGCGACGCGGTGGCGATCGTCGCCGCTCCCGGGGGCCGGATCGTGGACGGCGAGCCGCCGGCGTCGGCGCTCGTCGTGGAGGTGCGGCGGGCCGCGCCGCGCGCCGCCGCCGAGGTGGAGCTGCCGCCGCCGCTGGCGCCCGAGCCGCGGCTCGACTTCCGCGTCGACCGCGCCACGGCGCTCGCCTACGAGGTGCGCGAGGGCGAGTACATCCAGGTGATCGACGTGCAGGGCCGCCAGTGCTCGGATTTCCTCGCCTTCCATCGCGCGAAGCTCGACCGTGGCCTCGAGCGGGGGCTCGACGGCGTCACCACCCGCACGCTGATGGGCACCGCGTACCCCACGCCGGGGCTGTTCGGCAAGTTCTACGACGTCGACATGGACCCGCTCGTGGAGGTCGTGCGCGACACGGTCGGCCGCCACGACACGTTCGCGCTCGCCTGCACGCCGAAGTACTACGAGGACATGGGCTATCCCGGGCACATCAGCTGCACGGAGAACTTCAACGGTCAGGTCACGCCCTACGGGATCGCCGAGCGCCAGGGCTGGGAGGCGCTCAACTTCTTCTACAACACCACCTTCGACGCGGACAACGTGCTCGGGTTCGACGAGCCGTGGTCGCGCCCGGGCGACTACGTTCTGCTGCGCGCGATGACCGACCTCGTGTGCTCGTCGTCCGCGTGCCCGGACGACATCGACCCGGCGAACGGCTGGGAGATCACCGACGTCCACGTTCGCGTCTACTCGCCCGAGAACCGCTTCTCGATGGCGATCGCCCACCGCGTGACCCCGGAGGCCGAGCCCGTGCTCACCAAGGAGACGACCTTCCACCCGCGCACGAGCGAGCTCACCAAGAGCTTCGTGGAGTATCGCGGCTACTGGCTGCCGCACTGCTTCAACGCCGACGGCGTGCTCGGCGAGTACTGGGCCTGCCGCGAGAAGGCGGCGGTGATGGACCTCTCGCCGCTGCGCAAGTGGGAGGTGCTCGGCCCCGACGCCGAGACGCTGATCCAGTGGGCGATCACCCGCGACGCGCGGCGGCTGGCGATCGGCCAGGTCGTCTACACCGCGGTCTGCAACGAGACCGGCGGCATGATCGACGACGCCACCGTCTTCCGCCTCGGGCAGGACAACTTCCGCTTCATCGGCGGCGACGAGTACGACGGCGTCTGGCTGAAGGAGCTGGCAGACCGGCACGGGCTGCGCGCCTTCGTCAAGCCCTCGACCGACCAGCTGCACAACCTCGCGGTCCAGGGGCCGGCGAGCCGCGACATCATGCGCTCGCTCGTCTGGACGCCGCCCACGCAACCCTCCTTCGACGAGCTCAAGTGGTTCCGCTTCCTGGTCGGCCGCATCGGCGACTACAAGGGGATCCCGGTGGTGGTGTCGCGCACCGGCTACACCGGCGAGCTCGGCTACGAGGTCTTCTGCCATCCGGACGACGGCCCCGCGGTGTGGGACGCGATCTGGGAGGCGGGGCGGCCGCACGGCATGAAGCCGCTGGGGCTCGAGGCGCTCGACATCGTCCGCATCGAGTCAGGGCTGATCTTCGCCGGGTACGAGTTCTGCGACCAAGTCGACCCGTTCGAGGCCGGCATCGGCTTCACCGTGAAGCTCGACAGCGAGGACGACTTCGTGGGCAAGGAGGCGCTCGTCGAGCGGTCCGCGCACCCGCAACGGCAGCTGGTCGGGCTCGAGCTGGCCGGCAACGAGACCGCCGCGCACGGCGACGACGTGTGGGTCGCCCGCCGGCGCGTGGGTGTGATCACGAGCGCCACGCGCAGCCCGACGCTGCGCAAGAACATCGCGCTCTGCCGCATGGCCGTGCAGTACGCCGACATCGGGACCGAGGTGGAGGTCGGCAAGCTCGACGGGCTCCAGAAGCGGATCCCGGCGCAGGTCGTGCGATTCCCGTTCTACGACCCGGACAAGACCCGGCCGCGCGCCTGACGATGGCCACGCCGGAACGGCCGCCCGCCGAGTTCGACTTCCCGCTCAGCTGGGCGGGGCCGGACGGGATCGGGGCGAGCCCGTTCGACGAGTACAGCGAGACGGAGGCGCCGGACGTCTCCGACGAGGGCGACGACCCGGCCATCGCACTGCGGCGCACGCTGGGGATGTTCGCCACCGGCGTCACGGTCGTGACGACGCTGAAGGGCGAGCAGGTGCACGGCATGACGGCGAACGCGTTCATGTCGGTCTCGCTGGAGCCGCCGCTCGTGCTGGTCTCGATCGACCGCCGGACGCGGATGTGCGGGCTGCTCTACGAGGGCGGCCGCTACGGGGTCAGCGTGCTGTGCGAGAACCAGGCGGCGCTGTCGGACCGCTTCGCGGGCCGGCAGGGCGAGGGCCTCCCCGACCCCCGCTTCGACCTGGTCCGGGCCACGCCGCTGGTGGAGGGGGCGCTGGCCCACTTCGTCGCCGTCGTCGCGCGCTCCTACTGGGGCGGCGACCACTCGCTGTTCCTCGGCCGGGTGGAGTACGCGCGCCACCACGCGGGCGCGCCGCTGCTGTTCCACGGCGGGCGCTACGAGCGGCTCGGCCAGAGCGGCTAGGCGCGGTTGGCGTGGCCAGGGCGATCGTCATCGGCGTCGTCGGCGACTCCGGCGCCGGCAAGACGACGCTGACCCGCGGGCTCGCGCGCGTGCTCGGCGAGTCGCACGTCACACACGTCTCTGCCGACGACTACCACCGCCACGACCGCCGCCGGCGCGCGGAACTCGGGGTGACTCCACTGCATCCCGACTCGAACCACCTCGACGTACTGACCCAGCACCTGCTCCATCTGCGCCGCGGCGAGGCGATCCTGAAGCCGGTGTACAGCCACCGCGACGGCACCTTCGGGCCGGCGGTGTACGTGCGGCCTGCGACCTTCCTGGTCGTGGAGGGGCTGCTGAACTACCACACGGAGACGCTGCGGACCGCCCACGACGTACGCGTGATGGTGGCGCCGCCCGAGGAGATGCGGCGGGCGTGGAAGGTCAAGCGTGACACGACCCTGCGCGGCTACACGACGGACCAGGTGCTGGCCGAGCTCGACCGCCGCCAGGCCGACTCGGAGGCGTTCATCCAGCCCCAGCGGGCGCACGCCGACATCGTGGTGGCGTTCGTGCCCGGGGCCTCGCGCGACCCGGCGCACCTCGACTGCGACGTGATCCTGCGGGACACCCTGCCCCACCCGGACCTGTCGCCGCTGCTGGAGGGGCGCGGCGCCGGGCCGGTGCTCGTGAAGCGCGAGCGGGAGTGGCTGCTGCGCATCCCGGGCGACCTCGATCCCGACCGGGCGGCCGATCTGGAGGAGGCGATCTGGGAGCGGATGAGCTTCGCCAGCCACCTGCGGGTGCGGCGGCTGGGCGAGTTCACGGTCGGCACCGACCTGCTGCGCTCGGACTCGCTCGCGATCGTGCAGCTGCTGGTGCTGTACCACGCGGTGACGGCCCGCGCGGCGCTGGCGATCGGCGGCTCGCCGCCGAGGGCGGAGCCGCGGCCGTCGACGGGCGCGGACTCGGCGCTGCACACCTGAGCCCGTCCGCGGGCGTAGACTCACCTCTATAGGTCACGACTGATCCATGGCCGTCACTCTCACCCAGCTGGTTGCCTTCCTGACCGTCGTGCGGCGCGGGTCGGTAACGGCTGCCGCCAAGGAACTGGTCGTCACGCAGCCGTCCGTGTCGGCGGCCCTGTCGGCCCTGGAGCGCGAGCTCGGCGTGGAGCTGACCGAGCGCGCCGGGCGGACGCTGCGCCCCACCCCGGCGGGCGCTGCTTACGCGCCGTACGCGAGTGACGTGCTGGGCCTGCTCGAGCGTGGCGCGCGCGCCGCGCGCGAGGCCGCGTTTGTCGAGCCGCGGACCCTGCGGATCAGCGCCGTCATGACCGCGGGCGAGTACCTCGTGCCGCAGCTGATCCAGGCGTTCCGCGAGCGCAACCCCGGGCTGGAGATAAGCCTGGACGTGGGCAACCGCGAGCTCGTCTTCCGGCGGCTGCTCGACCACGAGGTCGACGTGGCGATCACCGGGCGCATCCCCGACGAGGAGCGGCTCGTCGGCCGCGACTTCGCCGACCACGACTTCGCCCTGATCACGGCCGCCGGCGACCCGCTCGCCAGACGCCGCTGGGTGGCGGTCGAGGAGCTCGCGGGCCGGCCGTGGCTGCTGCGCGAGCCCGGCTCCGGCACGCGCACGCTCTGCGAGGAGTACCTCGCCGGCCTCGGCATCGAGCCGAACGTGCTCACGCTCGGCTCGAACGGCGCGATCAAGCAGGCCGCCCGCGCCGGGCTCGGGATCGCCCTCCAGTCACGGGCCGCGGTCGCGCTCGAGCTGGAGCTGGGCCTGCTCGGGACAATCTCGCCCCGCGGCGGCCTCCCCCACCGCCGCTGGCACGTGGTACGCGCCGCCACCGGCCCGGAGCGCCCCGAGGTCGAGGCGTTCATGGCGTTCTGCACCTCGCCGGCGGCGCGGCACGCGCTGGCGCGCGGGCCGCTCTAGTCCGCGGCCGCCAGCGCCGGCCGCTCCGAGAGCACCGCGTCCAGCGCCGACACCACGCGGTCCGCCGTCTCCACCGTCGCGTTCGGCCCCATCATGCCGATCCGCCACATCGGCGGCGCGTCGGGGCCCAGCCCGCCTCCGACCTCGATCCCGTGGTCTTGCAGGAGGCGGCTCTGAACCTCCTTTCCGTCGATCCCGTCCGGCACTCGCACCGCCGTCAGCGGCGCCAGCCGGTGCTCCGGCTCCGCCAGCAGCTCCAGCCCGAGCGCGGTCAGCTCGCGGCGCAGGTGCGCCGCCGCCTCGGCGTGGCGCGCGATGCGCCGCCCGAGGCCCTCCTCGAGCACGCGGCGGAGCGCCTCGTGCAGCGCATAGATGGCGAGGATCGGCGCCGTGTGGTGGTAGGTGACCGGCCGCTCGATCCAGTACCGCTCGAGCAGCAGGAGGTCGAACGAGAAGGGCACCGGCGTGCGGCGCGAGCGGATCCGCTCGAGGGCCGCGTCGGAGACCGCCACCGGCGACATCCCGGGCGGCGCGCCGAGGCACTTCTGCGTGCAGGAGTAGGCGTAGTCGACCGCCCAGGCGCCCGTGTCCAGCTCCACGCCGCCCAGGGAGGTGACGCAGTCGGCCATGACCAGCGTCTCGCGGTCGCGCATCTCCGCCGCCAGATCGCGCAGCGGATGCTCCACACCGGTCGAGGTCTCCGCGTGCACGACGGCCAGCAGGCGGGCGTCGGGGTTCCGGTCGAGGGCGTCGAGGATGCGTTCGTTCGGCACGGCCTCGCCCCACTCGGCCGTCACCTCGACCACGCGCGCGCCGTGGCGGCGCGCGATCTCCGCGATGCGCCTGCCGAAGAAGCCCGCCTGGGCGACGACTGCCGTGTCGCCGGGCTCGAGCAGGTGCGCGATGCCGGCCTCCATCCCGGCGGTCCCCGTGCAGTGCAGCGGCAGAACGAGGCCCTCGGGCATGCGGTACACGCGCCGCAGCATGTCCACGACGTCGTCCAGGATCCCGTGCAACTCGGGGTCGAGGTGGCCGAGCATCGGCCTCCTCATGGCCTCCACCACCGCGGGGTCGACGTTGGTCGGCCCGGGGCCGCAGAGAAGTCGCTCAGGGGGATCGAGGGTCGGCAGCTCGAGGCTCATTTGACAAGGGTGCCCGAAGATGCCGTGATTTCAACCTAAGAATTTCCGTTGTCGCACAGAGGTCTCTCTATAGATCGAGCGCGCTCTGGGTGGCATGAGAATTCCTCGATCTCGGCTTGCTCGCGAGGCCGGGCGGCGTTCTACTTCGGACCCATGGCTCCGACCAGGACGCGACTTCATCGCAGCGAGCTGGCCGTGCCGAGCAGCAACGTGCGCATGCTCGAGAAGGCGCCGGGACTCGGCGCCGACATCGTGATGCTCGACCTCGAGGACGCCGTATCGCCCGACGACAAGGAGCAGGCCCGCCTCAACCTGATCGACGCGCTGCGCGAGCAGGACTGGTCGCGGTGCTCGGTCTCCGTGCGGATCAACGGGCTCGACACGCACTGGTGCTACCGCGACGTCGTGGACGTGGTCGAGCAGGCGGGCGAGTGGGTCGACACGATCGTGATCCCGAAGGTGAGCGGCGCCGGCGACGTGCACCTGGTCGCGACGCTCCTGTCGCAGATCGAGGCGGCCATGGGCCTACGGCGGCGCATCGGGCTCGCCGTGCTGATCGAGACCGCGATCGGGATGGTGAACGTGGACGAGATCGCCACCGCCTGCCCCGACCGCATGGAGGCGATGATCTTCGGCGTCGCCGACTACGCCGCCTCGATCCAGAGCCACACGACCTCGATCGGCGGCGTGGACCCCTCCTACTCGATCCTCACCGACCCCGACGGGGACGCCGCCCGGGAGCGCCACTGGGGCGACCAGTGGCACTACCCGCTGGCGCGAATCGCGGTCACCTGCCGCGCCCACGGCCTGCGTCCGATCGACGGCCCGTACGGCGACTTCACCGACCCGGAGGGCTACGTCGCCGCGGCGCGGCGGTCGGCGGTGCTCGGCTACGAGGGCAAGTGGGCGATCCACCCCTCGCAGGTGCCGCTCGCCAACGAGGTGTTCACGCCCGACCCGCGGACGGTGGAGCGCACGCGGCGCATCATCGAGGCGATGCGGAGCGCCGCCGCGGACGGCAAGGGGGCGGTCTCGCTCGACGGGCGCCTGATCGACGCCGCGTCGATCCGCATGGCCGAGAACCTGCTGGCCAAGCTCGAGCAGATCGAGGCGGCCTCTAGTCGAGAGCCGGCAGTGCCGCGAGCCATTGGCTCCGCCCACCCGTCTCGTCGTACGTGACCGGGAAGAACGACTCGTCGAGCGACAGGTCGCCGCGGCGGCGGTAGCGCGAGTAGATCAGGTCGACGTCGGTCGGGTGGAAGCGCGCCTCCACCGGCAACAGGTGCGAGACGATCGCACGGCGGTGGGAGGTCGCCTGGTTGGGGCCGGAGCCGTGGAACATGAGCGAGTGGTGGAACGAGGCGCCGCCCGCCTTCACCACCACGGGCACGCGCGCCGGCTCGTCCCCGTCGGGCGAGGCCTCGCGGACGGGCGCGAGCCAGTCGTCGGGGGCGTGGAACTCGCTTCTTGACGGCGGCGTACGCGGCCAGCGGTGCGAGCCGGGCACGTACTCGATCGTGCCGCCCTCGGCGCGCGTGTCGTCGAGGGCGATCCAGCAGGTGACCATCTCCGGCGGCACGAGGTAGCCGGCGTACGACCCGTCCTGATGCATGCCGAGCGACTTGGCCCCCGGCGGCTTCCAGAGGCAGTTGTCCTGCAGCAGCCGGACGCCGCGGTAGCCCATCAGCGTCGCCGCCAGACGTCCGGTGCGCTCGCTCGTGACCTGCGCGGCGATCAGGTCGTCGGCGCGCCACCCGTTGCAGATCTGGCGCGTGCGGTCCTCGGGGTCGCGGCCGGCCTTCCAGTTCACCTCGTCGGGGGCGATGCCGGTGGAGTAGTCGCCGGCGAAGAGCGCGTCGAAGCGCTCGCGCAGGGTCTCGACGGCGCCGTCTGAGACGAACCCCTCCTCGATGATCAGGAAGCCGTCACGGCGGAACGACTCCAGCTGCGCGGCGGTCAGGTCGGTCGTCGGCAGGGTGTCCATCGCTCGCGTAGCATCGCGGCCCGTGTCCAGCCTCGCAGATCGATCCCTGGCGCGGCTCCTGGAGGAGGTGGCGGCGCCGACGCCCGCGCCCGGCGGCGGCTCGTCGGCGGCGGTGGCGTGCGCGCTGGGGGCGGCGCTGGTGGAGATGGCGGGGCGGATCGCCCAGGCGGCGGCCGGGAGCGAGGGCGGCGAGGACAGGCCGGGCGCGGCCGAGCGGGCCGACGCGGATGAGCGGGCCGGCACGCCCGAGCAGACCGGCACGGCCGAGCAGGCCGGCACGGCCGAGCAGACCGGCACGGCCGAGCAGACCGGCGCGCCCGAGCGGGCGGCGGCCCTGCGGGCGCGCGCTCTCGAGCTCGCCGACCGCGAGCTCGGCTCATATGCCCCCGTGCTGGAGGCGCTCCGGCTGCCGGCCGACGAGCCCTCGCGCGCCCCGCGGCTGGCGGCCGCGCTCGGCGAGGCGAGCGCGTCGCCGCTGGCGATCGCCGAGGCGGCAGCGGAGGTCGCGGAGCTGGCCGCCGCTGTCGCGGCGGCCAGCTCCGCGAGCGTGCGCGGCGACGCCCTGACCGGCGGGCTGATCGCCGCGGCCGCGGCGGACGCCGCGGCCGCCCTCGTGGAGATCAACCTCGCGAACGACCCGGGCGCGCCGGAGCTGGAGCGCGCCGCCGAGGCGCGCCGGCGGGCGCGGGCGGCGGCGCCCGGAAATTGACGGTCGAGTTTGTCGGGCTGACGCCGACTAACTCGACACTCGACTGGTTGGGACCGGCGCCGCGACCATCGCGGCGAGGCGCCGCCCCACCTCGAAGCGCCCCGCCGCGCCGGGCAGCGCCGCCGGGTGCGGGCCGCGCGTCGAGGAGGTCAGGAACACCTCGTCGGCCACGGCCAGGCGGTCGAGGCGGATCCGCTCCTCGTGCGCCTCGGGCGCCAGCTCGAGCAGCCGCGCCCGCACGACGCCCGGCAGCTGGCGGCCGTCCAGCGGCGGGGTGACCACCTCGGCGTCCTCGACGATCCAGACGTTCGCGTGCGCCGCCTCCAGCACGTCGCCGTCGAGGTCCACGATCAGCGGCACCGCGCCGGTCCGGCGGGCGAGCGCCTCGAGCAGGCGGCGGTCGCGCCACTTGTGCGGGCCGATGCCGCCCGGCAGCGCCATGGGCGCGAGCACGAGCGGCTCCGCCGGCGCGCGGCGGAGCGGCTCGACCTCCACCTCCACCTCCGCGACGTCGCCGCCCCCCGGAGCGGCGAGCACGCGCAGCCGGCCGGCCGGGAAGGCGCCGGCCAGCGCGTAGAGCCGCGGCTCGACGTCGCCGGGAAGCGCCTGCCCGTAGAGCTCGGCGACGCTGGCGGCGAGCCGCGCGAGGTGGGCGGCGCCGTCGACGGGTACGCCGCCGCGCGCGGGAAGCGTCGAGAAGACCCCGAGACCCGGATCGGGCCGGTCGGCGTCGCCGGCGAGGGCACGCGGGAGTCGGGCGAAGCGCGAGCGGGCGGGCGCGGAGCCACCGTCGCCGGGCGCGCGATCGCCATCGCCGCCCGCCGGGGTCGGACCGCCGGCCGTCGGCGCCGCACCGCCGGGCGCGGGCGCCGCACCGCCCTCCGCGGCAGCCCCCGCCGCGAAGTCCGCCAGCGCCCCTCCCGCCGCCTCCACCACGGGGCGCGCCTTCACGAAGCACTCGCGCAGCTCGCGCGACGGCTCTGAGTCGGCCACGATTCCGCCGCCCACGCCGAGCCACACGCGGTCGCCGCGCATCTCCAGCGTCCGGATCGCCACGTTAAGCTCCAGGCCGGCGACCGGGCTCGCGTATCCGATCGCTCCGGTGTAGGCCTCGCGGCCGGTCGCCTCGAGCTCGGCGATCACGCGCATCGACTGGATCTTCGGCGCGCCCGTGACCGACCCGGGCGGGAAGCTCGCCCGCAGCAGGTCGCCGTCGCCCACCCCTTCGCGGAGGGTGCCGCTCACGGTTGAGACGAGATGCCACACACCCGGCGCGGGCCTCGGCTCGACCAGGGCCGGCACCGAAACGGACCCGTACTCGCAGACCCGGCCCAGGTCGTTCCGCATCAGGTCCACGATCATCACGTTCTCGGCCCGGTCCTTCGCCGAGGCGGCCAGCTCGGCCCGGCCCTCGTCCGACCGCGGCGCCGTCCCCTTGATCGGCTCGCTCACGACCCGCCGGCCGCGGCGCCGCAGGAACAGCTCCGGGGAGAGGCTGCAGACGGCGCCCCAGGCGCCGCCGACGAACGCGGCGTAGCGCGGCTCGAGCGCGCGGACCGAGCGGCTGAAGACGTCGAGCGGTTCGCCCTCGAGGCTGCCCTCGAGCCGCATGCACAGGTTCGCCTGGAAGATCTCCCCCGCCGCGATCCGCTCGCGGCACTCCTCGACCGCCGCGACGTGGCCGGCCGCCCCCGGCGCCGCCGGGACGAGCTCCCCCACCCCCGCCTCGCGCTCGCGGACGCCCGCCTCAAGGCGGCCGCGCAGCTCCGCGAGCCGGGCGCGCAAGGCCGCGTCGCGCTCCTCGGTCCAGAGCGCCTCGAACCACCAGCGGCCCAGGGCGTCGCGGCGCAGCAGGTGGTCGTAGAAGCCGAGCGCGAACGCGGGCAGCGGCGCCGGCCGCGGCGGCCCCGGCGGCAGCCGCTCCACCAGCCCGCCGAGCCCGTACCCGAGCCAACCGAACCAGCCGCCCCCGACGGCGTCGGCGGGGGCGCCGTCCCCAACCCCCGGCTGCCGCTCCAGCAGTGCGAACGGGTCCTCGCCGGGCCCGGCCGTTCGGACCGGCTCCGAGCCTACGATCGCCCCTCCGCCGGCCCAGTCGCCGACCAGCGCGAAGGGGTCGCGGTCGCCCCGCACCAGGAGGCACGCGGCGGCCGCGGACACCGCCCCGTCGAGGGGCGTCCGGACCAGATGGGCGGCGCCCCCTGGTGGGCGGCGCCGGTCAGTGACAAGATGCGGGATTCGGATTCCTCGGACCGTGGAATTACCACAATGATGTGTGGTGTCCCCCCAGCATCGCACCTCGCCCACGAGGCCTTCCTGTACGGCTCGGTGGACGAGTTCGTGGGCGCGATGGCGCCCCTAGCCCGCGCGGGGATCGAGCGCGGCGACAAGGTGTTCGCCGCGGCCAAGGACTCCAGCGCGGCCGCTCTCCGCGAGGAGCTCGGCGACGACGCCGGGCGCATGGAGCTCCACGACACCGCCGAGTGGATGACGAGCCCGTACGACCGCCTCCAGGCGTTCAGGCGCATGGCCGACGGGCTCGCCCCGGGCCAGGCGCTGACGGCGATGGGCGAGCCCGTCTGGGACGGCTCTGCCGCCGTGGTGCGGCAGTGGGCGCGCTACGAGTCCGTCGTCAACCTCGCGCTCGCCTACGCCCCGATGGAGTTCGTGTGCCTCTACGACGCCTCGGCCCTCCCCGACGGCATCCTCGACTACGCGGTCCGCACCCATCCGCACCGGATCGACGACGGCCGCGCCGCGCCGTGCGCCGGCTTCGAGCCGCCGGCCGAGTTCGTGCTCGCGGCGTCCGCGGCGGCGCCCGGCGACGCGCGTCCGATCCCGCTGCAGGGCGCGGCGCTGCGGGCGTTCGTGTACTCCGAGGCCGTGCGCGCCGGGATGGCGCCCGAGCGCGCGGAGGAGCTGGTGCTCGCCACCTCGGAGGCGCTCAGCAACGCGTGCATCCACGGTGAGCCGCCCCTAAGAGCGCTCCTGTGGACGGAGGACGGCGAGATGGTCTGCCGCATCGCCGACTCGGGGCCCGGGATAGCCGATCCGCTCGCCGGCTGGCTGCCCCCGGCGCGGCGGGGCCGGGGCGGCTGGGGCCTCCCGATCGCGCGGCAGCTGTGCGACGCCCTCGAGCTCGCACGCGACGAGAACGGCACCACGGTGTCGCTCCACATGGCCCTCGCGGGAGAGCCCGTGGTCAGGCCCGCCGGTCCCGCCGCGTAGCATCCGCTCCAACGAATGCCTCGCCGCCGCGTCACCTTCTCGCGCAACCTGACGCTGTCCCTGTCGCGCACGTGCGTGTCGCATTGCAAGTACTGCGCGTTCGCGACCCACCGGCCGCACCTCCACGAGCCCGCCGAGGTAGAGCAGCTGCTGGACGGCGCCGCCCGCCACCGCGTGAAGGAGCTGCTCGTGCTGACCGGCGACGACCCCGCGCATCACCCGGGCGTCAGGCAGAGGCTGCACGAGCTCGGCTTCGAGGACTTCGTCGCCTACGTGGTGTGGTGCTGCGAGCGGGCGCTCGAGCGCGGCATCCTGCCGCACACGAACCTGGGCGCGCTGGCGCGCGACGACCTCGCCCGGCTGCGCGAGGTGACGGCCTCGCAGGGGCTGATGCTCGAGTCGCTCAGGGACGACCTGGTCGTCCACCAGGGCTCGCCGACCAAGGACCCTGCGCTGCGCCTCGAGACGATCCGCGCCGCCGGCGAGCTGCGGATCCCGTTCACGAGCGGGATCCTGGTCGGGATCGGCGAGACGCCGGCGGACCGCACGGCGGCGCTCGAGGCGCTCGCGGAGGTCCACGCCGAGCACGGTCACCTGCAGGAGGTGATCCTGCAGAACTTCGTGCCCCACCGGCGCTACTACGGCGAGGAGCCGGCCGAGATCGCGACCGAGGCCTCGGAGGCGTACTGGCGCACGGGGATCGGCGCCCACCCGTCGCTGCCGCTGCCCGAGTGGGCATGCGAGATCACGATCGGCGACATGCTCGGCCTGGTCGAGGAGGCGCGGCGCCTCCTGCCCGGCGTCGGTGTGCAGGTGCCGCCGAACCTGGCCGACTGGTGGCCGCAGCTGGTGGAGGCCGGTGCGTCCGACCTCGGCGGGCTGTCGGCGAACGGCGACCACATCTCCCCGGAGCACCCGTTCCCCTCGCCGCACCAGGTGCGCAAGCGGCTGAGCGCCGACGGCGTCGCGCTGGCGGAGCGGCTGTGCGTGTACCCGCGCTACATCGACCAGGAGTGGCTGGCGCAGGGCGTGCTGGACACGATCAAGCTGAAGTACTGGTCGTTCATACCGCGCCGCGGGTCGGGCCGGGCGGAGCCGCCACGGCCCCTGCGGCCCGATCTGGTCCCCG
>DASXAA010000125.1:0-7402 GCA_036407035.1 Thermoleophilaceae bacterium | reverse complement strand
TCGCAGTCGATGCACTCCTCCGGATCGATGTAGAGCTGCTTGACGTTGTCGTAGTCGGGCTCGTCCGGGGTCGGGTGGATGCAATCGACCGGACATACCTCGACGCAGGAGTTGTCCTTGGTGTCGATGCAGGGCTCGGCTATGACGTAGGCCATTCGTGTCCTTCTCATTCTCGGGTGAAGCGCCCGGCGTGCGAGCGGCCGCATTGTACCGTTGGGCTAATGGCCGCCGATCCCCGATGATCCTGCTCACCGGCGCCACCGGCGTGGTCGGCTCGGCCCTGCTCCGGCGGCTGACCGCCACGGACACCCCCGTTCGCTGCCTGGTCCGGAACCCGCGCAGGCTGGGCGACCAGCGCGTGCGGGTGCAGATCGCGCTCGGCGACCTCGCCAACCCGGCGTCGTTCCGCAACGCGCTGCGCGGCGTGGACACCGTGATCCACCTGGCCGCCGCGATCCGCGACCAGCCGCTGACCTCGATCGAGGAGGTCAACGCGGTCGGCACGCTGCGCCTGGTGCGGGCGGCCGAGCGCGCGGGGGCGCGGCGCTTCGTCTTCTTCTCGGCGATGAGCGCCACTCAGCACTCCCGCACGCGCTTCTTCCGCGCCAAGGCGCTCGCGCAGCAGGCGGTGGAGTCGTCGAGCCTCGAGACGGTCGTCTTCTCGCCCTCGATCATCTACACGCCGGGAGACCCGTGGATCACCCTGCTCGAGCGGTTCTCCTACCTGCCCGCGATCCCGATCTCCGGCTCGGGGCGGGCGCTGTTCCAGCCGATCTGGGCCGAGGACGCGGCCTCGTGCGTGATGGCGGCCCTGGACGGGAACGGCGGCGGTCGGCGGGCCTTCGATCTCGCCGGCCCGCAGACGCTCTCGTACGACGGCATCGTGCGCGTGGCCCTGCGCTCCACCGGCCGCCGGCGGCGGCTACTGCACGTGCCGCTGCCGGTGGTCAAGGGCTCGCTGAAGGCGCTCGGATACGCCGTGGGGCCGCACGTGTTCGCCACCTGGGAGGAGGCCGAGCTGATGGAGGAGCCGATGACCACGGCGCGCGGCACGGCCGACGCCGAGGAGCTCGGCGTCAGCCCGCGCCCGATGGCGACGGTGCTCGGGGCGGTCTAGAGACGCCGAGGGCCCGGCAGATGCCGGGCCCTCAAACAAGAGCTTCGAGAACCGAGCGATCCAAGGACGCAGGGGCGAAGCCTTGCTGGGCAAGGCGAGCCCCGAGGACGCCGGAGCGCGACGGTTATCGGAGCTCTTACATCATGCCGTCCATGCCACCGGGCATGCCACCCATGGCGGCGGCTTCCTTCTCCGGCATCTCGGCCACGATCGCCTCGGTGGTGAGGATGTTCTTGGCGATCGACGCGGCGTTCTGGAGCGCCGAGCGCGTGACCATCGCGGGGTCGATCACGCCGGCCTGCACGAGATCGACGATCTCGCCGCTGTCCACGTTCAGGCCCTGGTTCTTGCCCTTGGCCTTGCGGACGTCGTTGACCACGACCGAGCCCTCGAGGCCCGCGTTGTCAGCCAGCTGACGGAGCGGCTCCTCCAGCGCCCGGAACACGATCTGGCCGCCGGTGCGCTCGTCACCGTCGAGGGCGTCGAGCTTGATGGCGTCCTGCGCCCGCAGCAGGGCGACGCCGCCGCCGGCCACGATGCCCTCCTCGAGGGCGGCGCGGGTGGCCTGCAGCGCGTCCTCCACGCGGTGCTTCTTCTCCTTCATCTCGGTCTCGGTGGCGGCGCCGACCTTGACCACCGCGACGCCGCCGGCCAGCTTCGCCAGCCGCTCCTGCAGCTTCTCGCGGTCGAAGTCCGAGTCGGTGTTCTCGATCTCGGTCTTGATCTGGTTGATGCGGCCCTTGATCCCGGCGCTCTCGCCGGCGCCGTCCACGATCGTGGTCGTGTCCTTCGCGACCACCACGCGGCGGGCGCGACCGAGCTGCGAGAGCTGCGTGTTCTCGAGCTTGAGGCCCATCTCCTCGGTGATCACCTCGCCGCCCGTGAGGATCGCGATGTCCTCGAGCATGCGCTTGCGGCGATCGCCGAAGCCGGGCGCCTTGACCGCGACGCCGGTGAAGGTGCCGCGGAGCTTGTTCACCACGAAGGTGGCGAGCGACTCGCCCTCCACGTCCTCGGCGATGACCAGGATCGGCTTGCCCGACTGGATCACCTGCTCGAGCACCGGCAGGATGTCCCGGACCGAGCCGATCTTCTGGTTCGCGATGAGGATGTAGGGATCCTCGAGCGTGGCCTCCATGCGGTCCTGGTCCGTGACCATGTAGGGCGAGATGTAGCCCTTGTCGAACTGCATGCCCTCGGTGAACTCGAGGTCCATCCCGAAGGTCTGGCCCTCCTCGACGTTCACCACGCCGTCCTTGCCGACCTTGTCGATCGCGTCGGCGATCACGTCGCCGATCTCGTCGTCGGCGGCGGAGATGGCGGCCACACGAGCGATCTGCTCCTTGCCCGAGATCTCCACGGCGTCGTTCTGGATCTTGTCCACGACGTTGTTCACGGCCTTCTCCACGCCGCGCTTGAGCGCGAGCGGGTTGGCACCGGCGGCCACGTTCTTGAGGCCGTCGCGCACGATGCGCTGGGCGAGAACGGTGGCGGTGGTGGTGCCGTCGCCGGCGACGTCGTTGGTGGCGGTCGCCACCTCGCGTACCAGCTGTGCGCCCTGGTTCTCGAACGGATCCTCGATCTCGATCTCACGGGCGATCGAGACGCCGTCGTTCGTGATCGTGGGGGCGCCGAACTTCTTGTCGATGACGACGTAGCGGCCCTTCGGGCCGAGCGTGACCTTGACCGCGTTCGCGACCGCGTTCACACCAGCCTCGAGCGCGCGACGCGCCTCGACGTCGTACTTGAGCTCCTTGTGAGCCATCTGGTTCCGATTCCTCCTTCAGTTCCTAGCCGGCGACCTTGGCGAGCACGTCCGACTCGCGCAGCACGAGCAGGTCATCGCCCTCGACCTGGATCTCCGTGCCGCCGTACTTCGAGTAGAGGACCTCGTCGCCCTCGCTCACGTCGAGCGGGATGCGCTTCTCGCCGTCCTCGTCCCACTTGCCGTCGCCGACAGCGAGGACCTTGCCGCGCTGGGGCTTCTCCTTGGCGGTGTCAGGAAGGACGATCCCGCTTGCCGTGGTCTCCTCCTCCTCGATTGCCTTGACGATCAGGCGATCGCCCAAAGGCTGCAGCTTCATACGCAGGACCTCCGTAGGGGTGCGTGTACTTACCTGGATCCTTGGCACTCTCGGTGTCGGAGTGCCGAGTTGGCACTCTAGCAATGAGAGTGCCAGCGCGTCTAGTTCTGGGCCGGCGTATCGGGCAGCATCCGCTCGCGCAGCTCGTGCGGGCGGTCGGCGATCTGCGAGAAGCGGACGACGGTCACGACGTCGTCCATCTCGACCTTGCGGCCGTAGATCTGCTCGAGGAAGTGCACCATCTCGTCGAGTCGGCGGAACTCGGGGTGGTCGTGCTCGATGTCGCGGCGCGAGAGCTCCTCGACCTTCTTCGTCTCGACGCTGTCGATCACGGCCTCGAAGATCTTCTCCCGCGGCGAGTGCTGGAAGCCGACCGTGATCATCACCACCTCGCCCTTGCGGTACTTCTTGCTCTTGTCGCCGAGGCGGATGGTGGCGGTCTTGCGGCCCTTCTTCAGCTGGTCGATGAATACGGGGGAGTAGAAGTTGAGGACGAACACGACCGCAGCAGCCTAGCGTCCGGCGGCGTCTCCCGACAGTGCGGTCCGGTCACTCGTCCTCCACCAGGGGGACGAAGCGAACGGGCGCGACCGCCTCCTCCTCGCCGTCCCGGAAGCGCATCAGGAGCTCCCGTCTGCCGCGCGCGACCGGGCACACGAGCGCGGCGCCGGGCGCCAGCTGGTCGAACAGCGTGCGCGGCGGCCCGCGCTCGGCGGTCGCGGTGACGGAGATGCCGCCGAAGGGCGCGCGGTCGGGCGCGCCGCGGGATCCGTCGCCCACCCGGACCGCCACGTTCGCGTAGCCGAGCTCGGCGAGCACCACCTGTGCGCCCTGCGCCAGCGACTCGAAGCGCTCGATCGTCACCACCTCGCGGCACAGCCGCGACAGCACCGCCGCCGCGTAGCCCGAGCCGGTGCCGACCTCGAGCACACGCTCGTCCCCCTCCAGCTCGAGCAGCTGGGCCATGCAGGCGACGATCCACGGCTGCGAGATCGTCTGACCCTCGCCGATCCGCAGCGCGCCGTCCCGGTAGGCGTCGCGCCGCAGGTGCTCGGGCACGAACAGGTCGCGGGGAACCTCGTCCATCGCCTCCAGCACGCGCTCGTCGTCGATGCCGCGCCGGCGGAGCTGGCGCTCCACCATGCGGGCGCGCTCAGTGGATGTAGTTCCTGAGTCTCGCCGGCTCATGCACGGTCACCTTCCCCCGTCCGAGGGTGACCACCCCCGCCCGCTCGAGCGTGGCGAGGAAACGGCTGGCGCTCTCACGCGAGGTCCCGGCGAGCTGTGCGATCTCGGCCTGTGTCGCGCGGATGAGGACGTCCTGGTCGGGAGCGCCCTCCGCCTGCCGGGCCACCGTCTGCGCGACGAGAGCGCTCGCCACCCGGCCCGCCACGGTCTGGAAGGACTGCTGGAGAAGGCGCTCGTTGGTCCGGCTCACGCGCTCGGCGAGGACCTCGAGCAGCTTCAGCGCGATCGTCGGGTTGCTGCGAATCAGCCGCTGCATGTCGGGCGCCAGCAGCGCCACCGACGTGGTGGACTCGATCGACTCGGCGGTCGCCGAGCGCGTCTCGTGGCGGAACATCGCCAGCTCGCCGAACATGTCGCCTCCGCGCAGCTCGGCAAGGGCGAGCATGCGGCCGTCCTGGTGCTCGCGGGTGAGCATCACGGCGCCGGAGCGGATGATGTAACAGGTCTCGCCCTCGTCGCCCTCGCGGAAGATCATCTCGCCGCGCGACCAGCTCCTCGGCACGGCGACCTGGGCGACCTCCTCCAGCTCCCGCTCCTCCAGGCCGCCGAAGACCTCGGTCCGCGACAAGAGCCGCGCGGTGTCCTCCCCCTTGGGCATGGGGCGCATAATCTCAGGGAATGGCTGTCACCCGCGACGCGGTCACCGGTCAGGACATCGAGGACGCGGCCGGGCTCATCTCCGGACGTGTGCGGGAGACCCCCGTGGTGTCCGCCGGAGAGCTGTCGAGGCGCGTCGGCACGCGCGTTCTCCTGAAGGCGGAGAACCTCCAGCTGACCGGCTCCTTCAAGGCGCGCGGCGCCTTCAACGCGATCGGCCGGCTCCCCGAGGAGGCGCTGCGGGCTGGCGTGGTGGCGGCCAGCGCGGGCAACCACGCCCAGGCGGTGTCGTTCGCCGCGCGCGAGTTCGGTGCGCGGGCGACGATCGTGATGCCGGCCCAGGCGCCGCTCGCGAAGGTGGCCGCCGTGCAGCAGTACGGCGGTGAGGTGCGCTTCGTCGACGGCTCGTACGACGAGGCCGGTGTGGAGGCCGCGCGGCTCGCGCGCGAGGAGGGCTTCACGCAGGTGCACGCCTTCGACGCGGCGGAGGTGGTCGCGGGCCAGGGGACGATCGGGCTGGAGATCGCGCGCCAGGCGCCCGCCACCAGGCTGGTGGTCGTGCCGCTCGGCGGCGGGGGGCTGGCGAGCGGGGTCGGGATCGCGGTCGCCGAGCGCCTGCCGGGCGCCCGCGTGATCGGCGTGCAGGCCGAGGCGTGCGCGCCCTACATCGACTCGCTCGTGGCCCACCGGCCGATCGGGGCGCGGTCGGCCAACACGATCTGCGACGGCATCGCGGTCAAGCGGCCCGGTGACTTCACGCTGCCGCTGGTGGAGCGCTACGTGCACGAGGTGGTGACGGTCTCGGACGACGAGGTGGCGGAGGCGATGGTGCTGCTGCTCGAGCGGTCGAAGCTGGTGGTGGAGGGCGCGGGCGCCGTTGCCGTGGCCGCGCTGATGCAGGGCTGCGTGGAGGCGCCGCCGGATGGCGAGGTGTGCGCGGTGCTCTCCGGCGGCAACGTGGACGCGTCGCTGCTGTCCGAGGCAATCCGGCTCGGCGAGACCGCCGCCGGCCGGCGCGTCGTCATCTCGACAGTCGTCCCGGACCGACCGGGCGCGCTGGCGGGCCTGCTCTCCGTGGTGGCGGACCGCGGCGCGAACGTCGTGGACGTGGAGCACCTGCGCGACGGCATCGACCTCCACGTCCGCGAGACCGCGATCAAGCTCGTCCTTCAGACCCGCGGGACCGAGCACAGCGACGAGATCATCGCGGCGGCCCGCGAGGAGGGCTTCCCGATCCGGGTGGAGCACGAGCCCTAGCCCGGCTTGCCGGACTTCTTGGCCGCCTCCTCCTGCGCCCTGACCACGACGAACGCCGCCCCGAGCCGGCGCAGCGTCTCGACGAGGATCCCGATGCCGACCAGCAGGTACAGCACGGTGAAGACCTTCAGCCAGTCGTCGGTGAGGACGAGGTGGGGGTCGGACACGCTCGTCGTGGTGAGCGTTGCCACGGCGAAGTACAGGCCGTCCACCACGTTCCAGCCCTCGCCGAGCGTGTAGGCGACCGTCCCGACGATCACGAGCGCCACCGCGGCGCCGAACACGTTGAGGAACTCGTCCTCCTGGATCGCGTAGCGGAACGCCTTGACGACCCGGTGGAACATCAGGACCGCCGAGATCACACGGACGGGTTCGACCTACGTCCCGGCGCTCCTGCGTGGCTCAGACGAGCGCGGACTCGCGCAGGCGGCGCCGGTAGGCGCGCGTGGCGAGCCAGCCGATCAGGGCCAGCAGGCCGAGCGGGATCGCGAAGCCGAGCGCGCGCACGGCGATGCCGACCGCGTCCGAGAGCGAGCCGAGCGCGTCGTCCAGGGCGTCGTCCAGGTTGCCGGTGGCCCCGCCGGCGCCGGAGTCGTCATTGGCCTCCAGCGATAGCGAGACCGCGGCGTAGTTCGTGCGCAGCCTCAGGTTCCGCAGCCGGCCGTGCAGGCGGTTGATCTCCGCGGCGACCAGGTCGAGGCGGCGGCGGATCGCGTCCGCCTGCGTGTCGGTGGTCGCCTGCTCGAGGCGCTCGAGCAGGCCCTTGCGCTCGGCCCGGGCCGCCTCGAGGCGGTCGCCGGCGGTCACGAAGCCGGCGGTCACGTCGCGGCCGGACTGAGTTCGGGAGCGGACGGTGCCGAGCTGGGAGAGGTCGCGCAGGGCGGGGCGGAGCCGGTCCGCCGGGATGCGCAGCGCGAACTCGCCGCCCTGGCTGCCGTCGTCGCCGGAGGTGACGGACGAGCGCAGCACGAAGCCGCCGTAGCGGTCCGTGATCGCGATGACGTCGTCGGCGACGCGGTCGAGCCTGTCGCTCGGGGCGGCGAGGGTGAGCGAGGCCGAGCGCTCGATGCGCTGGGCGTGGCCGGGCCGGAAGCGACCC
>DASXAA010000124.1:0-9570 GCA_036407035.1 Thermoleophilaceae bacterium | reverse complement strand
AGCAGGTCCTCGAGCGCGCCCGCGCGGTCGGCCTCCAGCAGCTCCCGGAATCCGCCGATCGAGCGTTCGCCGACCACGATCTGGGGGAAGGTCATCTGGCCCGTCAGCGCCACCAGCTCCTCGCGGCCCACGGGGTCCTTCGCGAGGTTGACCTCGCGGTAATCCACGCCCCGTGCCTTGAGCAGCGCCTTTGCCTGACGGCAGAAGCCGCACGGCTCGGTCGTGTACAGGGTGACCCCGTTCGCGTCCGACATCCGCGTCACAGTCTATGCGGGGGATGCCAGGCTCCTTCAAGACAGAGGCGGTGGTGTTGCGCTCGATCCGATACGGCGAGGCGGACAGGGTGCTGCACCTCTACACGTCCGAGCGCGGGCGGTTGGGGGCGGTCGCGAAGGGGGTGCGCAGGGTGCGGTCGCGGATGGGTGGCCGGCTCGAGCCGCTGTGCCGCGTGCGGCTCGTGTTGCACGAGGGTCGCGGGGAGCTGTGCACGGTTACGCAGGTGGACACGGTCCACGCGCACGCGGCGCTGCGGGAGAGGAGGGCGTCGCTGGAGCGGGCGGGCCAGGCGTGCGAGGCGGTGCTGCGGCTGCTCGACTCGGCCGAGCCCAACCAGCCCGCCTACAACCTGCTCTGCAACGAGCTCGCCCTGCTCGACGCCGACCCGGCGGCGGCCACGCGGGCCCACGCGCTGGCGTTCCGCATGAAGCTGCTGCTGGCGGCCGGGTTCGCTCCGGAGCTGGCCTCGTGCGCCAGCTGCGGGGAGGGCGAGCACCTGGGCGGGTTCTCGCCGAGCGCCGGCGGAGTGGTCTGCGCGGGATGCGAGGCCGGCTCGTTCCCGCTCGCGGAGGACGCCCACCGCTTCCTCGCCGAGGCACTCGGGCGCCCGCTGGCCGAGGCGCCGGAAGCGCCCGAGCGCGCGCTCGCCCAGGCGGACAGGGCGATCGCCGAGACGCTGGAGCACCACGCGCACGTGCGGCTGCGCCGGGTCGCCGCCTGAGTACCGGGCCTCGTCACCGGGAATAGGATGGCCGCGATGGGGGTGGCGACCGGGACCAAGCTCGTCTTCGAGTTCTCCGAGGGCTCGAAGGACATGCGGGACCTGCTCGGAGGCAAGGGCGCGAACGTCGCCGAGATGACGCGCGTGCTCGGCGCCGACCGCGTGCCCGCCGGCTTCACGATCACGACCGAGGCCTGCGTGGAGTACATGAAGGCCGGCCGCGAGCTCCCCGATGGACTCGACGAGCAGGTCAAGGAGGCGCTCGAGCGGCTCGAGGAGCAGGCCGGCAAGCGGCTGGGCGAGCCCAGCGACCCGCTGCTGGTGTCGGTGCGCAGCGGCGCGCCGATCTCGATGCCGGGGATGATGGACACGGTCCTCAACCTCGGTCTGAGCGACGAGGCGGTCGACGGCCTCGCCAAGGCGACCGAGAACGAGCGCTTCGCGTGGGACTCCTACCGCCGCTTCGTGCAGATGTTCGGCAACGTCTGCCGCGGCATCCCCGGCGAGCGCTACGAGGACCTGATCAAGGAGCGCAAGCAGGCCGGCGGCGCGAAGCACGACGTGGACCTGTCGGTGGAGGACCTGACCGAGCTCACGCGCGAGTTCCAGCGCGTGTTCAAGGAAGAGACGAACGAGGACTTCCCGCAGGACCCGCAGGAGCAGCTGCGCCAGGCCATCCGCGCGGTGTTCGACTCCTGGATGGGCGAGCGCGCGCAGCACTACCGCCGCATCAACCAGATCTCCGACGAGCTCGGCACCGCGGTGAACGTGCAGCAGATGGTGTTCGGCAACCGGGGCGACACGTCATGCAGCGGCGTCGCGTTCTCGCGCGACGAGATCACCGGCGAGCCCACACCCTCGGGCGACTTCCTGATCAACGCCCAGGGCGAGGACGTCGTCTCCGGGGTCCGCACGCCACTCGACCTGAGCGAGATGCGCGAGCGCATGCCCGAGGCCCACGAGGAGCTGATGGAGATCCTGCGCACTCTCGAGCGCCACTACGGCGACATGCAGGACACCGAGTTCACGGTGGAGGAGAGCCGGCTCTACATGCTCCAGACGCGCAGCGCCAAGCGGCCCGCGCAGGCCGCGGTGCGCTTCGCGGTGGACGCGGTCGACGAGGAGCTGCTCGACAAGCCCGCCGCCCTGCGCACGATCGACCCGAACACCCTCGACGCGCTCCTCCATCCGGCGATCGCCCCCGACGCCGAGTTCGAGGTGCTCGCCGAGGGCGTGGCGGCCTCGCCGGGGGCGGCCAAGGGCGAGATCGTGTTCACCGCCGAGGACGCGGTGGCCGCGGCCGAGCAAGGGCGCGACGTGATCCTCGTGCGACCGTTCACCGAGGCCGACGACGTGCACGGCTTCCAGGCGGCGAAGGGCATCGTGACGAGCGAGGGCGGCAAGGCGAGCCACGCCGCGCTCGTGGCGCGCGGGATGGGGAAACCGTGCGTGTCCGGGGCGTCGGCGCTCGAGGTCGACCTGCACGCGAAGAAGGTGCGCGTCGGCGACACGGAGCTCTCCGAGGGCGACCTGATCGTGATCGACGGCACGGCGGGCGTCGTCACGCTCGCCGACGTGGCGCTCGAGCCGCCGGAGGTCAGCGACGAGTTCGAGAAGGTGCTGACCTGGTCGGACGAGCTGCGAACGCTGGGCGTGCGCGCCAACGCCGACACCCCCGAGGACGCCGCCAAGGCGCGCGAGTTCGGCGCCGAGGGGATCGGCCTCTGCCGCACCGAGCACATGTTCATGGCCGCCGACCGCCAGCCGAAGATGCGCGCGATGGTGATGGCCGAGACCGAGGAGGAGCGGCGCGCCGCGCTCGACGAGCTGCTGCCGCTACAGCAGGAGGACTTCGAGGGCCTGTTCGAGGAGATGCGCGGCCGCCCGGTGACGATCCGCCTGCTCGACCCCCCGCTCCACGAGTTCATGCCCCAGGCCGAGGAGGTGGCCCAGGACGCCGAGCGGGCGCGCATCGAGCAGAGCGATGACCTCGAGCAGCTCGAACGGACGCTCGACCGGATCCACAGCCTGGCCGAGACCAACCCGATGCTCGGCACCCGCGGCGTGCGGCTGGGGATCCTGCACCCGGAGATCTACGAGATGCAGGTGAGGGCGATCGTACGGGCCACGCTAGCGGTGCGCGATCGCAGCGGCGAGGCGCCGCACCTCGAGATCATGATCCCGCTGGTCGCGTACGAGCGGGAGCTGGAGCTGGTGCGCGGGCTGGCCGAGCGGGTGGCCGGCGAGGAGGGCGGCGACGACCTCGAGCTCACCATCGGCACGATGATCGAACTGCCGCGCGCCTGCTTCGTGGCCGACCGCATCGCCGGCGTGGCCGACTTCTTCTCGTTCGGCACCAACGACCTCACCCAGACCGGCCTCGGGTTCTCGCGCGACGACATGGAGAAGAGCTTCCTGCAGCGGTATCTCGAGCTGCGGATCGTCGACCGCAGCCCCTTCGAGACGCTCGACGCGCCGGGCGTCGGGTGGCTCGTGCGGCTGGCCGCGTGGACCGGTCGGGAGGCCAAGCCGGAGCTGAAGCTCGGCATCTGCGGCGAGCACGGCGGGGACCCCGAGTCGATCGCTTTCTTCCAGCTGGCCGGCCTCGACTACGTGAGCTGCTCGCCCTACCGGGTGCCGATCGCGCGGGTTGCCGCGGCGCAGGCCGCCCTTGGCGACGATTCGTAACCTCGTGTAGGGTGGCCCGCCGTGAGGGTCTGGATGGCAGGGGCGGTCGCCCTGATGGCGATGGCTGTCGTGACGGCGGTGGCGTACGGCCACGCCGAGCGGCTGTCGTACTACCCCGACTACAAGCTGGGCAAGGTGCCGAAGTACCGCAAGAGCGGGCCGGCGCGGGTCGTATGCAAGTCGGACTCCGGCAGGCGGATCCGCCGGCAGCTGCACGGCAAGGCGCGCAAGCACAACCTCGCCCTGCTCAAGCGCTGCCGCTACCGCCACATCCAGCAGGCGGTGAACGCCGCGAAGAGCGGTGACCGGATCCTGATCTTGCCGGGCGTGTACCGCGAGGAGCCGAGCCGGCGCGTGCCCGAGCCGGACCCGAAGTGCAAGGACGACTACGAGGAGTACGCCGACCCGCACTTCGGCGCCGCGCCCGACGAGAAGGTGCGCGTCGCGAACTTCGAGTACCAGCGCAAGTGCAAGAACGCGCAGAACCTGATCGCGATCATCGGCGACGGCCCCGACAAGGACCGCCGCTGTGACCACCGCTGCAACCTCCAGATCGAGGGCACGGGGACGAAGCCGTCGCAGGTGCTGATCGACGGCAAGCGCTCGAAGCTGAACGTGATCCGCGCCGATCGCGCCGACGGCATCCACCTGCGCAACTTCACCGTCCAGTTCTCCGACTTCAACAACATCTACGTGCTGGAGACGAACGGGTTCCGGCTGGAGAAGATCGTCTCGCGGTGGAGCCGCGAGTACGGCTTCCTCTCCTTCACCTCGGACAACGGCCTGTATCGCAAGCTGACCGCGTACGGCTCCGGCGACTCCGGGATCTACCCCGGGTCGGGGCCCGAGGGGCACTGCAAGCGGTACGGGATCGAGGTCGACCGCGTGAACTCGTACGGCAACACGATCGGCTGGTCGGGCACGGCGGGGAACGGGATCTACACCCACGACTCCCGCTTCCACCACAACGCCACCGGGATCACCACGGACTCGTTCGCGGGCGGCCATCCGGGGATGCCGCAGGACTGCTCGAAGTGGGAGGACAACCGGATCTACTCGAACAACTACGACCTCTTCAACGAGCAGAACGACCAGTACTGCTACATCAAGAACCGGCCGATCGCCGAGCGCGACCCGAAGCACGTGTGCCCCGCGTTCCAGGTGCCCGTCGGGACGGGCATGCTGATCGGCGGCGGGAACGACAACATCGTCAAGAACAACTACTTCTACGACAACTGGCGGCAGGGGGCGATGTTGTTCTGGGTGCCGTCGGCGTTCCGCGGCACCGATCCGACGGGGCAGTCGCAGAACTCCGGTCCCGCGTACGACTCCGGGATGGACACCTCGCTCGGCAACCGCTACGAGGGCAACGTCATGGGCGTGCGGCCGAACGGCGCGCGCGACCCGAACGGCGTGGACTTCTGGTGGGACGAGGAGGGCCGCGGCAACTGCTGGACGAACAACAAGGCGATCGCCGGCGGCACGCTCACGAGCAACCCGGGGACGCTGCCCGACTGCCCGGGCTCGTCGCTGCTGACTCCCGCCGATCCGGTGAAGCTCGCGATGCTCGCCGCCTGCTCCAGCTGGGACCCGCAGGACGACGTGAACCAGGACCCGCCCGGCTGCGACTGGTTCACCCGCCCGCCGGAGCCACGGTAGCGCCATGAGGCGGGCGGCCATGGCCGCCGCGCTGGTGATGCTGGCGCTGGCGGGCTGCTCTGGCGGCGACGACAGCGGGATCGGCTCCGGCGACCTCGTCTGGACCGACGACCCGCTCCTCGTCACGCCGCCCGCGCTGCCGGGAGACCGGATCCTCGCCGGGACCGTGCGCAACGACTCGCTGCGGCGGATCGACATCGTCGCCCGCGACCTGACCCTTCGCACGGCCGGCGGGGACGAGATCCCGGGCACGAAGATCTTCAACCAGACGTATGAGCGCACCGTCTTCCCGCGCAACCGCGGTGATGCCACGCCGGTCGGCGAGGAGCTCCGCATCGGCCTGCGCGCCAGCATCCAGCCCGGCAAGGAGGCGCCGCTGACGGTCGCCTGGCACGCGCGCGACGGGCGCCCGGCCCGGATCGAGTACGGCTTCGGCTCGCTGCCGGTCCCGCGGGGCTGACCGCCGCCCGCCTGCCAGAATCGTCCGCGCATGGCCCAGACAGCCCGCATGGCCTTCCGCGACCGCATCGAGCGCTTCGAGGACGAGCTGCTGTCGCCGCTCGCGGCGCGCTCGTACCCGGCGCGGCGGGAGGTCCCGGAGCCGGACTCGGACCACCGCGCGCCCTTCCAGCGCGACCGCGACCGGATCGTGCACTCGAAGTCGTTCCGGCGGCTGAAGCACAAGACGCAGGTGTTCATCGCGCCCGAGGGCGACCACTACCGCACCCGGCTGACCCACACGCTCGAGGCCTGCGGGATCGCCCGCGGCGTGGCACGCGCGCTCGGCCTGAACGAGGACCTGACCGAGGCGATCGGGCTGGGCCACGACCTCGGCCACCCGCCGTTCGGCCACGTGGGCGAGGACGTGCTCGACGCGTGCGCGCGCGAGCGCTACGGGTCGGGATTCCGGCACAACGAGCACTCGCTGCGGGTGGTCGAGCGGATCGACCGGCTCAACCTGACCGAGCAGGTGCGCGACGGCATCCTGCGCCACACGGGACCGGAGCCGCCCGAGACGCTCGAGGGGCGGATCGTCCGGGTGGTCGACCGGATCGCCTACATAAACCACGACATCGACGACGCGATCCGCGCCGGCCTGTTGTCCTTCGAGGACCTCCCGGCGGCGGAGGTCGAGCTGCTGGGATCGACCGGCTCCGACCGGATCGAGACGCTCGTGGTCGACTTGCTCGACCATTCCGAGGAGGCCGGGGACATCGTGCAGGGCGACGAGGTCGGCGCGGCGATGCTGAACCTGCGCTCGTTCATGTTCGACCGCGTGTACCTCGCGCCGCACGCGCAGCCGGAGAAGTCGCGCGTCGAGCAGATGCTGAGGGCGCTCTTCGAGCACTACGCCGAGCACCCGCCGCCCCCGGCGGTTCCCGACGCGACCGACGAGCAGCGCGTGGTGGACTGGCTCGCCGGGATGACCGACCGGTTCGCGATCCGGGAGTTCGAGGAACTGGCAGTACCGAGGGGCTTCTAGGTGGCCCTGTACACCCGCGACTCGATCGAGCGGGTGCGCGACGCGGTCGACATGGTCGAGCTCATAGGCGCGAAGAGCGACCTGCGGCGCGTCGGCGGGCGGTGGGTCGGGCTGTGCCCGTTCCACGACGAGCGGACGCCGTCGTTCTCGGTCAACGCCGAGGAGAAGCTCTACTATTGCTTCGGCTGCCAGGCGAAGGGCGACGCGATCGGCTTCGTCGAGCAGACCGAGGGGCTGGACTTCCGCGACGCGGTCGAGTTGCTCGCGGACCGCTACGGCGTGCGGCTCGAGCGAGAGCAGGAGGACCCGCGCGCGGAGCAGCTGCACCGGTGGCGTGAGCGGCTCTGGGCGCTGCTCGACCGCACCACCCGCTTCTACTCGACCTACCTGTGGGAGTCCGAGGAGGCGCGGAAGGCGCGCGAGTATCTGGCCGGTCGGGAGTTATCTGAAGAAGTGTTGAAGGAATTCCGCGTCGGATACTCGCCGAGCGCCTGGGACCGGGTGACGGTCGGGGCGCAGCGGGACGGTTTCACCCCCGAGGAGCTGGCCGCGGGCGGCCTCGCGCAGCGCGGCCGCGACGGCGGCCAGTACGACCGCTTCCGCGGCCGCATCATGTTCCCCCTCGCGGACGCCCGCGGACGGGTGCTCGGGTTCGGGGCGAGGTCGATGGGGGAGGGGCGCGGCCCGAAGTACCTGAACACCTCCGAGAACGAGATCTACCACAAGGGGCGCCAGCTGTTCGGGATCGACAGGGCGAGGCCGCACGCGGTGAAGAGCGGTCGGATCGTGGTGGTCGAGGGTTACACGGACGTGCTCGCACTGCACCAGGCCGGCATCCGCGACTCCGTGGCGATCATGGGGACCGCGTTGACGCAGGAGCAGCTGGCGGAGCTGGGCCGCAGCGCTTCTCTTGTGGTTCTCGCTCTGGACGCCGACCGCTCGGGGCAGGAGGCGATGCTGCGAGTGGCGCGCGCCGCCGGCGATCTCGAGCTGCGCGTGGTCGAGATGCCCGAGGGCACCGACCCGGCGGAGCTGATCGGCAAGGAGGGCGCGTCCGCGTTCGAATCCCGCTTGGAGAGCGCGATCGAGGTGCTTCGGTTTCAGGTCCGACGGGTACTTGCCGATGCAGACCTCGACACTCCCACCGGCAGGGACCGAGCCATCGAGGAGGTGCGGGACTTGATAGGAGCGACCCCGGAGCGTTCCGCACTACGCGATTCGCTCGTCCGCGAGGCGGCGGACCGGCTCGACGTGCCTGAGGGGTACCTGCTTCCGCGCGGCGGGGTTGCGCCGATGCGCACGCCCCAGCCGGCCGGCGCGCCCGCACAGGGTTCGCCGGGGGCGGTCTCGCTGGCGGCAGAGCGCGCCTTCCTGGCGCTGTGCCTGGCGAGCGGCGACACCGGCCGCGAGTACCTCGGACGCCTGCGCGAGGGCCACTTCTCGTCCGAGCTCACGATGCGGGCGCGCGACCAGCTCGTTTCGGAATTCGACGATCCGCTAGCTACCCTCCCCGAGAACGACCCCGCCCTGGGCGCCCTCGTAACGGGAATCGCGATGGAGGCGGACGAGCGGGGTCCGGCCACGGAGCCGGAGCTGAGGATCAGTTTCCTGGCGCTCGAGCTGAGGCGAATCGACCGCGAACGGCGGCGCGCCCTGCAAGAGGGAGACACAACCCGTCAAGATTCCTTGGCGGAGGAGCGGCGCAATGCGCTGCAGGAGATGGAATCGGTGACGGGACAGACGGCATGAGCAGCGAGAACGCGTTCGAGCTGGAACCAGAAGAGGAGCCGCGCGGGCTGGACGCCGAGCTGGCGGCCGACAATGAGGGCGAAGAGCAGCCGGACCTCTACGACGAGGGCGGCGTCGTCACGGCCGGTCTGCCGGTCCCGCCGCCCGAGCACGGCGCCGAGGACGCGGTACGCCTGTACCTGCGCTCGATCGGGCGCGTGCCGCTGCTCACCCGCGAGGACGAGGTCCGCCTCGCGAAGCGGATCGAGCAGAACGACATGGCCGCGAAGAACTCGCTGATCGAGGCGAACCTGCGGCTGGTGGTGTCGATCGCGAAGCGCTACACGGGCCGCGGCCTGACGCTGCTCGACCTGATCCAGGAGGGCAACCTCGGCCTGATCCGCGCGGTCGAGAAGTTCGACTGGCGCCGCGGCTTCAAGTTCTCGACGTACGCGACCTGGTGGATCCGCCAGGCGATCACGCGCGCGCTTGCCGACCAGTCGCGCACGATCCGGATCCCCGTGCACATGGTCGAGCGGATGAACCGCGTGGCCAGGGCGCGCCGGATGCTGATCCAGAAGCACAACCGCGAGCCGAGCCCGGAGGAGATCGGCGTGCTGGTGGACATGGCGCCGAACAAGGTCGAGGAGATCCTGAAGCTGGGCCAGGAGCCGGTGTCCCTCGAGGCGCCCGTGGGCGGCGAGGAGGGCGACGCCTCCCTGGGCGACTTCATCGAGGACGCCGCCATCGACCGCCCCCTCGAGATCGTCGCGAACCGGATCCGCGACGCGGACCTCCAGAAGGTGCTGGACAGCCTGCCATGGCGCGAACGCCGCGTGATCGAGCTGCGCTACGGCCTGGGCGACAAGGGCCCGATGACCCTGGAGGACATCGGCCACGAGGTCGGCGTGACCCGCGAACGAGTGCGCCAGATCGAGTCGAAGACGCTGGCGATGTTGAAGAGCTCAGGCGGCGCGGACCGGCTGGCGGGGACCGCGGACGAGGCCTGAGGGCC
>DASXAA010000123.1:0-6835 GCA_036407035.1 Thermoleophilaceae bacterium | reverse complement strand
CTCAGATCCAACGCCGGGCACTTCGTCCGCGGCGGCGACGGCAAGGACTTCGGGGCCGCCTCATGGTGGGAGGTGGACGCCGCCGGCCAGCGCAAGCCGGGGAAGGCGTGGGCGGGCGACATCTTCATCGACGACGACGGCGCCATCATCAAGCAGGGCTACGTCAGCGAGCCCGATCCCGACCGGCCGGGCGACGTGCGCGCCCGCCGGGACGGACGCGGCGCCCGCGTCGTCGAGGTGGTCACCTCCATCTTCACCAGCGGCGAATCCGAGCAGCGCTTCGGTCACGGCGGGCTCGTCCGTCGCGACCTGGCCGGCGAGGTGCTGTGGACGGTCACTCCCGGTGGCGAGACCACGCGCTACTACTACCGCGGCGAGGGAGAGGCCAAGGTCCTGGTCGGAATGCGCGAAGGGGCCAACCCGCGGTGGACGTGGGTGGATCACTGGGCCTCGCGGGCCCCCTCGCGCGACAATTTCGCGACCGCGAGCTCGATCACGACCTCGGTGTACCGGCGGTCGGGAGACGCCCAGTGGCAGGACGCCGAGAGGAAGGCGTCCACGACCTACCATGTGGACGGCTCGCGTGAACACGTTACCGGAACCGGCACGCTCCAGCGGATCGTCGAGCTGGACGCCCAGGGTCGGCCCACGCGGTTCGTGACGCCCGAAACGCCCGAGTTCCGCCTGTACTACGCGACGGACGGGCGCCTGGAGCGGGTGGACCACGCATCGCCTCCGGGCTTCTCCATCGTGGACACCGCCTACCAGGCCCCGCCGGGGCTTCCGCTGACCGCCAAGGAGGTGCGGCGCGGCACCCGGCTGGAGTTCCTCGGCTGGGGCAACGACCGCCACGTGTCCTTCCTGGATGCGAAGGGCCGTCGCGTCGACTTCTGGGGCCGGGCCACGGTGGTCGAGCACGACGGCGAGGCGGGCGCGCCGCTGGTCTACCTGAATTTCCGCGACTACTTCACGATCGTCAAGCGCGGCGCCCCGACGCCGTCCGGGCGGATCACGGTCGCCGAGCGGATCGACGGGCTCTCCGGAGCCGGCCGGGACCAGTCGGTGGCCTATTCGGACGCCCAGGGCCGCCGGTGGCAGCGCTTCGCGAGCGGTGCCCTCTCCGAATTCGACGGCACGGGGCGATTGGTCCGGCACACCGACGAGCGGAACCGGGTGTTCGAGCTCGCCTACGCCGGCGATGGATCGCTGCAGAGCGCAGCGACCCCGGACCGCCGGCTCCGGCGCGACGGCCTGTCGGGGGGGATCCTCGACTTCCAGCTCACCAAGGATGGGACCCTCGTGCTGACCCTGGAATCGGGGCTCGAGATGTACGCCTTCCCGGGCGGGCGTCGCGTCACGCTCGGCGGCGAGGGAACCCTGTCGCGATACGACCACCGCGATCGGCTGAGCACCCAGGATCACCTCGACGGAGGCAGGGTCTTGCTCACGTACGACTCGGAGACCGCCAGCTCGGCCACGCGCAAGGAGCTGGCCGGCAACAAGCGGCCCCGCGAGGGAACGGCGAGCCTGGACGTCGCACTCGACCAGGGCCGGCTCCGCACACTGGAGCGCTCGGTGACGGGACGCGACGGCAAGACGACGAGAACGGTGGTCGCGCGGCGGGACGGCCGTGAGTGGGTGGACGAGGAGCGCGTCCGGTACGCGGCCGCCTGGATCGGCGGGAATCCGCGGCAGGTGTTCCTGGCCACCGGCGACGGCCGGTACATGCGAGTCATCCACGACGACGGCGGCGAGACTCGCGTCGGCTATGACGAGCAGTACGAGCGCCGCTTCCGGGTGACCAGGAACGCGTGGGGCGAAGTCACGGACGTCCAGCACGCGGACGGATGGATCACGCGGTTCACCCGGGACGGGACCGGCGGGATCACCGTCATCCAGCAGGGCTCCGACATCGTGGTCCGCAATTCGAAGGAGACGCCGGCGACGTTCGGCCCATCGACCAGCCGCCAGTCGAAGTGGGCGGTGAGCCTGCTGGTCGACGCTCGGGGTGCTCAGACCTGGAGCGGGACCAACGGCATCCGACGGACCGTGAGCCCGGACGGTCGGATCGAGATCAGCCGGCCGGACGGCTCCAGGGCCTCCTTCTCGCCGGACGGCACGCGCCGCCATATCTTCGCGAGTCGCCCCGGCGCTGTCCTCGCCGAGGTGACCGAGCACGCCAACGGCGACCTCGAATGGATCTTCGCCGACGGCGCGGTGGGCCGGCACGCCGCCGGCAGCGCCGTCACCGAAGCGTTGAAGAAGGACCGCACCCCGGAGGTCGACGGGCAGGGCCGGCCCCGACGGGCGCGAGGCTACGCGGCGGTCTCGCTGCGCGGCGACCTCACGCTCCTCGACCTGGACCGACCGGCGCTCGTCGTTCATCACGCCGACGGCCGCGTCACCGAGCTCGAGAGCGTCCGCGGCGCCGACCTCGCCACGTCATGGGGAGCGATCCAGGAGCGGTTGAGCGCGCTCGGAGCGGCCACGCCGGGCGTCTCCAGTCGGCACCTCGACCTCGTCCGGACGGAAGGCGCCAATCGCGACCGGCTGACCCTGGGGATGTTCGAGTACGAGCCGTCGCCGATCGAGCGGCCCCGGCCGCCGGCCCCGCCGCTCACCCCCCCGAACCGGGAGCGCGTCATCGGCTCGGTCGTGCTGAGCGCGGACGGCACTCCGCAGATCGGCTATGCGTCCGCCGGGCGGGCGCGCTAGCGAGGCCGCGAACATGATCACCGGCCCCATCATCGCCGAGATCGCGGCGCTGGTCGGCGACCCCGCGCGGGCGACGATGGTGTCGACGCTGCTCGATGGTCGCGCCCTGACCGCGAGCGAGCTGGCCCGCGCGGCGCGCGTCACCCCGCAGACCGCGAGCACCCATCTCGCGAAGCTCACCGAAGCGGGCTTGCTCCGGGTGGTCCCGAGCGGGCGGCATCGCCACTTCCGGCTCGCCTCGGCGGCGGTCGCCGACATGATCGACGGCATCGTCGCGGTCGCTCTCGCGCAGAGGCCTCGATACCGCCCGCTGTCCCGCCAATCACGCGCGCTCAGCGCGGCCCGTATCTGCTACGACCACCTCGCCGGGCGCCTGAGCGTCGATCTCACGGATTCGCTCGTCGCCCGCGAGTACATCGTGCTCGACGCCGAAGCCGCCGAGATCACGACGGCGGGCGCCCGCTTCTTCGCCGACTTCGGGATCGGGCTGCCGCGTTCGTCCCGGCGTCGCCATTGCCGGCTGTGCCTCGATTGGACCGAGCGGCGCCCGCACATCGCGGGCGCGATCGGGGCCGCGATCACACGGCGCTGCTTCGATCTCGGCTGGATGGAGCGGGTGACGGGCAGCCACGCGGTCATCGTCACCCCCTCCGGACGGCGCGGCTTTCGGCAGCGGTTCGGCGTCGAGACGTCCGCACTGGCCGAGGCCGGGACCCGCGCGTCGTCCCGGGGATAGACGCTTCGACCACGGTCGAAGTGCCGATCGACGCGCCTCGCGGTTTCGGCGGTAAGATCCGGCCGTGACTCACCGGCCCGCTTCGTCGCCTGGCGAGGGCGAGGCGGAGGCCGGACCAGCCCAACGTGGAGGTGACCATGCTGAAGGGAACGCGCATCCCGCCCGTCGACATCGAGACGCTCCCCGATGACCTGCGCGAGACGCTCGAGGAGCAGCGCCGGCTGAGGGGCGCGCCGCTCTATCCCTATCTCTTCTATGCCCGCAACCCCGCCTACTTTCGCGCGGCCAAGGCGATGTGGGCCGCGCTGCAGCAGGAGACCAAGCGGGTGCCGGCCGCGCTTCGGGGGCTGCTCAACCGTCGCGTCGCCTGGTGGAACGGCTGCGAGTTCTGACAGGACGTCAACGCTGCCGTGAGCAGCCGTAACGGCGTCTCGACCGAGAAGATCGGGGCGCTCGACGATTACGCCGAGAGCGCGCTCTTCGGCGACGCGGAGAAGGTGGCGCTCGAATACGCCGACGCGATCACGGACACGCAGCGCGAGGTCGACGACGACCTGTTCCTGCGCATGCAGCGGCACTACGACGACGACACCATCGCGGAGCTGACCATGATCATCGCCTGGGAGAACGCGTCGTCGCGCTTCAACCGGGCGTTCCGCATCCCGTCGCAAGGGTTCTGGAAGCCGTGAGGCGGCCCGCCCCGGTTGACCTGCCGGCCGCACTCTGACAGGATCGCCCCACTCGACGCGGGCCGCCTGGCCGGTATCCATCCCCTGGAGGACCACGATGATCAAGATCAGCGTGATGTACGCGAACACCCCGGGAGCGCGGTTCGACCACCAGTACTATCGCGACAAGCACATGCCGCTGGTCAAGGCGCGCATGGGAGACAAATGCCTCTACTACACCGTCGACAAGGGGCTCGCCGGGGGGGCGCCCGGCGCGCCGGCGACCTACGTCGGCATGTGCCACATCTTCTGTGACTCCGTCGAGTCGTTTCAGGCCGGCTTCGGGCCGCACGCGAAGGAGATCATGGCCGACATTCCGAACTACACGGATCTGACCCCGGTCATCCAGATCAGCGAGGTGGTGGTCGAGCGAAGTTGACCAGTCGGGAGTCGATCGCCGCACTACTGCTCGGGATCGTGATGGCGGGCAGGCTGCTCGGTGCGCCGCTCGCGGTCCACGGGCAGGAGGTCAGGCAGGCCCGGATCGGGTTGTTGACGGAGCGCCTCCTGTCGCCTCCGTACATCGAGGCGCTCCGGCAAGGTCTCACCGAGTTCGGATGGGCGGCCGACGGCCGCAGCTTCCGGATCGAGCAGCGCTCCGCGGAGGGAAACCTCGAGCGGCTGCCCGGGCTGGCGGCCGAGCTCGTGGCGAGCGGGGTGAACGTCATCGTGACCGGCGTGGGATCACCGGCCGCCCTCGCCGCGAAGCGGACGACCACGACGGTTCCCATCGTGTTCGTGACGGGGGGAGACCCCGTCGACTTCGGGATCGTGCCGAACCGGCGCAAGCCGGGCGGCAACATCACGGGCCTCGGCGGCGGCATCCTCGTCATCCAGGAGCGGCTGGAGATGTTGCGAGACATGGCGCCGTCCACCAAGCGGGTGGCCTTCCTACGGAACGTGAGCAATCCGATCCATCCGAGGATCTTCACGGCCGTCGAGCGGGAAGGCGCGAGGCTGGACCTGGAGCTCCAGGAAATCGCGGTGCGCAGCCCGGGCGAATTCGACGCCGCCTTCAGGACGATGCAGGGCAAGCGCTTCGACGCCCTCTTTGTGCCCGGCGACGCGCTGTTCAGCCGTGAGTGCCGCGCACTGGTGGGTCTGGCCGCGAGGTTCAAGATGCCCGCGGTGTATGGCGATCGCCTGTTTCCGGACTGCGGCGGCCTGATGTCCTTCTCGGTGGACCTGCTGGAGCTGTGTCGGCGCGCGGCCGCGCAGGTGGATCGCATCCTGCGCGGCGCCCGCGCCGGCGACCTGCCGGTGGAGGAGGCGGTCAAGTTCGACGTGGTGATCAACGTCGCGACCGCCAATTCCCTCGGGTTGAAGATCCCGTCGTCGCTGCGGAAGCGAGCGGAGCTGGTTCAGGAGTGAGACGCCGTTCGCCGACGGCGGCCGCCGGGGGCATGTATCCTCCGGACGCACCGCTCGCCGCGGCGGCCCGTGCCCTGGCCGCGGGCGATCCCCTCGGCGCGCTCAAGCACGTTGCGCTGCGTGACGATCCGCCGGCGCTCGCCCTGCGCGGGACCGCCATGGCTCAGCTCGGCGACTACGACCGGGCGCGCAAGCTCTTCCGGCGCGCGGGCCGCGGCTTCGGCCCGCGCGAGCGTCTCGCGCGAGCGCGATGCCAGGTCGCCGAGGCGGAAGTCGCGCTCGCCGCGCGCGACCTGAGCGGACCGGCGCGCGCGCTCGACTCGGCCGCTCGGACGCTGGATGCGCTCGGCGACTCGGCGAACGCGCGATTCGCCCGCGTGGTCGACGCGCGGCGCCGACTGCTCGTCGGCGATCTCGAGGCGGCGGGGCGGGGGCTCGCCGCGGTCGATACTGCCAGCGCGCCGTCATCGCTGGCGGCCCGCGCCGAGCTCACCCGCGCCGAGCTGGCGCTGCGTTGGCTGCGGGTGGCGGAGGCCACCGCGGCCCTGGCCCGCGCCTACAGCGCGGCCGTCGCCGCGGGCATCCCGGCCCTGCTCGCCGAAGTGGACCGCGCGCGGCGGGCCCTGTCGGCACCGTCGGCGCGCCTGATCCGCGGCGGCGTGATCCGTCCGGTCCGCCTCGACGAGGTCGAGAGCGTGTTCACGTCGGGCGAGCTGGTGGTGGACGCCTGCCGGCGAGCGGTGCGTGGCCCGGCCCGCTCCGTCGTAGCGCTGGCCGGACGCCCGGTCCTGTTCGCGCTGGCGCGCGCGCTGGCCGAGGCCTGGCCCGCCGACGTGCCGCGCGATGAGCTCATCGCGCGCGCCTTCGAAGCGCGCGCGGCCAACGAGTCGCTCCGCGCGCGCCTCCGCGTGGAGATGGGCCGCCTCCGCGTGGCGCTGCGCCCGCTCGCCCGGATCGAGGCGACCCGGCGTGGCTTCGCGCTCGTGCCCGCCGCGCGACTTGGCGTCGTCGTGCTGGCGCCACCGATCGATGGGCCGGCCGGCGCCATCGTCGCGCTGCTCGAGGGCGGCGAGGCGTGGTCGACCTCCGCGCTGGCCGTCGCACTCGGCTCGAGCCAGCGGACCGTTCAGCGCGACCTGCGCCGGCTCGAGGCGGCGGCCGCGGTGCGCGCCGTCGGCCACGGCCGTTCCCGCCGCTGGCTCGCGCCGCCGCTCGGCGGATTCGCGACAACCTTGTTACTCCCGGGGGCGCTGCCGGTCGCGTAGTCTCGGGTCATGGCTACCAC
>DASXAA010000122.1:0-5240 GCA_036407035.1 Thermoleophilaceae bacterium | reverse complement strand
CGCCAATCCGCAGCAGCTCTACCTGCCGGTGATCAGCGACCCGGAGTACGGGGCCGTGAACGTCGAGGCCCAGCAGGCGAACGCGAGCTCGCTGCTCTGGTGGATGAAGCGCATGATCGCGCTGCGCAAGCGCTTCCGGGCATTCGGCCGCGGGTCGCTCGAGTTCCTCCTCCCCGAGAACCGCAAGGTGCTCGCCTACCTGCGCGAGCTGGACGACGAGCGCATCCTCGTGGTCGCCAACCTGTCCCGCCGGGCCCAGTACGTCGAGCTCGACCTGCGCCGCCTCGACGGCCTCGTCCCCGAGGAGCTCCTCGGGCACAGCATGTTCCCCGCCGTCCGCGGTGACGCGCCCTACGCGCTCGCGCTCGGCCCGCACGACTTCTACGTCTTCGCGCTCACGCCGCCGGAGCATGAGGTCGAGCACGCCGCCGGGCCGATTCCGGAGATCCGCGTGACCGGGCGCTGGCCGGCGGTCTTCGAGGGCCGCAGCCGCCGGCAGCTCGAGGAGGCGCTCGTGCGGTTCATGCCGTCGCGGCGCTGGTTCGCAGGCAAGTCGCGCCGGATCCGGCGGACCATCCTTGACGAGGCGGTGCGGATCCCCGGGCCGGGCCGCCGCGAGGCCGGCTACCTGTGCCTGGTGAAGGTCGAGTTCACCGAGGGCGAGCCGGACACGTACTCGCTCGTGCTCACCGCTCGGCAGCTCGGGGAGGACGACGGGCGGGTGCCCGACGAGAGCGTGGCGATTCTCCAGATGCAGAGCGCCCGGTTCGCGCTTCTCCCGGGGGCCGCCGATCCGGCGCTCGCCGGCGGCCTGCTCGAGCTGATCCGCCGGGGCCGCAGGGTCGCAGGGCGAAACGGCGCCCTGGGCGTCACCCGGACGCCGGAGCTGCGCCGGATGACGGGCGACGGCGTCGAGCTGGAGCCCGCGTCGCTCGGCGCCGAGCAGTCCAACAGCTCGGTCGCGTTCGGCCAGAGCCTGGTGCTGAAGCTGTTCCGCAGGATCGAGCCGGGCCCGAACCCGGAGGCGGAGCTGACCGGCCTTCTCACGCGGCTCGGCTTCCCGCACGTCTCGCCCGCCGCCGGGACGCTCGAGTACCACCGCCGTCGCGGCGAGCCCTCCACGATCGGCTTCCTCCAGGGCTACGTCCCCAACGAGGGCGACGCCTGGTCGTACACGCTCGACGAGGTGATCCGGTTCCTCGAGCGCGCGCTCGCCAGCGAGCACGTGGAGCCCGCGCCGATACCTGCGTCGATCGTCGAGGCGTCGCGGAGCGAGGCTCCCGCCCAGGCCCGTGACGCGATCGGCGCGCACCTCGAGTTCGCCCGCCTGCTCGGGGAGCGGACCGGGGAGATGCACGTCGCGCTGGCCTCCGCCCGCGACGACCCCGCCTTCAGGCCCGAGCCGTTCTCCGTCCTCCAGCAGCGCGCCCTCGTGCAGTCCCTGCGGACGCTCATCCGGAGCGTGTTCGCAGCCGCCCGGCGGGCGGGCGGCGACGTCGCCGAGCTCTCGGGCGTCAAGACCGGGGAGCAGCGCGCGCTGGCGCGGGTGCGGACGCTGCTCGAGCGGCCGCTCACCGGGCTCAGGATCCGCACACACGGCGACTTCCACCTGGGCCAGGTGCTGTGGACCGGGCGCGACGTCGTGATGATCGACTTCGAGGGCGAGCCCGCTCGGCCGCTGGGCCAGCGGCGCCTGAAGCGCTCGCCCGTGCAGGACGTCGCCGGCATGCTGCGCTCGTTCCACTACGCCGCCTACGCCGCCCTCTTCCGCGAGAGCGGCCGGGAGGATGCGGTCGGCGGCCTGCCGGAGGCGTGGATCCTGTCCTGGCGCGGCTGGGTGTCGGCGGCATTCCTGCGCGCCTACCGCGAGGCCGTCGCCCCCGCTGGCATCGTGCCGGAGGACGACGACGAGCTCGGGCGTCTGCTCGACCTCTTCCTGCTCGAGAAGGCGGTCTACGAGCTCGGCTACGAGCTGGACAACCGCCCGGACTGGGTGCTGATCCCGGTCCGCGGGCTCGAGGAGCTGCTGGCGGAGTGAGCGGTCACCGGACTGCCGCGACGGCGGCGCTCGCGCGCGAGGCCGGGGTGCAGCGAAGCTACACCGACGTCCGCGGCCGCCGCAGGCGCGCCTCGGACGCGGCGCTCGCGGCGGTGCTGACCGCGCTCGGCCATGAGGTCGGTGCGGGCGGGGCGGGCGCGGCCGAGGCGCTGCGCGCGCTCCGCGCCGGGCGCGACCGCCAATTGGCGGAGCCGGTCACCGTCGCGTGGGGCGGCTCGGCGTCGATCCCCCTGCGGGTGCCCGGCGTCGTGGAGTGGGCGCTCGCGCTCGAGGACGGCGGCGAGCGGCGCGGCGCCGCATCCCCGGGCGCGCCGCTCCGGCTCGCTCGGATGCCGCCCGGCTACCACACCCTGCACCTCTCGGCGGGTGGGAGCGAGGCCACCGTGCTCGTCGTCTCGGCGCCGCGGCGGGCCTACGTGGCGGCCGGCCGGTCGTGGGGCGTGTTCCTGCCGCTGTATGCCCTGCCGGGGCCGTTCGGGCCGGGCGACTTCAGCGGGCTTCGCCGCCTCGCCGCCTGGACGGCCGGCTACGGCGGCCGCACCGTGGGGTCGACGCCGCTCTTCGCCGGCTTCCTCGACCGGCCGTTCGACCCCAGCCCGTACGCGCCCGTGAGCCGGCTCTTCTGGAACGAGCTCTACGTCGATCCCGCGGTCGTGCCCGAGCTCGAGGCGAGCGCCGAGGCCCGCCTGCTCCTCGACGCCGGGCTGCCGGAGCCCGGGCCGGTCGTCGACTACGCCGCTGCGATGGCCGCGAAGCGAGCCATCCTGGAGGCGCTGCTCGCAGCCCTGGCCGGCCCCAGGCTCGAGGCGTTCGAGCGCCACCTCGAAGCCCACCCCGACCTGCGTTCCTACGCCGCGTTCCGGGCCCGCTGCGAGCGCGAGGGCAGCGGGTGGCGCGAGTGGCACGGCGATCCGGACGCCGGGGACGGGGACGGGCCGGCCGCCCGGTATCACGCGTACGCGCAGTGGCTCTGCGCCGAGCAGCTCGCCCGGGTCGCAGAGGGCGGCGCCGGCCCCTACCTCGACATGCCGCTCGGCGTGCACGCGTCCGGGTACGACACCTGGCGCTTCCGCGACGCGTTCGCGCACGGGGCGGCGGTGGGCGCCCCGCCGGACGACTTCTTCACGGGCGGCCAGAGCTGGGGCTTTCCGCCGCTTCACCCCGGGCGGATCCGCGAGCGCGGCCACGCCTACACGATCGCCTGCCTCCGAGAGCTCCTGCGTCACGCCGCCGCAGCCCGAATCGACCACGTCATGGGCCTGCACCGGGCCTTCTGGGTGCCCGACGGGTTCCCCGCCTCCGAGGGCGTCTACGTGCGCTACCCGGCGGCCGAGCTCTATGCCGTCCTCTGCCTGGAGTCCCACCGCGCGCAGACCACGATCGTCGGCGAGGACCTCGGCACCGTCCCGTCCGCCGTCCGGCGGGCGATGTCCGCGCACGGCCTTCTGCGCACGTTCGTGCTGCAGGCCGAGGCCGGCGGCGACGGCGATCCGCTCGACCATGTGCCCCAGACGGCGCTGGTGGGCATGAATACGCACGACATGCCCACGTTCGCCGGATTCTGGGACGACAGCGAGGCGCCGCGCAGGCTGGCGGCGGCCGCGGAGCGCCGCGGCCACGCGGCCGGGGACGGCCCGCAGGTGCTGACCGCCTGCCTGGAGGAGCTGGCCCGCTCCGATGCCCGCTGCCTCATGATCAACCTCGAGGACCTGTGGGGGGAGCGCGAGCCGCAGAACGTGCCGGGCACGCGCGGCGGGTCGAACTGGCGGCGCACGGCCCGATACGGCGTCGAGGAGCTCGACGGCGTACCCGGCCTGCCGGAGCGGCTGCGCCGGATCGCCGAGCTGCGCGAGGACGCGGCATGACGCGCGCCGTGTCTCCGGCCGAGGTGACCCTGCTCACCGACGACGACCTGCACCTCTTCAACGAGGGCACCCACTTCGGCCTCGCCGCCAAGCTCGGCGCGCACCCCATGGAGACGGGCGGCACGGCGGGCACCTACTTCGCGGTCTGGGCGCCGGGCGCGAACGCGGTCTCCGTCGTGGGCGACTTCAACAGCTGGGACGACCAGCGCCATCCGCTGCGACCGCGGGCCAGCTCCGGCATCTGGGAGGGGTTCGTGGCCGAGGCCGGCGCGGGCTCCGCCTACAAGTACTCGATCGCGACGGGCCAGGGCAGCCACCAGAAGGCCGACCCGTTCGCGCGGTTGGCCGAGCAGCCGCCGCGCACGGCGTCGGTGATCTGGGACGGTGAGCACCGCTGGGAGGACGGCGAGTGGATGGCCGCCCGCGCCAGCCGCAACGCCCTCGACGCGCCGGTTGCGATCTACGAGCTCCACCTGGGGTCGTGGCGGCGGTCGGTCGAGCATGACCGGCCACTCACCTACCTCGAGCTGGCCGAGCAGCTTCCCGCCTACGCGCGCGAGCACGGCTTCACCCACGTGGAGCTCCTGCCCGTGATGGAGCACCCGTTCACCGGCTCGTGGGGCTACCAGACCACCGGCTACTTCGCGCCCACCAGCCGCTACGGCAGGCCGGAGGATCTGATGGCGCTCATCGACGCCCTCCACCGCGAGGGGATCGGGGTCATCTTCGACTGGGTGCCCTCGCACTTCGCCACCGATCCGCACGGGCTCGCCCTCTTCGACGGCACCCACCTCTACGAGCACGCCGACCCGCGCCAGGGCTTCCACCCCGACTGGGGCAGCTACATCTTCAACTACGGCCGGAACGAGGTCCGGAGCTTCCTGCTCTCGAGCGCGATGCACTGGCTCGACGCCTACCACGCCGACGGCCTGCGGGTCGACGCGGTCGCCTCCATGCTCTATCTCGACTACTCCCGCGAGGACGGCGAGTGGATCCCCAACCGCTTCGGCGGGCGCGAGAACCTCGAGGCCATCGATCTGATGCGCCAGCTGAACAGCGCGGTCTACGCCGAGCACCCCGGCGTCCAGACCTACGCCGAGGAGTCGACCGCCTGGCCGATGGTGTCGCGGCCGACGTACCTGGGCGGGCTCGGGTTCGGGCTCAAGTGGGACATGGGCTGGATGCACGACACGCTCGTCTACTTCGGCCACGACCCGGTGCATCGCCGCGTCCACCACCACGCGCTGACGTTCCGCGGCCTGTACGCGTTCACCGAGAACTACGTGCTGCCGCTGTCCCACGACGAGGTCGTCCAC
>DASXAA010000121.1:0-28129 GCA_036407035.1 Thermoleophilaceae bacterium | reverse complement strand
CCTGGAACAGGCCGGCCGAGAACTTGCCCGCCTGCGTCTTCGAGCCGGTCCCGGTCGCGCTCGTGAGGCTGACCGTGCCATGGCGGGTATCGAGATAGGAGCCGGTCGGGATCTGCCTGGCCTCCTCCAGCGGCACGAACTGGAGCCCCTTCTGCGCCGCATGCGCGCCGCGCGAGCGCACCGCCACCAACACCCGCCCCTTGACCACATCCACGTTCACGGCCTTGCCCAACACCGGCGGCGGCGGCCCGGACGGGGCGACCGTCTGCTGCACCTTCAGGATCCGGAAGCCGACCTCGCCGTCCAGGACGTACAGCTCGTTCGCCGGGCCGAGCGTGAGCGACAGCGGCCGGATGACGCCCGGCAGCCCGGTGACCGCCGTGAGCGCCGACTGGAACTGCCCGGCGGCCGAGAACTTCTGCACGCGGCGGTTGCCGGTCTCGCCCGCGTACACGGTCCCGTCAGGGCCGACCGCGACGTCGAGCAGCGTCGCGAACTGCCCGACCCCGGGGCCGGCGGTTCCCCACTGGCCGAGCGGGCCGCCCGCGGAGTTGAACCGCTGGATCCGGTTGTTGTCCCTGTCGGCCACGTAGACCCCGGCGGCGCCGGCTGCGATCCCGACGGGCCGCGCGAACTGCCCCGGCGCGCTGCCGGCGGAGCCCCAGACCACACCGGAGAACGTGCCGTCGGACGCGAACCTCTGCACGCGGTTGTTGGCGAACTCGGTCACGTACACGTTCCCGGCCGCGTCGACCGTGAGCGTCTGCGGTAGGAAGAGCTCACCGGGACCGGTGCCCGCGAGGCCCTGGAGGCACGACGCCGTGCAGATCTCGAACGCCTGGGCGCCCGTGGCCACGCCCCAGCCCCAGGCGCGCTGGAAGGTCCCGTCGGCCGAGAACTTCTGGACGCGCTGGTTGCCGCGGTCGGCGACGTAGACGTTGCCCGCCGCGTCCGTCGCGACGCCGGAGGGGGTCGAGAACTGGCCCGCCGCGGTGCCCCTCGTGCCCCACTGTCCGGCGAACGCGCCGTCGGCCGTGAACCGCTGGACCCGGTAGTTGTCGCTGTCGGCGACGTACACCTGCCCGCCCGCGCCGACCGCGAGGTCGGTCGGGTTCGCGAACTGGCCGGGACCCGCGCCGGGGGGACCGCCCCACTGGGTGACGAGCGTGTCCGCCTCAGCGCCCGCGGCCGACCCGGCCAGCGCCACAACCAGCGTCAGAAGCGTGGTTGCGACGCGCCGGGCACCCATGCGCCTAGCGGCGAGCCCTCGCCAGGTAGCTCTTGCCGGCCCGGACGATGATCGTCTTCTTGCGCCGGAAGTCGCGCACGGCAACGCGGCCGCGCTTCACGGTGGTGAGCGTGCCGTCGCAGCGGTCGGTGACGGTGAAGATCGTGCCGCGCACGGTCGCGGCGCTGTGACGCCCGCGCGTGCGGAACCGCCCGTGCGCGTTGGCCCGCAGGCGCCGGATCGGCTTCCGCAGCTTGGCCGCCGACGCCCCCTTGCCGCTCCGGTGCAGGCAGCGGCTGAAGTTGCCGCCCTTCATCTGGAGCGTGGTCAGGCCCTTGTCGCGCTTCTTGCGCCTCTGCAGGACCTGGAAGACGCCCTTGGAGAACTCGCCGTCCTGGATGTTGGCCTCGTCCGTGGTGCGGGCCGTGGTCAGCCGCGCCGTGCCGGAGCGCGCGTCGACCAGCGAGCGGATCGGCAGCTCGCGCGGCTGCGTGAGCGCCTGGAAGGCGATCCCCTTCTGGCTGGCCTGCGCGCCGCTGGCGCTACCCGGCCGCCTCACGCGGACCCGGCCGGTCACGCGCTCGAGCACGGTGCGGATCCCGAGGCCCGGCGCCAGCACGCGGTAGGGGAACGGCGCGGTGGCGGTGTGCTGGCAGAGGTCCTTCGCCGTGGGGGCGAAGGTGGTGGCGCCGCGCCGCGAGGTGTCGAGCGGGACCCGCGCGCCGCTCGGGTTCTGGACGAGGCCGCTCAGGTTGTCGGCGGCCTGGACGTTCACGGTCGGCTTGCGCTTGATCACGAAGACCGAGAAGAGGTTGTTGTTGGTGACCGACAGCGTGGGGTCGGTCTTGTCGACGAGCACGTTCGAGAACCCATGGCCGCTCTCGACGCCGTTGGTCCACTGGCCGAAGTACTCGAGCGTGTCGCGACCCTCGGGAAGGGTCACGCTGGTCGGCGTCGGCGCGTCGCCGGCGTCGCCGGTGTCCTTCTCGATCAGGCCGCCCCCGTTGACCCGGTACCTCAGCCCGATCACGTCACCGCCGGGCGGCTCGTCGAGGGCGAGCGGAATCACCCCGTTCGGCGAGCAGTCGGGGACGCTCGCGGTGGTCTTGCCGTCGAACTCGTAGGCGCCGCTGTCGCAGGTGCCGAATGAGCGGCCGACGCCGCGCTGGTCAGCCGACTGGACGCAGTTTGCCGGTTGCGGGAAGTCGACGGCGGGACTGTTGCGGGTGAGGATCGCGTGGGTGAGCGTGCCGTTGGGGGCGCCGTTGACCGCGAGCGGCCCGAGCTGTGGATCGGCGCCGACGCGATCGTTCGCCCCGATGCTGCAGCTCGCGCCTGGAAACTCGACGTTGCCGCCCTGGGAGGTGACCGAGCCAGGTCCGCATCCCGGTCCGGTAGGCGCGGTGTTCCGGTCGAGGATCGAGTTCAGCAGCCCGGTCTCCGCGCCGGCGACGGCCCCGCCGGCGACGTCGCTGTGGTTGCCGAAGAACGTCACCGAGTCGAACAGGCCGGCCGTGTTGCTCTCCTTGAAGATGCCGCCGCCGCCACCGCCGACGGAGAAGCCGGACTGGGTGTTGCCGCTGACGGTCACGTTCTGGAGGTTCAGCGCCGCGTTCGAGTAGATGCCGCCGCCACCGCTCGCCCCGCCGGCCACGGTCGCCGTGTTCCCGCTGATCGTGCTCTCGTTGAGGCTGAAGTTCCCCGTGCCGTCCCAGTAGATCCCGCCGCCGCCGTTGTTCCCGCCGACCCTGGCGTTCGTGGCGTTGTTCCGGATGACCGAGTCGAACATCGAGACGTCGCCATTCGTGTAGATGCCGCCGCCACCGCCGCTCACCCCCGGGGTGGAGGTGTTGCCCGCGATCACGCTGTTCACCACGTTCAGGAGGGCGCCGCCGACGTTCGCGATGCCGCCACCGCGTCCGTTGGCGCATGCGTCGCCAGGGGAGGCGCGTCCACCCGCGATCGTCAGGTCGACGATCCCGACAGTGGGGTCGGTGGTCGTGACGCACAGGACCCGGAACGCGCCGGCGGCGCGGATCACGGTCGTGCCGGCGGCGTCGCCGTCGAGCGTCACACCGGCGGCCACGGTCAGCGATCCGCTCGTCAGGTTGTAGGTGCCGGCGGGCACGACGATCGTGTCGCCGGCCGCGGCGCCTTCCAGGGTCACGCGCAGCGAACCGGGCCCGGAATCGTTCGTATTCGTCACCTGCGCCGCCGCAGGCGCGGCCAGCACGAGCGGGACCAGCAGGGCGAGGGCGGCGAGCGGGCGAGTCACCAAACTCGGTCCATCGTAACCCGGGTTTCGGCATCGGTGGGTGGCGGCAGCGGGTTTCTCGGTGCATGATGGCGCGGTGCAACTCGTGCTCGAAGTCGTAGAAGGCCCCGTCGCCGGGACGCGAATCCCGCTCGACGACCCGGTCGAGCTGGGCCGGGACCCCGACCTGGAGTTCCATCTGGACGACCGTGAGATCTCCCGCCGCCACGCCCGCGTGGAGGCCGACGGAGACGGGGCCGTGATCTCGGATCTCGGCTCCACGAACGGGACCTACGTGAATGACCAGCCCATCACCACCGCTCGTCGGCTCGTCTCCGGCGACCAGGTCCGGATGGGGCTGAGCGTGCTCGAGCTGCGCGGCGCGGTGGCATCCGTCGCCGATCGGACCGTGCAGCGGCCGGTGCCGCAGGTGACGAAGGTCGGTCAGGGCCTGCTCCGGCCCGTCGCGCCTCAGGAGCTTCCGGACAGGACCCCCGCGGCGGGAGTGGCGGCCTTCGCCGCCGAGGAGCTCGAGCCGGCGTTCGTGCCGGCCGGCATCGTGGACGACGTGGCTCGTCCCACCGCGCGCGGCCCGCTCGCGCGACTGGTCGACGTCCAGGTCAAGCACCGGGCGAGCGTGGCGGCAGCGCTGTTGCTGAGCGCGTCGGCGCTCTCGGTGATCGCGTACTACGCGGCGAGCTGAGCGGTCAGAAGCCGCGGTCGGCGAAGTACACGATCAGCGCCGCCGCGGTGGCGGCGATGATCCCGAGCGAGGCCGCGGTCGCGCCGCTGCGGCGGGCGGCCGACGCCCCTGTGGCCCTCGGTCGCGCTCCGGCCGCGGCGAAACCCGGCGCGGCCACGGGCAGGCGCGGCTCGCCGGCGGCCGCCGCAGGCGCCTCCAGCGGCACCGGCTCCGGTCGCGGCACGTCCCCGCGCTTGCCGTCGACCGCCGCCGGGGGCACGGGGACGGCCTTCGTGCGGACCACGTCCGCGGCCTTCGTCACCCCGACCGGCGGCGCCAGGTCCACGCGAAGGCGCACGTCGCCGATCTCGACCGTGTCCCCCGGGCGAAGCGGGCGCGCGCCCGCGATCCGGTCGCCGTTCACGAACGTGCCGTTGCGCGACCCGAGATCCTCGATCTCCACGGCGCTCGGCGTGACGCGGATCTCCGCGTGGCGCCGCGACACGAGCTCGCTGTGCACCACGATGTCGCACCCCTCGCGGCCGACGGTGACGCTCCTCTCGACCGGGAACCTCTCGCCGCTCGCGAGGTCCGTCAGCTCCGCCGCGGTCACAGCGCCGCCTCCGCGTCCTGGCTGACCGGGTGCAGGCCGGTGAGCCCCGGCTTCGGCGCCAGCGGGATCGCGTGCTCACCCGAGGCCGAGCGAAGCACCGGCCCCGCGCTCCCCTCGGCGGGGGAGGCGAAGACCGGCAGTTGCTCCTGCGCGGCCGGGATCGACCACTCGATCCGGCGGAACTCCGCCGCCGACTCGAGGTACGTGAGCGAGAAGATGGGGAAGAGGGCGATCCGCGTGGCCGTGGCCAGCGACCAGCTGACGACGTAGAAGACGATCGCCTCCAGGTCTGTCAGGTCGAGCTCGAGCAGGTGGGCCAGCACGAACAGGAAGCCGAGCTCCGCCAGCCCAAGGACTCCGGTGAGCCAGGGCGGCTGGTAGCGGATCAGCCAGCTGTAGACCAAGACGTCGAGCGCCGTGCCCATCAACAGCAGGACGCCGATCAGGACGATCCAGTCCTCGCGCCCCGTGACGAGCGAGAGGATCACGCCGAGCAGAGCCGGCAGCGCGAGCGACGCCACGCGCGATTGGATCCGGCCTACGATCGTCGGGCACATCAGGCGAGCTGCCTCGTCTTGCGGACGTCGCGCAGGGCTCTCACGGTCGCCCGCGCCAGCCTCAGCTGGAGGCTCAGCCGGCCGGCGGCGGAGCGGCCCTTGAGGCCTTCCGCCCGGGCCACGTCGCCGACGAATCGGCGCGCGATGTACTTCAGGCCGGCGATCGTGTCCCCGTTGGGGACGACCGTGTTCGCGTTGATCCCCATCATGCACAGCCGCGACTCGTCGATGTCGAGTGGCGGCACGCCGCAGTTGGTCTTGAGGCGGATGCGCTCGCGATGCACAGGCACGTCATAGGTCGTGGCCAGCCTGCGCAACAGCGGCAGGGAGAACGCCGACTTCACGAAGCCGGTCGCGCAGACCACCCCGGTCACCTCGAGCTCACCCGGGTCGCTCCCGTCGAGCAGCCGCAGCCTCACGATGAGCCCGCCGGGGCTCGGCTCGATCGAGGTCGCCTCCCCGATCGCCTCCTCGAAGCGCCCCTCCGCCTTGGCGGCAGAGACCTTCGCCGCCCAGCCGCGGCGCTGCGGCGCCGTGCCGCGCAGCACCTGTGCGATGAAGTCGATCCGCTCGTCGAAGTCGAGTCCCTGGTAGGCGTCGATCCCGCTCCCGTCGAACAGGCAGCGCGGCACGTTCAGGTCCTGTTCCTCCGGTTCCGGATTGCGCCGCAGGGCGATGCACTGGGCCCCGGCGTCGAGCACGTTCGCCCACTCGTTGACGGCGGCGATCCCGGACCCGAGCACGATGTAGCGGCCGCCCGCGTGATACGTCTTCGGCTCGTAGGCCTGCACGATGCGGTCGCGCATGGCGGGATCCTCACGCGCCTGTCCGTACACCCCGGGGAAGGACAGCGGCCCGTGGCCGATCGCGATCATCGCGTGCTTGCAGCGTCCCATCAGCTGGGCGTCGTCGTCGTAGAGGGAGAAGTACGGCGGAGGCCCGGGCTCGCGAACCACCCAACCGACCTTGCGTTCGCCGACGACCCGGGAGTCGTAGCCGAGCAGTCGGCTGACGACGCCCGCCTCCGTGAGGATCTCGGATACGCCGGGGTTGAACTTGCGCCGGATCGAGCGCACGAGCGGCGCCGGATCACGTCGCGCGGCGGCGTCCATCTGCGCCACCGTCGGCCAGTCGGCCGGCAGGAAGTGCGATTCGGACTCCGACCGGAGGACCGTCTGGCCGAGGTTCCACGCGAACTGCTGGTAGGTCGCGACGGGATTCCGCCGCTCGCCGTAGATGGCTATCTGGCTGCGATCGAAGCCGAGATAGATCGCGGTCGCATAGACGAGGAGCGCTCCGAAGCCGTCGCCGACGATCCCGATGGTCGCGTCGACCGGCGATGCGCTGGTGGATCCCTCCGGCACCCAGAGACACTAGACCGGGGTTGCGTTTCGGCCAAGGACGAGATCCGGACAGTCCTGCGGCGACAGGAGGAGCGCCGGCCTACAGCCGCACGTCCGCGACCATCGCTGCGAACAACAGCGCGAGGTACGCGAGCGAGAACAGGTAGAGCCGCAGCGCCGAGCGGCGGTCCGCCCGCCTCATCAGCCGCACCGCGCCGTAGATGAAAGCCGCGCCGAGCGTGATCGACGCGACCAGGTACACGCCGCCGAAGGCGCCGGCGCAGAACGGCAGCTGGGAGACCGCGTAGAGCAGCACCGTGTAGAGCAGGATCTGGCGGCGCGTCTCGGCCTCGCCGCGGACCACCGGCATCATCGGCACGCCCGCACGCGCGTACTCGTCCTTCATCAGGAGCGACAGCGACCAGAAGTGCGGCGGCGTCCAGAAGAAGACGATCGCGAACAGGTAGAGCGGCGTGCCGGTCAGCCCGCCGGTCACGGCGGCCCACGCGACGAGCGGCGGCACCGCGCCGGCGGCGCCGCCGATCACGATGTTCTGCGGTGTCGAGCGCTTGAGCCACAGCGTGTAGACGAGCACGTAGCCGAGCAGGCCGCAGAGCGCCAGCACGGCCGACAGCAGGTTCACGGTCAGCGCCAGCAGCGCGAACGAGGCGCAGCCGAGCAGGACGCCGAACACGATCGCGGCCCGCGGCGACACCCGCCCGCTGGCCACCGGCCGGTCGGCGGTCCGCTTCATGACGCGGTCGATGTCGCGGTCGAGGGCGTGGTTGATCGCACCCGCGCCGCCGGCCGACAGCGCGCCGCCGAGGCTGGTGAGCGCGACCAGCTCGAGCGAGGGGTCCCCGGCCACGTACATCGTCGTGACCGTGGTGAAGAGCAGCAGCGACTGCACCTTCGGCTTGGTCATCTCGACGTAGTCCGAGACGACCGTGCGCCAGGCGCCCGGGAGGGCCGCCGCGCGGGCGCGCGCCTCCATCAGGCGGTCACCGCCTCGGCGCGCCGGCCGGCCCGCGCGGGCGCGGGCTCGGGAACGCGGAAGAGCTGCAGGGTCAGCGCCAGGGACGTGGCCCACAGCAGGGTACCGAGCGCCAGGTGGGTCACGATCAGCGCCTCGTACTCGTCGAGCCACACGTTCAGGGCGCCCACGAGTATCTGCAGGACGAGCAGCCCGATCACCACCTGGGCCGCCCTCACCACCCCGGCGCTCGGCCGCCTCCGCAGAGCGAGCGCGACCAGCGCGATAACGAGCAGCGACGTCACGTACATGAACGCCCGGTGCGTCAGATGGATGTCGACGAGCCGCGCCTGCCCGAACGGCATGAAGCCGCCGTTGCAGGTCGGGAACTCCTTGCCGCAGGCGTGGTGCGCGCCGTCGCCGAGCTGGTAGTCCGGGCGCCCGTAGTTCTGCGTGCCCGCCATGTAGCCGCCGGCGACGATCGTGCAGAAGACGAAGGCGGTGGCGACCACGCTGAGTGCCCGGAACCTACGCCCGCCCGAGGGCGGCTCGGCGCCCAGCACGTCCCCGTGGCAGGCGCGCCAGGCGTAGATCACGAGGCCGAGGCACAGCATCGCGAGCCCGAGGTGCGCGGCCACGAGGCTCTCGTCGAGGCCCTCCTCCACCGTCGCCCCGCCGAGCACGCCCTGGGCCACCACGAGCAGGAACGCGCCCGTTGCCGACCAGACGAGCGCCCGGTTCGACCGGTAGCGCCGCCAGGCGATCACGGCGAGCGCGAGGGCCATCAGCCCGACCGCCGAGGCCAGCGCCCGGTGGCTGTACTCGATCATCGAGTGCAGGTTCACGCCGGGCACCACGTCGCCGTTGCAGAACGGCCAGCCGTGCACGCCGGAGTTCTTTGGCCCGCACCCGAGGCCCGAGTCGGACACGCGCACGATCCCGCCGACGATGATCAGCGCGAAGGTGGCGGCGATGGTGGCGACCGCGAGGCGCCGGTAGCCGGTCGAAGGGACCCCGTTCACGTCCGGCCTCACGCTACAGGCTGCGCGGAGCAGCGGGCTGCGCCACCGTCTCCGACGGCCTGATGCTCGCCGCGACCTCGCGGCGGATGTCCTTCATCGGCTCCACGCTGCGCACGCGTGGGATCGCGTCGAAGTTGTTGGGCGGCGGCGGCGACTGGGTGAACCACTCGAGCGTGTTGCCGCGCCACGGGTCGTTGCCGGCCTTCTTGCCGTGCTTCATCGACCAGAGCACGTTGATCACGGTCAGCAGCACCCCGACGCCGAGGATGAACGCCCCGATCGTGGAGATCAGGTTGTAGGTCTCCACGTGGAGCTCCCTCGGGTAGTCGTAGACGCGGCGCGGCATCCCTGACAGGCCCGCCGAGTGCTGGACCAGGAAGGTCCCGTTGAAGCCGACGAACATGACCCAGAAGGAGAGCTTCCCGAGCCCCTCCGACATCATTCGCCCGGACATCTTCGGGAACCAGTAGTAGAGGCCGGCGAAGAGCCCGAACACGGCCCCGCCGAACAGGACGTAGTGGAAGTGCGCGACCACGAAGTACGTGTCGTGCAGCTGCCAGTCGACCGGGAAGATCGCCAGCTGGACGCCCGAGATGCCGCCGATCACGAACAGCCCCGGCAGCGCGGCGGCGAAGTAGAGCGGCGTCTTGAAGATGATCGAGCCGCGCCAGAGCGTGGCGATCCAGTTGAAGATCTTGATGCCCGTCGGCACGGCGATCGTGAACGACGAGAGCATGAAGAACGCGAGCACCACCGTCGCCGTCGGCGTGGTGAACATGTGGTGCGCCCAGACGAGCAGCGAGAGGAACGAGATCGCGACCGTGGATGCCGCCACTGCCTTGTAGCCGAAGATCGGCTTCTGGGCGAACACCGGCAGGACCTCCGAGATCATCCCGAAGGCGGGCAGCACCATGATGTAGACCTCGGGGTGCCCGAAGAACCAGAACAGGTGCTGCCACAGCAACGGGTTGCCGCCGCCGGTGGGGTCGAAGAAGTCGGTGCCGAAGTGGCGGTCGGTCAGCAGCATCGTCACCCCGGCCGCGACCGCCGGCAGCGCGGCGATCAGCAGGTAGCTGTAGACGAGGATCGACCAGACGAACAGCGGTATCCGCCCCCAGCTCATCCCCGGGGCGCGCATGTTGTGGATCGTTGCGACGAAGTTGATCGACCCGACGAGCGAGGAGATGCCGGTCAGGTGGATCAGGAAGATCCACGCGTCCACGCCGCCGCCGGGCGAGAAGGCGTCGTCGGAGAGCGGCGCGTACATGGTCCAGCCGGCCTGCGGCGGCTCGAAGAAGAGGCTCGAGTAGAACGCGACGCCGCCGAACAGGAAGAGCCAGAAGGAGAGCGCGTTCAGCCGCGGGAACGCCATGTCCCGCGCGCCGATCATGAGCGGGATGAAGTAGTTGCCGAAGCCCGCCATCACCGGCACGACGAACAGGAAGACCATCGTCGTGCCGTGCATGGTCACGAGCCCGTTGTAGGTCTCGGGCGCGATCAGCGTGTTGTCCGCGTGCGCCAGCTGGAGGCGCATGATCAGCGCCTCCACGCCACCCAGGATGAAGAAGATGAAGGTGGCGAACAGGTACATCACGCCGATCTTCTTGTGGTCGGTGGTGGTCAACCACTCGAGCCACCCGCGCGGCCGCTCCCGCACGCCGTGCATGACGAGCTCGGGGCGCGCGCCCACGCGTCCGGCTGCCGTCCCGGCCTCCACTACCGGCTCCCCGATTCGCGCTCTTTGTTCATCTCCGCCAGCCCGTCCTTCGCGGCCTGTATGTCGGTGCGCTGCCTGTCGGCCCAGGCGACGTAGTCATCGGGCGTCCGCACGTCGACGACCCCGCGCATGTCGGCGTGGCCCGCGCCGCACAGCTCCGCGCACTGGCCCCTGTAGATGCCTTCCTGGCCGCGCGGGATCTTGAACCAGGTCTCGTTGATGTAGCCCGGCACGCCGTCGACCTTGCCGCCCAGCCTCGGGATCCACCAGGAGTGGATGACGTCGGAGGCGGTGATCTGGAGCACGACGGTGGTCCCGCTCGGGACGACCATCGTGTGGTAGCTGAAGAGCTGCTTGCTGCCGGGGTAGTCGAAGCGCCAGATGTACTGCTGGCCGGTGACCTTGATCGTGAGCGTCCTGCCGCCGCTGGTGGGCGGCGCCGGCTGGTCGACCGAGGCGTACTGGGCGTTCGACGCGAGCCCGCCCGGCCCGGACGGCGGCGGGTTCTCGATGTCCGGCAGGTAGATGAACGTGACCACCACGAGGACGACCAGGATCATCGCGGCGGCCAACGTCCAGCCGAACTCGAGCGGCGTGTTGCCGCGGATCTGGGCAGCCGGGGGGCCGCCCCGGCGCGCGCGGTAGCGCACGAGCGACCAGATCAGAGTGCCCTCCACGATCAGGAAGATCACGATCGCGATGTAGAGCGTGATCTTGAAGAGGGTGTCGATGTCCTGCGCGTTCGGTGAACCGCTCGACTCGGGCGTGATCGCGTCGGCGAACACCGCCGGCGCCGCGATCAGGAGCAGCAGCACCGCCCCGCTCAGGGCGGCGAGCAGCACACGTCGTGTCGGGCGCCTGGGCAAGGCGCGGCGCATCATATCCCCGCCCCGGACGAGGACTCCACTTCGTGCCTGCCGGCTCTTAGTCGGGCGGGCCGAGCGTCTCCGCGGGCGCCGCCGGCGCCGGTCGCAGCTCCGACGCGACCTCGAGCTCCCGCACCCTCAGGCGCCCCACGTCCAGCTCCTCGATCTCGAGCCGCTTGATCGCGGCGCTTTTGACCGCCAGGCGGCCGATCGCGAGCGCACCGATCGCCACGGCGCCCACCGCGAGGGCGCCCACCGCCGCCGCGCCGCGGGAGGTGAGGCCGGTCGCCGTCGCCGGCCGGGCCTCGGGTCGGAAGACGGCCACGCGCGCCACCGTCAGCTCCCCGAGAAGGCGGGATCGCGCTTCTGCACGAACGCCGTGACCCCCTCCTGGAAGTCCTTCGTCCGCGCGAGCGCGTGCTGGAGCTCCGCCTCGAGGTCGAGCTGGCCGTCGAGGTCCGGGTAGAGCATCCGGTTGAGCGCCTGCTTCGAGGACGCGTACGAGCGCGTCGGCCCCTTCGCGAGCGAGCCCACCAGCCCGTTCGCCTCGTCCATCAGGCGGTCGTCCGGGTACACGTAGTTGACGAGCCCCCACTCGAGCGCCTGCTGTGCCGGCACCCGCTCGCCGAGCAGCGCCATCTGGTGGGCGCGCGCCTTGCCGACGGCGGTCGGAACGAACAGCGTCGAGCCGCCGTCCGGCATCAGCCCGATATTCACGAACGCGAGGCCGAAGAAGGCGGACTCCGCCGCCAGCACGAGGTCGCACGCGAACGCGAGCGAGGCGCCGATCCCGACCGCCGGCCCGTTCACCGCGGCGACCACGGGCTTCTCGAGCCGACGCACGCCGGCGATGATCGGGTGATAGAGCTGGTCGAGCTCCTTGCGCACGTCCGGCATGCCGTCGTCCGGGGCGGGATCGAACCCGGCCTTGAGGTCGGCGCCCGACGAGAAGCCGCGCCCGGCGCCGGTGACCAGCACCGCGCGCACGCCCGGGTCGGCGGCGTCGACGGTGATCACCTGCTTCAGGTCGCGCCCGAACTGGGCGGTCCACGCGTTGAGGGAATCCGGGCGGTTCAGGGTCACGCGGCCGACGCCCTCGTCCTGCTCCCAGATCACTGTCTCGTAGCTCATCTCACGCTCTCCTGGATCGGTGCCGACGGAGCCTATCCTCAGCCGCATGCTCCTCGACTCCGTCGAGTGGCTCGGTCACTCGGGATTCCGCATAACCGTCGGCAAGGCGGTCGTCTACATCGATCCGTACCGGGTGGCCGAGACCGCCCCCAAGGCCGACCTGATCCTGATCACGCACGGCCACTACGACCACTTCTCTCCGCAGGACGTGGAGCGGCTCTCGAGCAACCGCACGTGGCTCGTCGGGCCGGCCGCGGTCGCCGAGCGCGTCAGCGGCCAGGTGCACTCGATCGCGCCCGGCGAGGCGCTGGACGACGAGCTCGTCCGGGGCGTGCTCGTCAGCGCGGTCGCGGCCTACAACACGTCCAAGCGCGACGGCGCCGGCAATGCATTCCACCCGCGCGAGGCGGGCTGGGTCGGCTACGAGCTGAACGTGCGCGGCGAGCGCCTCTACCACTCGGGCGACACGGACGTGATCCCGGAGATGGACGGCGTCACGGGCGTGGACGTGGCCCTGCTGCCGGTGAGCGGCGTGTACGTGATGACCGCCCAGGAGGCGGCGGAGGCCGCCCGCCGCATCCAGCCGCGGGTGGCCGTGCCGATGCACTGGGGGCAGCACATCGGTACGGAGCGCGACGCGCGGGAGTTCGCGAAGCGCGCCCCGGTCGAGGTGCGGATCATGGAGCCGCCCGGCTGAGGGCGGGACCAGGTCAGTCCTCGAGATCGCAGTCGAAGGGCAGGTCGTCCGGGCCCGGGGTGCAGCCCGCCTGGCTGATGCGCCACCCGGACGGCGTCTGGTCGAGGAACGCCGCCTGCCCGTCGGCCTCGGCGAAGGCCGACGTGATGTAGACCTTGCTGCGGCTGACCTCGCCGCCCCCCTCGAGCCCGAGCGACAGCACCGCCCGCGCGCACGGCTTCTTCTCCTGCTGCTCGAGCGCCGAGCGCGTCGATTCGCTCAGCTCGGCGCACGCCGCCGCGCCGTCGCCGTCGGACAGCGCGGCCTGGAAGCGCTCCATCACCTGTGTGACGTCGTGCTCCGACCCCCCGGCGCCGCAGCCCGCGAGGGCGGCGCCGGCGGCGAGCAGGAGCGCCTGGACCGCCTTGCTCATCGTCTGCAAATCGATCCAGCCTCCTCGTTCGCGGAATTGCTGGCAGGGGTTTACCCGCGGGGCGAGCGCGCAACCGCTACCGGGGCGTGGAGGCGGGGCGCCGGCGGCGCGGCCTGAGCGCGGCGCCCGCGATCAGCAGGCCGAGCCCGAAGGCGAACATGCCGGCGAGCTCGAGCCCGGTGCTCGGCAGGAAGCCGCCGCCGCTCGTGGCGGGCGCCTCGGCGACCGGGGTGGGCGCCTCGACGGTGGTCGGCGGGGGCTGCTCGTCCGTCGGCTGCTCCGGCTGCTGCGGCTCGCCCTCCGGGGTCGTGGGCGTGGGCTCCTGCCCCGCGACGGCCTCCGGCGCGGCGGCTGCGCCGTCCGCGTCCGCGTCGGCATCCGTCGCACGCGCGCCGTAGTCCGCGGGCGCGCGGCCGCCGCCGCCCGGGCCCTGCTCCAGCGGCGTGGCCGGCGTGCCGCCTGACCCGGTCGCGTGTTGCGCAGCGGCCTCCTCGGCGGTGCCGGGATCCGGCGACGCCCACGCCGCGGCCGCGGCCAGGGCGAGGCCGACCGCGACGGCCATCACGAGCGGTATCAGGCTGCGGTTCCTCATCCGCCGCGTTGTTCGCTGCGACCGCGCGGGTTCCTTGTCCATGCACGCGGTTATCCTCAGCCGCCTTGCGTAGTACGCGCGCCCTCCGCATCCTCGCCTGGGGCGCGGTGGCGGTCGGTGTCGCGGCGCCTCTGGTCCGGCACCGGCTCAGGCTCAGACCGCCGGTCGTGTCGGCGCTGACCTGGCCGGCCCCCGCCGCGCTCGCGCTCGCCGTCCCCCGTTCGCCCGTGCGCGACGCGGGTATCTACGCCCTACAGATGTGGGCCTACTTCGCCCACTACGACATGCCGGACGACGATGCCGACGCGCTGCTCCGCCGCCTCAAGGTGGACTACCCGATCCGCTGCGACCGGGCCCTCGGCCTGGGGGAGATGCCGACCGTCCGGCTGCAGCGAGCGCTCGGCCGCGAGGGCTACGTGGGGCCGCTGGAGTTCGGCCTTTCGATCATCCACTGGAGCTGGTTCCTCGTGCCGCACGGCTCGCTCGCCTACATCCTCCTGCGGCACCGCGACCAGTTCCCGCGTTCCGCCGTCCTGATGGCGACGTGCTTCGACCTCGGGTGCACGGTCTACTGGCTCGTCCCCACCGCGCCGCCGTGGTGGGCGGGCGCGAACGGGAACATGCCGCCGGTGCGGCGGATCATGGCCGAGGCCGGTGAGCGCTTCTGGGGACGCCTATGGCGCCCGCTTTACCATTCTCTCGAAGGCAACCCGTTCGCCGCCATGCCCTCACTTCATTTCGGTACATCGGTGATGGCCGCGCACGTGCTGTCCCGGGTTGGTAGGGGCGTCGGCGCGGTCGGTTGGACATACGCCGTCACCCTCGGCGTCGGCCTCGTCTATCTCGGCGAGCACTACGCGGTCGACCTCCTCGCGGGCTTCGCGCTCGCGCACGGGATATGGCGCCTGGCGCCGCGGCTCGAGCCGATGGGTCGATCGATCGGAGCGGCGATTCAGCGGCTCGAGCCCCGGGCCGCCTCATGAGGACGAACGAGCGCCGCCTCCGCGAACAGGAGCTCGAGCTCGAGCCGGAGATCGACGAGCCGGAGGATCAGAGCACCGACGAGGAGGACCTCGAGGTAGGCAAGTTCCAGGCGCTGCTGCAGGACCGGCGGCGCCTGCTGCTCGGACTGGTCGTGGTGGTCCTCCTGGTCGGGGCCATCTACGTGCTGCTGCCGAAGATCCTCGGCCTCGACCGCGCGGTCTCCCGGCTCGACGAGGCGACCTGGTACTGGGTCGTGATCGCGGTCGGCTTCAACGTCGCCGCGTTCGGCGCCTACGTGGCCCTGTTCCGCGGCGTGCTCGCCGGGGTCCGCGACGACGCGGTCCACCGCCGGCTCGACCTGCGGGCCTCGTACCAGATCACGATGGCCGGCCTGGCGGCCACGCGCATCTTCTCGGCGGCGGGCGCCGGCGGCATCGTCGTGACCTACTGGGCGCTTCGCAAGGCCGGGCTGCCACGGCGCCGCTCGGCGTGCCGGATGGTCGCCTTCCTCGTGCTGATGTACTCCGTCTACCTCTTCGCGCTGATCCTCTGCGGTGTGTTCCTCCGCACGGGCGTGCTGCCCGGGGACGCGCCGTTCGGCGGGACCGTGGTGCCGGCGGCCGTCGCGGCCGCCCTGATGGCGATCTTCCTGCTGATCGCGCTGATCCCGCAGGACGTGGAGCGGCGGATCGAGCACTTCGCCGGCGGATACCGGCGCACGCGCTATCTGACGCGGGCGGCCAAGGGGCCGGCCACGCTGGCGACCGGCGTGCGCACGGCGATCGACTACGTCAGGCGCCCCCAGCAGGGGGCGCTCGCCGTCGGAGGGGCCATCGGGTTCTGGGCGGCCAACATCGGCGTGCTATGGGCGAGCTTCGAGGCTTTCGGCGGCCACGTGCCGCTGGCGGTGCTGATCCAGGGCTTCTTCGTCGGCATGGCGGCCAACCTGATCCCGTCGCCGGCGGGCGGCGTCGGATCCGTCGACGCGGGGATGATCGGCGCGTTCGTGCTGTTCGGCGTCCCGAGCTCGATCGTCTTCCCGGCGGTGCTGACGTACCGCGTGATCGCGTTCTGGCTGCCGATTCCGCCGGGCATAGTGGCTTACTTCCAGCTGCGCGGCACCGTCGCCGGTTGGGAGCGCGAACGTAACGAGGGCGTTGACGCGGGGTTCTATACTTCAAAAAGTAAAGTAAGCGCGGAGGCGGGCTGAGCACGTCCCGCATGGAGGACGAGTGAGCATCAAGGAGATCGAGAACGTCGTCATCGTCGGCAGTGGTCCCGCCGGGTACACGGCCGCGCTCTATACATCGCGCGCCGACCTCGACCCGCTCGTGATCGAGGGGTTCGCGTGGGGCGGTCTGCTCCAGCAGACCACCGACGTCGAGAACTACCCCGGCTACTCCGACGGCGTCATGGGCCCGGAGATGATGCAGGACTTCCGCGACCAGGCGGAGCGCTTCGGCACGCGGTTCATCACCGACGACGCCACCAGGATCGAGCTGGCGAAGGAGCCGGGCGGACTCCACCGGGTGTGGGTCGGCGACACCGAGATCCGCGCCCGCGCGGTGATCCTCGCCATGGGCGCCGAGCCGAAGAAGCTCGGCGTTGAGGGCGAGGACGAGCTGGCCGCCAAGGGCGTCTCCTACTGCGCCACCTGCGACGCGGCGTTCTTCCGCGGCGCCGACACGATCGTGGTCGGCGGCGGCGACACCGCCATGGAGGACGCCACGTTCCTGTCGAAGTTCGCCGACAAGGTGACGATCGTGCACCGCCGGCCCGAGTTCCGGGCGTCGGCGATCATGCTCGACCGCGCGCGCGAGGCCGGCAACATCGAGCTGCTGACGCCGTACGTTGTCGATCACTTCGAGGCGGGCGAGAACGGCTCGCTCGACAAGGCCGTGCTGCGCAATCGCGACGACGACTCCACCAAGGAGCTCGAGATCAGCGGCGCGTTCATCGCGGTCGGGCACCGGCCGAACTCGCAGCTGATCGAGGGGCAGGTCGACCTGGACGACCAGGGCTACGTGCTGGTCGAGGGGCGCTCCACGCGCACGAAGCTGCCGGGCGTGTTCGCCGCCGGCGACCTCACCGACCACACCTACCGCCAGGCCGTCACCGCGGCCGGGACGGGGTGTATGGCTGCGCTCGACGCGGAGGCCTACCTGCGGGACGCGCCGCCGGACCCTGAGGCGCACTGGGCCCCGGCCGCCGAGTCCGCCGCCTCGTAGATCCTGCAAGCCTCGGCCGCGCGCGATAGAAATCGCACGTGGCCGCGGCCAAGCTCTACGCGATCCCCGGATCGCACCCCAGCCGCACCGGCGAGCTGATGCTGGTGCACAAGGGGATCGACTACGAGCGCGTGAACCTGCCGGCCGGCCCGCATCGGCTGCTCGTGCGACTGCGCGGCTTCCCCGGATGGACCGTCCCGGCGATCGCGCTCGACGGCAGGAAGATGCAGGGCACGCGGTCGATCGCCCGCGACCTCGACCTCGCGGTGCCGGAGCCGCGCCTGCTGCCCGCCGATGGGTCATTGCGGGCGCGCGTGGAGGAGGCCGAGCGGTTCGGCGAGCAGGTGCTCCAGCCGCGCGCGCGCCGGATCGCCGCCGCGGCGGGCACGAATGACCCCGACGGCCTCTACGCGCGCGGGCGCGAGGGGCGGCTCGGGGTGCTGCTCGCTCGCAACGACCGTCAGCGGCGGGCGATCGGGCGTCTGGTGGTGCTGGTGTTCGGCGCGACCGCCCGGGTGCAGCGGGAGGATCGCGAGCGGATCGGCGGCGACCTCGACCGGGTGGACGCCTGGGTCGCGGAGGGCGTGCTGAACGGGGAGCAGCTGAACGCGGCCGACCTCCAGATCGCCACCAGCCTCGCGCTGCTCGACTACGTCGTCTGGCTGCGGCCGGAGCTTCAGCGGCGGCCGCTGTACGCGCTCCTCGACCGGGTGCTCCCGCTCTGACCGTGGGGACCGTGCGCGTGGAGCAGAGGGGCCGGGTGCTGCTCGCGACTCTCGAGAACCCGCCGCACGGGCTGATGGACCGGTCGATCGTGGACGGGCTGGAGCGGCTCGTGGAGCGGTCGGAGACGGACGCGGGTGTGGGCGGCGTGGTGCTGACGGGCGCCCACCCGGAGCGCTTCCTCGCGCATTACGACGTCGGCGAGCTGGTGGCAGGCGCCGAGGCCGGGCCGGCGGTGGGCCGCCGCGCGGCGGCCGCGACGCTGCGCGCTGTGGGCGCGCTGCGGCGCCTCGGGCCCGCGCGGCGCGCGCTCGAGCGCTCCCCGGCCGCGGGCGTGCTCGCGCTCGAGCGCTTCCACGAGATCCTGCTGCGGATGAACCGCTCGGGCGCGGTGTTCGTGGCGGCGCTGAACGGGTCGGCGCAGGGGGGAGGCTGCGAGCTGTCGCTGGCGTGCGACGTGAGGCTGATGGCCGAAGGCGACCACCTGATCGGACAGCCCGAGATCCTGTTCGCCTTCCCGCCGGGGGGCGGCGGAACGCAGCGGCTGGCGCGGCTGCTGGGCAGCGCACGCGCGCTGCGGCTGGTGCTGGACGGCGGACCGTTGCGGCCGGCGGAGGCCCTTGAGCTGGGACTGGTCGACGAGGTGGTGCCGGCCGAGGAGCTGCTCGACCGGGCGTTGTCGCTCGCGGTGCGGCTCGGCAGCCGCACGAAGGGGGCGGTGGCGGCGTGCAAGCGGGCGGTGTACGAGGGCGGATCGCTGCCGCTGGCGGACGGCCTCCGCCTGGAGCGCGCCGAGTTCCTGGCGACGGCGGGGACGCCGGAGGCGAAGGAGGCGATGACGGCGTACCAGGAGGCGCTGGCGCGGACAGGGGAACTGCCGGGCTATGACCCGGGGGTGATGGAGCGGACGCTGGAGAGGGGGAGGTTCGGGAGGTAGGGGCGGCCAGCGCGGCGTTCTCCGCCCGCTGGCGCACCGATCTCCGCCCGCGGCGGCCTACGTGCGACCGCTTACGGCAGGCAACCAAGGGTGGTCCGGAGCGGCGGAGCAAGGTCGGCCCGAGGGGGTGGGCTGGTTTCCGTCCAAATGCCGGACGCAAAACAGCCCACCCCCCGGGGGACCCACCCCTGGTTGCCCGCAGTGAACGCCCGACCCGCCACGGCGCCGGCCCGCGGCGCGGCTCGCCCGCCGCCGGTCCCGCGGCAACCCGCTCCGCCGGCGCGCGCGCACGCCCCAGTGATCCGCTTCGCCCGCACACGCGAAGAACTGCTCGATGGTCCCCCGGCTCGTTCACCTGGCGTGGCTGGCGGTTGCTTTCGCCGCCGCCGGCGCCGCCCCGTCCGCGACGGCCTCCACGGTGCTCGGGAGCCCCGATCCCGGGGCATCGCCCGACGGCTTCGTCTGCGACGACGGGTGCGGCGACGCGGCGCTTGGCGTCCGCCAGCTCACGCTGGGTGGCGAGCCGGTCGCCGTCGAGGAGCCCGGCGTCGTCACGTCGGTGCAGGCGCACGCCGTCCGGCTCGCCGCCGGCGACGACCCGCGTGTCGCGGTCGTGCGGCCGGGGGCCGGCGGCTCGATGACGGTCGTGGACTCGGCCCCCGTCCCGGTCGACGCCACCGTGGAGGGCACGGTCAGCGAGGCGACAGACCTGCGGCTCGCCGTCCAGCCTGGTGACTCGATCGGCTTCCTGTTCCACCCGGGCGAGATCGACCTCGGCACCCGCCTCGACGACGGCGCTCCGTTCGTCAGGTTCCCGACGCCGTGCGCGCCCTGCACGGCGTCCCAGGGCGGAGCCCGCGAGCTCCTCTTCAACGCGAGCGTCGAGCCCGACGCGGACGGCGACGGCCTCGGCGACGAGTCGGAGGACCCGGACGCCGGCGGCGGCGCCGAGCCGGCCGAGCCCGCGCCGCCGCCGGATCCGGCCGCCGGCCGCCGGGCCCGCCGCGGGGGGCTCGCGCTCCTGCGTGCCCGGCACCGGCCGCGCGGCGGTGTGATCCTCACGCTCAGGGTGCCCGCGGCCGGCCAGCTGTGGGCGGTCGCCACCGGACGGCGGCCCAACGGCGCGCCCCTGACGCTCGCCCGTGGACAGGCCGTGGCGAGCGATGCCGGCCGCGTGCGGCTCGCGCTGCGCCCGTCGCCGCCGGGGCACGCTCTGCTCGCACGAGTCCCGTACCTGAACGCTCGCCTGCGAGTTGGGTTCTGGCCCGACACCGGGATGGCCTCCGGACTGAGCCGGAAGCTGAGGCTGCGCCACTTCGGCCGGTACGCCCCTCACCACCACCACCACACGCGGCACCGCCACCACTGAGGCCGCTACAACTCGCGGGTGCCAGCCACGCCCGCCAGCCCGAGCCGCGCGCGCGTGCCCCCGACCGCGCTGGTGCTCATGGCGATCTCGTCGGTGCAGTTCGGCTCGGCAATCGCGAAGTCGCTCTTCGACGAGATCGGCGCCGGCGGGACCGTCTTCATCCGCGTCGCGATCGGCGCGGTCATCCTCGCTGCCGTCTGGCGCCCCGCCGTCCTGGGGCACCCGCGGGCGGACCTCGTGCTCATCGTCGCCTTCGGGCTCACGCTCGCGGCCATGAACCTCGCCTTCTACGCGGCGCTCGAGCGGATCCCGCTCGGCGTGACGGTCACGTTCGAGTTCATCGGCCCGCTCGGAGTCGCCGTGGTCGGCTCACGGCGGCCGCTCGACCTCCTCTGGGTCGGCCTGGCGGCGGCCGGCATCCTGCTGCTGTCGGACTTCGGCGGCGCCGACCTCGACGCCCTCGGCGTTGTCTTCGCGCTGACCGCGGCCGCGCTCTGGGCCACCTACATCCTGCTCACGGTCAGGGTGGGACGGGCCTTCCCCGGCGGCTCCGGCCTCGCACTCGCGATGGTCTGCGCCGGCGTGGTGCTGATCCCGATCGGCGTCGTCGACGGCGGCGGCGACTTACTGACGGCGGAGGTGCTCGGCCTCGGCACGGCCGTCGCCGTCCTGTCGACCGCCATCCCCTACTCGCTCGAGCTGGAGGCGCTGCGCACCATCCCGGCAGGCACGTTCGGCGTGCTGATGAGCCTCGAGCCGGCCGTCGCCGCACTGGCGGGATTCGTCGTGCTGGGCGAGGACCTCGTGCCGCGCGAGATCGTGGCGATCGCGCTCGTGGTGATCGCGAGCGCCGGCGCTGCGCGCGGCGCCGAGCTCGCCGCGCGCGACGCGTAGACGATCAGGCGGCCGGCGGCGCGGGCGCCGCCTCCTCCTCCATCGGGACGCCGGAATCCTCGACGGCGAGCACGCTCGGTCTCACCGGTACGAGATCGTGGGTGGTCAGCGGCTGGCCGCAGGCGGTGCACCAGTCGAACCGCGAGATGCCCGCGGACTCCGACACCTCATGGCAGCTTGGACAGATGTAGCGGGGCATGTCCCATTCCTCCCTTGCCGATGTGCCAAATTGCACTAGCTCGGCAGGGATCGCGCCATGGGGTCGAGACCCTATTTGAGATAGACCGGGTTCGAGAGCACCCAGGTGCGGTCGCGGCCACGCGCGCGCCGCAGCGCCTCCACGCGGTACACGCCCGGCTCGTCCGCGGGCGCCGACAGCTGTGTGCCGCCCGCCTCCGCGACCAGCCCGCCGTCGCGCAGCAGCCGCCAGTGCGCGTCGAGCGGCGCCCGCGCGTGGAGCGTCCAGCCGCCCGGGCTCGCGCGCCCGCCCATCTCGGCCCGCTCGCCATCGCGCTCCGCCCAGAAGCCGAAGCCGCGCGCCGGCGCCACCGAGTCGACCGCGATGTAGCAGCGGCCCGAGCGCAGCGCCGCGTACACCTGCTCGGCGTCGTGAGCGAGGTCCCCGTTCAGCGCCTCGTCGCACAGCACGTGCGTGCGCAGGTGGCGGAAGGAGCGGCGGTAGGCCATCACCCGGACGGGCACGATCGGGCCGATCCGCTTGCCGTACTGGTGCGCGTCGAGCCCGCCGATGCCGACCACCTGGCGCGTGGCGCACATCTCGTCCCAGCCGCGCATGTTGCGCTCCGGCGGATGCTCGAGCACACGGCCGGGTGTGGCGAGGAACCGGATCAGCTCCGGGATGCTCGCGGCCGCGGCCGCGGTGTCGTTGACGAAGCTCCACAGCTCGATGCCGTCGAGCGCGTCGCAGTCGAGGGCGGTGAACGGCATCCCGACCGCGCGCTTGAAGCGCGCGGAGCCCTCCGAGAACGGATGCGCCGCGAAGCCGAAGCCGCCCGCGTCCCGCACGGCGCGGCAGATCCCGGCCGCGTCGAGGCCGTCGTGGTCGATCTCCTCGTCGATGCCGAACGCGAGGTAGTGGTCGCGCGCGGGCGGTGACACCTCCTCGCCCACCAGCACCAGCACGCTCCCGTGCCAGCCCTCCTCGCCGCGATGTTTCGCCTCGAGACTGTCGTGGTCGGTGAGCACGACCACGTCCACGCCCTCCCGCCGCGCCGCGCGGGCGATCTCGGGAACGGTGCCGGTCCCGTCCGAGTAGAGCGAGTGCAGGTGGATGACGCAGGCCAGGTCGTGCATCGGACGGCCGTACGGTATCCGCGCCGCGCTGCGGTCGCCCGCCCGTCGGTAGCTTTCAAGGTGTGACGAACTCCGACAACTTCGGCGCCCGCTCCACCCTCGAGGTCGGTGGGCGTTCTCACGAGATCTTCCGGCTCGACGCCCTCCAGGCGCAGTACGACGTCGCCCGGCTGCCGTACTCGCTACGGATCCTGCTCGAGAACCTGCTGCGAAACGGCGAGGACGAGGGCGCCGAGGCGGTCGCCACCTGGGTCACGACCGACGAGCCGTCGACGGAGATCGCGTATCGGCCGGCGCGCGTGCTGATGCAGGACTTCACGGGCGTTCCGGCGATCGTGGACCTGGCAGCGATGCGCGACGCCATGGACGAGCTCGGCGGCGACCCGGCGAGGATCAATCCGCTGGTGCCGGTGGAGCTCGTGATCGACCACTCGATCCAGGTGGACGTGTTCGCCGAGCGGCTGGCTTTCCAGCGGAACGCCGAGCTCGAGTTCGAGCGCAACCGCGAGCGCTACGCATTTCTGCGCTGGGGCCGGACCGCGTTCGACAACTTCAAGGTGGTGCCGCCCAACACCGGCATCTGCCACCAGGTGAACCTCGAGTACCTCGCGCGCGTGGTGGAGTCGCGGAACGGGCAGGCGTTCCCCGACACGCTCGTCGGCACCGACTCGCACACGACGATGATCAACGGCCTCGGCGTGCTCGGCTGGGGCGTCGGCGGGATCGAGGCCGAGGCGGCGATGCTGGGCCAGCCCGTGTCGATGCTGATCCCCCAGGTGGTGGGCTTCCGGCTGACAGGCGCGCTGCCCGAGGGCTCGACGGCGACCGATCTCGTGCTGACCGTGACCCAGATGCTGCGCGAGCGCGGCGTGGTCGGCAAGTTCGTGGAGTTCCACGGGCCCGGGCTGGCGAAGCTGCCGCTGGCCGACCGCGCCACGATCGGCAACATGGCGCCCGAGTACGGCGCCACCTGCGGCATCTTCCCGGTCGACCGCGAGACGCTGCGGTACCTCGAGTTCTCGGGCCGTCCGCCGGAGCGTGTGGCCCTCGTCGAGGCCTACACGCGCGAGCAGGGCCTGTTCCACGACGAGGACTCCGAGCAGTCCGTGTACTCGGACACGCTCGAGCTCGATCTCGGCGACGTCGAGCCGAGCCTGGCGGGACCCAAGCGGCCGCAGGACCGCGTCGCGCTATCGGACGCCGCCGAGGACTTCCGCGCCGAGCTCGCCGAGATGGCCGACGTGGAGATGAACTCACACGACGAGGCGGCCGCCGAGTCGTTCCCCGCGAGCGATCCGCCCGCCGACACCGCCGGGGTCACGGGCGTCGGCATGCCGGCGCCGGCCGGGCACAGCCACGGCTCCACGCTGGCCGACCGCCGCGAGGGCCTCGACCACGGCGCGGTGGTGATCGCGGCGATCACGAGCTGCACGAACACGTCGAACCCGTCGGTGATGATCGGCGCCGGCCTGCTGGCGAAGAAGGCGGTGGAGCGCGGCCTCACGCGGCGGCCGTGGGTGAAGACCTCGCTGGCGCCGGGGTCGAAGGTCGTGACCGACTACCTCGAGCGCGCCGGCCTGATCGAGCCGCTCTCGGAGCTGGGGTTCGACCTGGTCGGCTACGGCTGCACCACCTGCATCGGCAACTCCGGGCCGCTGCCGGAGGAGGTCTCGAAGGAGATCACCGACCGCGACCTGGTGGTGGCGTCGGTGCTGTCGGGCAACCGCAACTTCGAGGGCCGCATCCACCCCGAGGTGAAGATGAACTACCTCGCCTCGCCGCCGCTGTGCGTGGCCTACGCGCTGGCGGGCCGCATGGACGTGGACCTGCTGACGGAACCCCTCCAGGACGACGTCTACCTGCGCGACGTCTGGCCCTCGCAGCAGGAGATCCACGCCGAGGTGGAGAGCGCGATCGAGTCGGACATGTTCCGCAAGAGCTACGGCGAGGTGTACGAGGGCGACGAGGCCTGGAACGCGCTGCCCGTGCCGGAGGGCGACCGCTACGCCTGGGACGAGGACTCGACGTACGTCAAGCGCCCGCCGTACTTCGAGGAGATGCCGACCGAGTTCGAGCAGATCGGGGGCGCCCGCGTGATCGCGCTGCTCGGCGACAGCGTCACTACCGACCACATCTCCCCGGCGGGCTCGATCAAGAAGGACTCGCCCGCCGGCCGGTACCTGATCGAGCACGGCGTCGAGCCGCGTGATTTCAACTCGTACGGCTCACGGCGCGGCAACCACGAGGTGATGATGCGGGGCACGTTCGCCAACATCCGCCTGCGCAACCGCCTCGCGCCCGGCACGGAGGGCGGCTTCACCGTCAAGGACGGCGAGCAGACCACGATCTACGACGCCGCCATGGAGTACGCGCGCGAGGGCGTGCCGCTCTGCGTGCTGGCGGGCAAGGAGTACGGCTCGGGCTCGTCGCGCGACTGGGCCGCGAAGGGGCCGCGGCTGCTCGGCGTGCGCTTCGTGATCGCCGAGTCGTACGAGCGCATCCATCGCTCGAACCTGCTCGGGATGGGCGTGCTGCCGCTCCAGTTCCCGGACGGCGAGTCGGTCGAGTCGCTCGCGCTCACCGGCCACGAGACGTTCGACCTCGCGCCGCTCGAGGAGGGCGCCCGCACTCTGCACGTGAAGGCCGGCGAGGTCGAGTTCGACGCGCGCGTGAGGATCGACACCCCGAACGAGTGGCGCTACTACCGCCACGGCGGGATCCTGCACTACGTGCTCGGCCAGCTGGCCTCGGGCTAGCCGTGGCCGAGAACCTGACACGCCAGATCCTCCGCGAGCACCTCGTCGAGGGGGAGCTCGAGCCGGGTACGCCGATCGCGGTCAAGGTCGACCAGACGCTCCTCCAGGACGCCACCGGCACGATGGCCCTGATGCAGTTCGAGCAGCTCGACGTGCCGCGCGTGCGGGTCGACCGCGCCGTCCAGTACGTGGACCACAACGTGATCCAGCTCGACTTCAAGAACCCGGACGACCACCGCATGCTGCAGGCGCTCTGCCGCAAGTACGGCCTGCACTACTCGCGCCCGGGCAACGGCATCTGCCACTACGTGCACATCGAGCGCTACGCGCGGCCGGGCCACATCCTCGTCGGCGCCGACTCGCATACGACCACGAGCGGCGCGCTGGGGATGATCGCCATCGGGGCCGGCGGCCTCGACGTGGCCGTGGCGATGGGCGGCCACCCGTACGAGATCCAGTGCCCCGAGGTCGTGGAGGTGCACCTCGACGGCCGGCTCGCGCGCCCGTGGGTGCAGGCGAAGGACATCATCCTCGAGCTGCTGCGGCGCCTGACCGTGCGCGGCGGCAAGGACAAGGTGTTCGAGTTCACCGGGCCCGGCACCGCCGACCTGACCGTGCCCGAGCGGGGCACGATCGCCGAGCTGGGCGCCACCGCCGCGGTGTTCCCGCCCGACGACCAGACGCTCGACTGGCTCCGCCGCCAGGAACGCGAGGACGACTTCGAGGAACTGGCGGCCGACGACGGCTGCGAGTACGACGACCGCGTGGAGATCGACCTCGGCGAGCTGGGGCCGCTGGTCGCGAAGCCGCACAACCCGGACAACGTCGTGCCGGTCGAGGAGGTCGCCGGGACGCACGTCGAGCAGGTGTGCATCGGCTCGTCGGTGAACTCGGCGTTCGGCGACCTCGCGCTGCCCGCGGCCCTGCTGGCCGCCCACGGCGGCCGCCAGGTGGCGGAGCGCTGCACCGCCACCGCCACGCCCGGGTCGCGCCAGATCCTCGTCGCGATCTCCGAGTCGGGCGTGTACCAGCAGCTGGTGGAGGGCGGGGTGCGGATGCTGGAGCCCGCCTGCGGACCGTGCGTGGGTATGGGCCAGGCGCCGCCCTCAAACGCCAACTCGCTGCGCACGTTCAACCGTAACTTCCCGGGCCGCTCCGGCACTCCGGAGGACTCCGTGTACCTCTGCTCGCCGGCGGTCGCCGCGGTGTCGATGCTTCACGGGGAGATCCGCGACCCGCGCGAGTACGGCGACCCGCCGGAGAAGCGCGAGATGCCGGAGTTGAAGCCGTACGTGGACGACGTGCACATCTTCCCGCCGGCGCCCGAGGACGAGGCGGACTCGATCGAGATCCCGCGCGGGCCGAACATCAAGACGCCGCCCGAGCACACGCCGCTCGAGGACAGCCTCAGCGCGCGGATCGCCACCGTCCAGGAGGACAATATCTCGACCGGCGACCTCGCCCCCGACGGCGTGATCGTCATGTCGTACCGGTCGAACATCCCGGCGATCGCCGAGTTCACCTTTCAGCACCGCGACCCGAAGTTCCGCAAGCGGATGCGCGAGTGGGGGTCGGGGTTCATCGTCGGCGGCCACAACTACGGCCAGGGGTCGTCGCGCGAGCACGCGGCGCTGGCGCCGCTCCAGCTCGGCGTGCGGGCGGTGTTCGCGAAGTCGTTCGCGCGCATCCACCGCCGCAACCTGGTGGCGCAGGGCATCCTGGCGCTCACGTTCGCGGACGAGTCCGACTACGAGCGCGCGAACGTCGGTGACACCTGGACCCTGCCCAAGGTGCGGGACGAGATCGAGGACGGCGACCGGGTCACGGTGCAGATCGAGGAGTCCGGCGACGAGCTCTCCGTCTCGCACGACCTGGCCCCGCGGGAGCGTGAGATCCTGTTGGCCGGTGGCCTCCTCAACTTCCTCAAGGGCGAGCGCTCCGCGGCCTAGTCTGGACGTGGCGGCCGTGCGCGAGCGCTTCCCCGCGCTGCGCGGCGACGCCGTGTACCTCGACGGCCCCGGCGGCTCGCAGGTGCCGCAGGAGGTGATGGACGCCGTCGCCGACTACCTGCGCGACTCGAACGCCAACCTCGGCGGCGCCTTCCGCACCTCGATCGAGTCGGACGCCGTGCTGGAGCGGGGACGCGAGGCGGCGGCGGCCTTCACGGGCGCGCGCCCGGAGGAGATCGCCTTCGGCGCGAACATGACCACGCTCAACTTCCTGCTCGCCCACGCGGTCGCGCGGACGCTCGAGCCGGGGGACGAGATCGTCGTCACGGACCTCGACCACGACGCCAACGTGTCGCCGTGGCTGCTGGTCGCGCGCGACCACGACCTGGTCGTGCGCCGGGCGCCGATCCGCGCCGAGGACGCCACGCTCGACGTGGACGCGCTCGAGGGGCTGGTGGGCGAGCGCACGCGCGTGGTGGCGTTCACGCTCGCCTCGAACGCGGTCGGCTCGATCCCGGACGCCGCCCGCATCAGCGCGGCCGCGAGGCGCGCCGGCGCGCTCGCCTGGGCGGACGCCGTGCACCTCGCGCCCCACCGCCGGCTGCGGGCGCGCGAGCTCGGGCTCGACGTGCTGATCTGCTCGCCGTACAAGTTCTTCGGGCCGCACCTCGGGATCGCGGCGATCCGGCAGGACCTGGCCGAGTCGCTCCCGGCCGACCGCGTGCGGCCCGCCGAGGAGTGGCCACCCGGGCACCGGTTCGAGACGGGCACGCAGTCGCACGAGGCGATCGCGGGCGCCACCGCGGCGATCGAGTACATCGCCTCGCTCGGCGACGGCAGCCTCGACGACGCCTACGCCCGCATCGAGGCCCACGAGGCCGAGCTCAC
>DASXAA010000120.1:0-4270 GCA_036407035.1 Thermoleophilaceae bacterium | reverse complement strand
GGCGGCGGCCGAGCACCGCACTAGGCTTGCTCTCCTGTTCGCAGCCCCCGTCAACCGGCTGATCACCGAGCTCGCGCGGCTGCCCGGCATCGGGCAGCGCACCGCGCAGCGGCTCGCGTTCCACATCCTGAGCGCGTCCGAGGAGGAGGCGCTCGGCCTCGCCGACGCGATCCGCGAGGTCAAGGAGACCGTCGGGCACTGCGAGGTCTGCTTCAACCTGGCGACGGAGTCCACCTGCCGGATCTGCCAGGACGAGAAGCGGGAGACCTCGGCGATCTGCGTGGTCGAGCAGCCGAGCGACGTGATCCCGATCGAGCGTTCGGGCGAGTTCCACGGCCGCTACCACGTGCTGGGCGGGGCGCTCTCGCCGATCGACGGCGTCGACCCGGAGGACCTCCACATCGTCGAGCTGCTGGGCCGCGTGGAGAACGGCGCCGGCATCCGGGAGGTGGTGATCGCGACCAACGCGACCACCACCGGCGAGGCGACTGCCCTCTACCTGGCCGACGCCCTCCGCGAGCGCGCCCCCGACGTGGCGGTCACGCGCCTCGCGAGCGGGCTGCCGGTCGGCTCGGACCTCGAGTACGCCGACGAGATCACCCTCGGCCGGGCGCTGCGGGGGCGGCACGCGCTGTAGGCGCCGCTTGCGCCCGTCGCCCCGGATCGCCAGCATCTGACCATGGCCTCTCGCACCGTTCGCGCCGCCTGCCCGCACGACTGTCCGGACACGTGCGCGATGCTCGTGACCGTCGAGGACGGGCGGGCCACCCGCGTGGCGGGCGATCCGGAGCATCCGATCACGGCCGGGTTCCTCTGCGGCAAGGTGTCGAACTACCTGGATCGCGTGTACTCGGGCGAGCGCGTGCTGCACCCGCTCGTCCGCGAGCGCGGCGAGCTGCGGCGGGCGTCCTGGGACGAGGCCCTCGATCGCGTCGCCGATGAGCTGCGTCGCGTGCGGGACGAGTTTGGCGGCGAGGCGATCCTGCCCTACTCGTACATGGGCACCCAGGGCCTGATCCAGGGCAACACGATGAGCGCCCGCGTGATGAACGCGCTCGGCGCCACGAACCTCGAGCGGACGATCTGCGCCACCGCCGGGATCGTCGGCGTGGCGATGGCCCACGGCGTCTCGCCGGAGGTCGACCCCGAGGAGTGGCCGCACGCCCGCTACCTGCTGCTCTGGGGCTGGAACCCGATGTCCACGGCGCCGCACCTGTGGCGCAAGCTGCTCGACGCGCGCGAGGCGGGCGCGCGGCTCGTGGTCGTCGACCCGTTCCGCAGCCGCACCGCGCGCGTGGCCGACGAGCACCTGCGGCCGCTGCCCGGCACCGACGCGGCGCTGGCGATCGGGATGATGCGGGCGGTCGTGGACGCGGGCCTCCAGGCCGAGGAGTGGTGCGGCGCCCACGCCGACGGCTACGACGAGCTGCTCGCCACGCTCGCCGAGTACCCGGTCGAGCGGTGCGCCGAGATCTGCGGCGTCGACGCGGCGACGATCGCCCGCGTCGGCTGCGAGTTCGCCTCCACGCGCCCGGCGCTGCTGCGGCTCGGTGTTGGCGCCCAGCGCCACCGGGGCGCGCCCGCCGCGTACTCCACGATCGCGTCGCTACCGGCCCTCACAGGCGCCTGGCGCGACCGTGGCGGCGGCTGCTCGTACATCCCGACCGCCACCGCCGGAGTGGTCAGCGCCCAACCGCTGCAGCGCGAGGGCCTGCGCCCCGGCCCCGTGCGGACGATCAACATGTCGCAGCTCGGCCACGCGCTGACCGATCCAGGCCTCGACCCGCCCGTGAAGGCGTTCGTGTGCTGGAGCTCGAACCCGGCCGCGATCGCACCGGACCAGGAGCGCGTGCTCGAGGGGCTCGCCCGCGAGGACCTGTTCAAGGTCGTGCACGAGCAGTTCATGACCGACACCGCCGCACGCGCCGACGTCGTGCTCCCGGCGACGACCCAGCTCGAGCACCTCGACGTGCTCTTCTCCTGGGGCCACCACTACGTGACCTGGAGCGAGCCCGCGATCGAGCCGCTCGGCGAGGCCAGGCCGAACACGGAGCTCTTCCGCCTGCTGGCCGCTCGGCTGGGCCTCGACGATCCGTGCTTCTCGGAGACCGACGAGGAGCTGGCCGCGGCGCTCCTCGACGGCGCGCCCGCCGAGCTGGAGCGTGCGAGCCTGCGCGAGCGCGGCTGGGCCAAGGTCGACCTCGGCCAGGGCCCGGCCCCGCACGCCGAGGGCGGCTTCGGGACCGCGACGGGGCGCGTGACCCTGCGCGCCGACTACGTCACACCCGCCGAGGTCGCGGACGCCGCGCTCGCCGAGCGCTTCCCGCTCGCGATCGTCACGCCGAAGACGCACCTCTACCTGAACTCCACCTTCGCGAACCAGAAGCGCCAGCACTCGGCGCAGCCGGAGCCCGAGGTGGTCGTGCACCCCGGCGACGCGGCGCCGCGCGGGATCGAGGACGGCTCGCTCGTGCGCGTCTTCAACGAGCGCGGCGACTTCACCTGCTCCGCGCGCGTGTCCGACGACGCCCGCCCGGGCGTGCTCGTCGCCCCGATGGGCTGGTGGAACCGCGACTACCCGGACGGCCGCAGCGCCCAGGCCACGACCTCACAGCTGCTCACCGACGTCGGCGCGGCGCCGACGTTCAACGACAACCGCGTCGAGCTCGAACGGGTCGCGCGGTAGACCAAGTCGAGTGTCGAGTTTTGTCGAGCTGAGCCCGGCAAACTCGACACTGGACCGAGCCGGGCCGCCTGGGGCGGTGAGACCATCGGTCCCATGCCCATCGACAGAGCCCGCATCCAGACTGCCAACGACGACACCTACGACGCCTGGAACTCCCACGATCCCGACGCGGTCGCCGCGGTCTTCGCCGAGGACGCCGTGCTGATCGACGCCGGCGCCGGCGAGCCGGTGCGCGGCCGCGAGGCGATCCGCGCCCGTGCGGCCGACCTGCTCGAGGCGTTCGGCGACTTCCAGCTCGAGCGCCTCCAGCTGCTGATCGATCCGCCCTCGAACGCCGATCGCTGGCGGGTGACGGCCGTGCACCGCGGCGACTTCCTCGGCATCCCCGCCACGGGACGCGAGATCAGCGTCGAGGGCTGCACGTTCAGCGACTTCGGCGACGACGGGCTGGTCGTGCGCGACATGAACTTCTGGGACGTTCCGGGCCTGTTGGCGCAGCTGGCCTGAGGCGCGGCGGGAATCGGCGGGCCGCGCGCGGGTGCGGCTCGTTCCTGCTCGCGCGGGCGAGCCGGCCCGGCAACTTTGTCGATTTCGGGACCCTATGGGGTACCAAACTCGCCAAAGTCCGGCGGACGCGCCGCCGTTTGGCGATTTGACCCCGCCATAGGGGGCGAAGTCGCCAAAGTTCGCCCGGCCGGCGAGCCGGCGGCGATTCGCGGCGATCCCGTACGGCACCCAGGCTATCTTTCGTCGCCATGCCTGAGGCCGCGTCCCAGAGCGTCGTCATGAAGTTCGGCGGCACCTCGGTGGCGGACGCCGAGCGCATCAAGCGCGCCGCCCGCCGCATCGTGCAGCGGGCCGAGGAGGGCAGCAGCGTCGTCGCCGTGCTCTCCGCCCGCGGCAAGCACACCGACGAGCTGGTCGAGATGGCTCACGAGGTCTCGGCGCGGCCGCACCCGCGCGAGATGGACATGCTGCTGTCCACCGGGGAGCGCGTCTCGTGCGCCCTCGCGGCGATGGTGATCAACGACCTCGGCCACGAGGCGATCTCGCTGACCGGATCGCAGGCGGGCATCGTCACCGACACCTCCCACACCAAGGCGAAGATCCTCGAGGTCAAGGCGCATCGCATCCTGGAGGCGCTCGACAAGGGCAGGATCGTGCTGGTCGCGGGCTTTCAGGGCGTGTCGCAGGACTCGCTCGATGTGACCACCCTCGGCCGCGGCGGCTCCGACACCACGGCGGTCGCTCTCGCGGCCGCGGTCGGCGCCGAGGTGTGCGAGATCTTCACCGACGTGGCCGGCGTGTTCAGCGCCGACCCGCGCATCGTCCCGGACGCTCGCAAGCTCCCGGTCGTCACGTTCGAGGAGATGCTCGAGATGTCTGCTTCCGGCGCCGGCGTGCTGCAGCTGCGCTCGGTCGAGTACGCGCGCAACCACGGCGTTCGCATCCACTGCCGCTCGTCATTCGACGAGTCGCCCGGTACCGTTGTCGTCGCAGAGGGCGAAACGATGGAGCAGCCGCTGATCACAGCCGTCACGCATTCGACCGCCGAGGCGCGCGTCACGCTGATCGGCGTGCCCG